>NZ_MQWD01000011.1 GCF_002283365.1 Rubrivirga marina | reverse complement strand
TCGCCAATCGTTCTGCCGCCCCGGCGCCTGTAGTTCGGTTGCACCAGAGGGCCGCTCCCGCACCGACCTATGCTGGAGCGAGTCCCTCGCGTCCCGTCCGTTGAACCGCCCCGCGCTCTCTGTTTTTGTCCTCCTGACGGCTATCACTGCCGGGTGCGCTTGGCGGGGTACGAGCGGGCGGCTCCACGCCGAACCCTCCGTGGCGTCTGCCCTCCCGTTCTCGAACGTTGGCGTCTACGTCGCGGTCGGTGGGAACGAGTCATGCGGCCGGACGGACCCCCGCGTTACGGACGGGGAGGGAACCCTAAACGGCCGTGCGATGGCCTTCTCTACCGACGGAGACTTCTTCGTGGCGCGGTCCGTCGAGGACATGCGGACTTCGCTCACATCCCGGGACGACTACGGCCCGATCGTCTCACGAGGGAACTACCGCGTGGTGGGCGGTCGAGTCGATGCCCGAGCCGTCATCCCAGGAGGGGATTCCTCTTTCCGGCACATCGTGGTCACGTACACCCTCATTCCCACCGGGCCAGAGTCGTTCCTCAGCGAGCAGCTCTTCAGCCGAGGGAAAGTGGTGGTCCGCTACGGGGAGCACGAGGAGAGGTGGGTCTGCTACCGCCAGCGGTTCGAGCTGTCCAGGAGCGAGTGAAGGACACGACGGAAGCGGGCGGCAGAACCCGCCG
>NZ_MQWD01000010.1 GCF_002283365.1 Rubrivirga marina | reverse complement strand
GGCGGGGGCTCCTCGTCGGGGGGAGGGGCCGGCCGGACGTCGCGGCGGGCAGCGGCCAGACGGTCGGCCTGCGCGACGGCGGCCTCCAGGCCGAACCCGTGGCCGGCGCGGTCGGGGAGCGTCGCCCGGTTCTTGTCGCGGTCGTAGAGGAGCGCGCGTCCGGCGACGCCGTCGAGGTGGGGGGCGAGGGCGAGGGCGACAGCGTCGGTATCGCCCAACTCGACGTCGTCGCCGGTAGCGTCGCCGAGGAGCTGGTCGAGGTCGAGGAGCGCGACGCGCGGGGCGGCCCCTTCCGAGAAGTCGTTGAGCTCGAGGAGGCCGACGCGGCAGCCAGAGCGGGCGAGCTGTTCGGCGACGAGCGGGGCCGAGGCCGGGCCGTCGACGTGGAGCTTGAGGCACTCGGCGAAGTAGGCCGACTCGAGGAAGCGGGCGCAGTCGGCCTCGTCGAGGGCGTAGAGCGAGAGGGTCGGCGGGTCCCCGTGGTCGCTCTCCCGGGCGTCGTGGAACCGGGCGAGGGCCGTGGCCGGGGTGACGGGGAAGCGGTAGTCCGGCGTGCTCCGGGCGACGGCGAGGAGGCCGCCGGAGACGGCGGCGAAGGCGTCGTAGGTCGGCCCGGCGGGGTCGGCCCCCGCGGGACCGGCGGGGTAGCGGACGACGACGAGGGAGACGGCGCCCTCGGCCTGCTGGTCGGCGAGGCCGGCGGGGTCGGCGTACGTGGCGGGGACGTCGAGGAAGAGGGGGCGGGCGGTCGTCAGCACGGGGACGTCGGCGCGGTCAGCGCGGGGCGCGAGCGCGGCGGTCGGCGAGGGCGAGGTCCGGGTCGCCGGTGGCGTCGAGCGCGTCGCGGCGGGCGGCGTGGAGGGCCAGGGCGCGCTCGGCGTCGAGGACCGCGAGCCGCTGGCGGGCGAGCGCGGCGTAGTCCGTCTCGCCTTGCTCGTAGGTCATCTCTGCCAGGCGGAGCAGCTCGCGCTGGGCGTCGAGCCGTTTTTCCAGGAAGGGGGCGTCGGCCGCGAGGAGCGCGCGGGCGGCCCGAGCGCGGCGCTCGCGCTCCGCCTCCCGCCGGGCCTCCTCGGCCTCGCGCTCGGCCTGGGCGACGGCGCGCTGGCGGTCCCGCTCGCGGCGGGCCTCGGCGCGCGCGTGGTGGAGGTCGACCCGGGCCTCGGCGACCGCGACGGCCGCGCGGGCGCGGTGGAGGGGCCGGCGGTCGAGGAGCTGGTCGAGCGTCCAGGAGACGGTCAGGCCCCACGAGTCGCCGGGCCAGCGGGCGATGGCGGCGTAGACGGGGTCGTAGCCCTGGGTCGAGATGGAAGGGAAGGCGAGGCCGCGCGTGGAGACCGAGAGGTAGAGGTCGACCTGGGGCCGGAGGCGGGACCAGTGGGTCGCCTGGCGGAGCTCGGAGCGGGCGAGCGTGAGCCGGGCGGTCTCGACGCGGAGCGACGCCTCGGCCGTGGCCTCGGTGGTGTCGGCGAGGGCCGCCAGCGCGTCGGCGGCGTCTGACGCGGGCGACTGCGCGAGGGCGGACGGGGCGAGCGCCGCGAGCAGGAGCGCCAGCGTAGCGGCAAGGGCGGAGAGACGCATGGCTACGCGAGGGCAGGGGGGAGGGCGCTCGGGCGTGTTCCGGTCTCGGTCCACGTCACGCCCGCGAGCCCGGCGAGGCCACGGAGGTCGGCGGTCGCTGAGGCGGGCCGTCCGGTGAAGAGGGCGAGGGTCTGGGCCGCCAGCGCAGCCCGGAAGCCGGGCGGCATCTCGGCCCTTCGGCTCCGCTCAGGACAGGCTCCAGGCGTCGTGTGGTGGAGCCGGACGGCCTCGAAGGCGGCCCGCTCGGGGTGGAGGTCGGCGACCGTGAGCGCGTTGCGGACGACGCAGATGTCGAACCGGGGGCCGGTCAGCATCCGGTAGAGCGCGAGGGCGATCCGTTCGGCAGGCTCAGGACAGGCTCCCCGGCGCTGGAAGGGGTCGAGGTGGTCGAGCATGAGCGGGGGGCGGGGCCGTCGTCCGGTGCGCAGCCGGGGCTGCGGAGGGCGGGGGACGACGGCCCGGCCGGTTCAGGGGCCTCGGTGGATCACCTTGCGGCGGTCGAGGCCGAGGAGGGCGAGGAGGAGGGGGGAGGCTGCACGGGGCCATGCTCCCGGGCTGCGAACGGCTGCGGTGCGCGCCTCGCGGCGTCGCCCTCCATCGCCGTAGCTCGCGCTACGGCTGCTTCGGGCTTCTTGCGCGGCGGCATCCTCGCGCGCTCTCGCCGGTCGGGACCGGACCCCGTGCGGCCTCCTGATCATGGCGCTACCCCTCGCTGTTCTCGCGGATGACGACGCCGTCGCCGCCCCGCTGGCGGGTCTGCATGTAGGTCCCGTCGATGGCGTAATCCGTCCGGCTGACGAGCGCTCCGTCGGCCGTGTCGCCGTGGGAGGTCAGCGTGCGGAGGAGCGTGCCCGAGAACGAGCCGTCGCCGCTCACCGAGAAGTCGGCCCCGTAGTAGCGCGTGCGGACCTTGCCGTCGGCCCCGCCGTCGCGGACGGTGCCCGTGCCGTCGGCGTTGAGCGTGATGATCGGGTCGCGGACCGTGACCGTCTCCCGTAGCTCGGCGTTGGCGTAGGTGACGACGGCGCCGCCCTCGGCGGGCGAGTAGACCTGGCTCACGCGCCAGACGTCGATCTGGGGCGACGTGAACGCGGCCTCGGCGTCGTCGGAGGTGCCGACGAGGTAGGCGTTCGCCCCGCCCTCCGCCGACGTGAGGAAGGCCGCGAGGTCGGCGTGGGTGAGGAACGTGAGGTCGAGGGTCTCGACGGCGTCGACGTCGGCCGTGCCCGCGTCGTCGTCGTGGTCGAGCGCGCGGGCGTGCTGGAGCCGGGCGGACCAGACCCCGACGCCCTGGGGCTCGCGGTAGCTCAGGACGGCGAGGTAGCCCTTCGCGTTGCCGGCGTCGAAGACCCCGGTGTAGAGCGTGGTGTCGGGGGCGAGGCGGGCCGACGAGCGGTGGGGGTTGGCTGTCGCCGACCTCCGGTTGTCCGGGTCGGGGCCGCTCTCCTCGCTTCCGTCGGGCTCGGGCGCGCTGTCGCCGCCGACGAACTGGGCGAGCCAGTCGCGCCACGGCCGGTCCTGTGCGAGCGAGACCGGGTCGGGTACGACCGGCCCCTTCTCCGGGCCGAGGCGGGCGGGGTCCGGGATGGGGCCGCTGTCGCCGCCGCAGCAGGCGGAGCCGGCCGTGCGGGCGGCGTCGGCGCCGACGCCGAGGTCGAAGAGGGCCTCGACGTCCTGGAAGGCCGAGACGACGAGGGCCTGGGCGTCGGACGGGAGCGGGTCGAGCGGGGGCGGTCCGTCGGGGGTGGGGCTCGCGGCGTCGCAGCCGGAGAGCGAGGCGAGGACGATGAGCGCGGCGGGGAGGACCGTGAGGGCGGTGGCGGCGAGGGAGCGCGCCGAAGGCGGCGTGAGGGGTGGGGTGCGCATGGGGGCGGGGGAGCGCACGCCGTACCTTCCGGCCGGACGTCCGCTCGTAACAGGGTGGTGTCTGCGCGGCCACCGGAGCCTGTCCAAGCATCCCGGTGGCCGCACCTATGTCGAGTCAGGGGTGCCTCCCCTGGCGTGGCTGGCTGGCGGTGTCGGTGGGGGTGGAACGGACCGCTGGCGGTCCAAGGGTCGGCCTGGCGTGGGCCGGGGGGCGGTCGGGAGCCGGACTGTCTGCGGTCCGGGGCGCGACGAGGACGACGCGGACTTCCGTCCTGTCCGGGCCGTAGTCGCGGCGCTCGATGCGGCGGACGACGCCGGCCCCGGACGAGAGGACGGTGGCCTCGCGCTGGCGGGCGTCGAGGCGGGTCTGGGCGCGGCGGAGCCGGGCCTGGGCGTCGGCCGTGCGACGGGCGTGGTCGGTCCGCCACTCGCCGAGGCGGGCCTCGGCCTGGGCGAGCTGGGCGCGGAGGTCGTCGGCCTCGGACCGGGCGCCCTCGACGGCCGCCAGCGGCTCGAAGCCCTCGGCGTGGCGGTCCTCGGTGCGGGCGGCGCGGGCCTCGGCGCCGGCCAAGCGGGCGCGGAGCGAGAGCGGGTCGGTGGCGGCCGGAGGACGCTCCGCGCCCAAGCGGGCGAGCGACGCGGCGGCGTCCTCGACGTCGAGCCGGGCGGTGAGGAGGGCCTCCGACGAGAGGACGGCGACCGTGTCGCCGACGGCCACGGCGTCGCCCTCGGCCACGAGGAGCCGGGGCGGGTCGCTCGGCTTGTGGGCGAACGTGACGCGGCGGACGGTCGAGCGCGAGAGGTCGTCGGGTGCGTAGCCCTCGGGCGTGCCGGGGGGGAGGAAGACGCGGACGGTGACGACGCCGGCCTCGACGACGAGGCCCGCGAGGTCGTGGCGCTCGAGGTCGTCGAGCGTCGCGAACTGGAGCGAGAGGCGTCGGCCGGTGCCCGTGACCGTGTCGAAGGCGAACTCGTCGGGCGTGAGGTCGGCGTCCTCGGTGAGCGTGACCTGTCCGTCGAGGAGGTGGCGCGCCCTCGCCCCGTCGTCGCCGCCAGCGGCGGCGGTGCGCGGGACGACGCCGTCGAGGTCGGCGAGGGCGCGGCCCGCGAGGTCGACGCGGCGGCGGGAGACCGTGACGGCCCGGCCCCGGTGGGCGACGGCGCGGGTGGGCTGGAAGTCGGCGGTGTAGGCCGGGCCGAGCGAGAACACGCGGCCGGTCGTGTCCCGGACGAGGAGCGTGTTGGCGCCCGTCGTGCCGATGGCCTCGAAGGTGCCCGAGAGCGTGCGGAGGTGCTGGGGGTCGTCGGCCTCGACGGTGACGGAGACGAGGTACCCGTCGGCGGACCAGTCGAGGAAGTCGCGGACGGCGGCCCCGGCGTCGGCCTGGAGCGTGCGGACGAGGCGGGGGTACCCGTCGTGCTGGACGACGGCGAAGGGGACCGTGAGGCACGCGAAGGCGACGCCGAAGGCGGTGTCGGCACGGGAGCCGGTGCGGGTGCGGTAGGCCGTTGGCTGGCGGTTGTAGTAGGGGAAGACGCCGCGGCGGTCGGACCACGGCCAGAACACGCGGACGCCCTGGACGGTGAGCGTGTCGAGGAACGGGTGCGAGGCGTAGCCGACGACGAGGGCCGCGTAGAGGTGGGGTAGCCCGAGGGCGACGAACGGGAGTCCGAGGACGGCGACGGCGGCCTGGGCCGCGTAGCAGTGCGTGATCGTGCGGTGCCCGAACCGGCGCTCGATCCGCTTCGCGACGGGCGCGAACACGCGGCCGACCGTGCTCCCGAGCGTGTCGACGTCGGGGGCGGCCGAGGCGGCGGCGGCCACGACGACGCCCGTGGCGGTCCACGGGAGCTGGAAGAAGGTGGCGGCGACGGTGTAGCCGAGGAGGCCGCCCGCGACGTGGGTTCCTAGGCGCACGGGGGGTGGGGCGGGTGTTCGAAGCGGACCTCGCGGTGGGGGCTGAGGGCTCGGAGGTGGGCGAGGACGACGGCGGGTCGGGCGCGGGCGGTGAAGGGGAGGGGGACGGCCTCGATGCCGGCGAGGCGGACGAGGAGCGGGTCGCGGAGGACGTACCCGGTCGGCGTCCGCTCGACGGTGAGCGGGGGGCGTCCGGTGGACCGGCCCTCGCCTCTCGACTCCGTGCTCGTGCCCAGGGCCATCACGTCCGGTACATGAGGGTGGTCAGCTCCCACGACTCGGCGCGGTCGGTGCCGTCGAGCGTCGCGTACAGCTCGACGACGTACTCGCCCTGGGGTGCGAAGAGGCCGTTCGGCCCGGTGCCGCGCCAGGCGGCCGTGCGCGGCCCGGCCGTCTCGCGCGTGGGGACCGTGACCTGGTGGACGAGGGCGCGCTCGCCGTCGAGTCCGACGCGGACGACGCGGATCTCGACGGTCGCCGGCTCCTGGAGCGTGTAGCGGATCTCGCACGGTCGGGAGAAGGCGTTGAAGGTGGGCGAGACCCGGAAGCCCTCGACGACGGCGTAGTCCGTGAGGCCGCCGGTCGGCGGCGTGCAGGCGCCGATGGCGCCGGAGGCGAGCGCGGCCAGGACGACCGCCAGGGGGAGGGTGCGGGCCGTCATGGGTCGAGGCGGACGAGGCCGCCGAGGTCGTCGAGGCCCGGCGTGTGGCGGGTGGTCACGGGGACGAGCGCGCCGTCCGGTGCCCGGAAGTAGTGGGCGTAGGCCGTCGTGCCCGGCGGGGCACTGGCGGGAGTCGCCAGCCCGACGGAGAAGGCGTAGCGGTGGCGGGTCACGTCGAGGGCACGGCCCAGGCCGATGAGGAGGGCGGCGAGGCGGCACTGCGCCGCCTCCCGCTCGGGCGAGAGGTCGAAGACGACGCGCTCGGGCGCGTCGGGGAGGAGGCGGTCGAGGTGGGGCGTGCGAGTCACGGGGCCGGGTCGGCGTCGGGGAGGGCGGTGGCCTCGACGAGGGTGCGGAGGCCGTCGAGGTCGACGTGGGTGTAGACCTCGGTGGTGGCGATCGACGAGTGGCCGAGGAGGACCTGGACGGACCGGATGTCGCCGGAGGCCTGGAGCGCGCGCGTCGCGAACGTCCGGCGGAGGACGTGGGGCGTGAGCGGGTGGCGGGCCTCGACGCGGAGCCCGAGCGCGCGGCAGTCGCGCTTGAGCTGCTTCGGGGCGACGGGCCGGCCGTTGAGCGTGACGAGGACGGTCGGGGCCGTGGTCGGGACGCGGCGGCGGACGGCGAGCCAGTCGAACATGGGCCGGTAGGCGAACCCGACGAGCGGGACCGCGCGGACCTTGCCGCCCTTGCCCCGGAACGCGAGGGCGAACCCGTCGGGCCGCTCGACGATGGCCTCGCGCGTGAGCCCGACGACCTCGGCCCGTCGGAGCCCGGCGAACGCCATGAGCGTGAAGGCGACGCGGCGGCGGGTGGCCGTGAAGAGGGCGGCGAAGGCGCGAGCGCGGTCGGGGCCGGGCTCGGAGGTGGCGAGCCGGCGGTCGGCGGCGGCGACGTCGGCGGCGAGGAGGCGGGCGGCCCGGGCCAGCTCGTCGTCGGAGAGCACCTTGTGGGTCTCGCTCTTGCGGTCGACGTCGGGGAGGTCGAGGGCGTCGAACGGGTTGTGGGCGACGAGCTCGAGGCCGCGGAGGAAGCGGTAGAACGAGCGGACGCACGAGACGCGGCGGCGGACGGTCCGGGCGGCGTGCTCGGCCGCGAGCCCGGCGAGGTAGACCTCGGCGTCGCGGCGCGTGACGGCGTCGAAGGGGAGCGGGGCGTCCTCGGGCGCGTCCGTCTCAGGGGGGTGCCGCTCGGCGTGCCCCCGCTCGGCGAGGAAGGCGGCGAAGTGCCGGAGGTCGGTCCGGTAGGCCCGCTCGGTGTGGGCCGAGCCAGAGCGGGTGTGGCGGGTCCGCGAGAGGAACAGGGCGACGGCCCGGTCGAACGGGGACGCCCCCTCCGCCGGGCCGGTCGTCGGGGTCCGGCCAGGCGGGCGGACCGGGCTCCCCCCGTCGGCCGGGGCGGGCCGGTTGCCGGGTCGGGTCGGGGGGGCGGAGGGGGTCACGGCGGGTCGGGCCTCGTCAAACGAGTGTGCCGGAATGACAAGGAACGAGAGGCGACCTCTCTGGGCAAGTCGGCGTCGACGGACACGGCGGGGTGGGAGCGGCTCGGGCGGCGGCGGCGGGGAGCGTTGCGAGGTCCGCATCGTGGATCCGGGCCGATTTCGGCCGATCCGAGCGCGTCCCTTACCAGGCAGCGTCGGCGTGCTCACGGGGGCGGATTTCGTAGGGGTGTCCCCATAACATCCGTTATGGGGACGCGCGAAACGGGCTGTTTCGTCGGTCTGGACGAGGAGCATCCGGCTGAGGGAGGCGCGCGCCGCCGCGCCGCGCCCGTCCTTCCGGTCGGGTCCACCTCGACGGCGAGGCGAGCGGGGCGGGGGAGCTGGCGGCCGGCTCGGCGGTCGGGCGGAGCGCCGGGGTCGGGGCTGTCCCGGGGTCTCGCTCGGAGCGCCCTCCTCGCCGGGGCTTTCTCGCTGAGGGCACGGAGGGGCGGCGTCCGCAGAGCGGGCGCCGCCCCCGTGTCGGTCGGATGGCGAGAGGCCGCGCCAGCGGCCGGGCCGGGCGCGCGGCACGAGGTCTGATGGGGCCGTCTCGGCGGTCGTGGGACTGGGTGTGTCCGCTATTGCACCTCGCCTGTTCTCCACCTGGCATGATGCCGTCCGGCCGTGCCAGACGACCGATTTGTCCACACGCGGCGTCGGCCCCGTTACAGGGAGATTAGAAGGAGGACTACAGGATGGTCGCGTCCGTATTCGCGCCCTGGGCGTCCTCTGGGCTCATCCTATACAAGAAGGTCGAGTCCGTATTCGAGGCGGCCTCGTCGTCTGGTTAGCGGATGGTCGCGTCGGTATTCGCAGGTCGAGCCCGTATTCGTCGGGAGGTCGAGTCGGTATTCGTGGACAACCGGATGGAGGCGGGGGTCGTCCACAGGTCGAGGAGCGGCGACCACTTCCGGGCGTGAGAGCGTCGCGGACTCGCCGGTCTGCGGCCCGCCGGCCTGCGGCTCAGCGGTGGGGGACGTCGGGGCGGTCGAGCGGACGATGAACCGGCCGCGCGGGGTGGCGGGTCGTCGGTGCTCGACGCTCCCAGAAGGGTCGGTACCGACGACCGAGATTGGTCGCTTCCGCTGAGGGCGTTGCGGAGCGGCCGGGGTAGCCTGGGCGGTCCGACGGGTCCCGTCTCCAGGGCCGTAGGTTGCTCGTCGCTCTCCTCCCCGCGCCGTCCCGGTGCCCCCGACCGCCCCGCTCGTCCTCGCCCTCGCCGTCCTCCAGTCCGTCGCGCTCCCGCCCCGGACCGAGGCCGTCCTCTACGAGGACACCCTCGTCGTCGACTCCGTCGGCCTCGGCGACGGCCCGAGCGCATGGCCGTACCGGCTCGAGCGGACGGCCCCGCTCGGCGACACGTGGGTCCGGCTCGACGACCCGTTCGGCGGGACGTACTTCGCCCCGTCGACCATGCTCGCCGCGCTCGCCGAGCAGGCCGTGGCCTACGCCGAGGGCCGCGACGCGAAGTCCGTCCTGTTCCTCCCCCGCGCCCTCACGTTCTCGGCCGTCGCCTTCGTCGTCGTCGGGCTCGTCGCCGCGGGGGCCCTCCCGTTCGTCCTTTACCGTCGGCGGTACCGGCACGAGCGGGCTCGGCGCGAGGCGGCCGAGGCCGCCCGGCGCCACCTCGCCGAGGGCCGCGAGGCCGAGCGGCTCCGGACGGCCCAGGACCTCCACGACGGTCCGGTCCAGGACCTCCACGCCCTCCGGATGGGGCTCGCGCTCCTGGCCCGCACGGCCGACGACGGCCAGCGCGTGGCGATCGCGGAGGCGAGCGCCGAGGCCCGCCGGGTCGTCGACGAGCTCCGCCACGTTGCCGAGGACCTCCGCCCGCCGACGCTCGGCCCGTTCGGGCTCGCCGCCGCGCTTCGAGCCTTCGCCCGCCGGTTCGCCGAGCGGCACCCTGGCGTCGACGTCGCGCTCGACCTCGACGACGACGGCCAGGCGCTCGCCGAGCCGGTCCGACTCGCCCTGTTCCGGATCGCCCAGGAGGCCATGACGAACGCGGCCAAGCACGCCGGTCCCGCCCAGATCTCGGTTACGCTCCGCCTCAACGGCGAACGGCCCCCGAAGACCGCCCTGCTGGAGGTGGCCGACGACGGGGCCGGGTACGCCGTCCCGGTTGACCTCGCGGTCCCGACCGAGCCCGGGCACTACGGGCTCGTCGGGATGGCCGAGCGGGCCGACGCCGTCGGCGCCGCGCTCGCCGTCGAGAGCCGGCCCGGCGCGGGCACCCGCGTCCGCGCGACCGTCCCGGTCGGCACCGTCCCCCTCTCCTGACCCCCAGCCCGATGTCCGCCCCCCCGACCCGCGTCCTCCTCGCCGACGACCACCCCGTGTGGCGCCGGGGCGTCCGCGGGCTCCTCGACGCTGAGCCCGACCTCGACGTGGTCGCTGAGGCCGCTGACGGGGAGGCCGCCCTCGCCGCGCTCCGGGCCGGCGGCGTCGACGTGGCCGTCCTCGACATGGAGATGCCCCGCGTGACGGGCGTCGAGGTCGCCCGGGCGGTCCGGGCCGAGGGGCTGGAGGTCGCCGTCCTCGCGCTCTCCTCGTACGACGAGCCGGCGTACGTCGCGGGGCTCCTGGCCGAGGGGGCGGCCGGGTACCTCACGAAGGACCAGCCGCCCGAGCTCATCGTCGAGGCCGTCCGGGCCGTCGCGCGGGGGCAGGGCCGGTGGTTCGTGGCCCCGGCCCCCGGCGCGGTCGGGGCCTGGGGGGAGGCCGACGCCCCCGGGGCCGGGCTGACCGACCGCGAGCGCGAGGTGCTCCGGCTCCTGGCTGAGGGGAGGTCGAACGCGGAGATCGCCGGGGCCCTCTTCGTGTCGGAAAACACGGTCCGGAGCCACCTCACGGCGGCGTACGCGAAGGTCGGGGTGGGGTCGGCCCGGGAGGCCGTCGCGTGGGCGTGGCGGACGGGGTTCGCCGGTGGTGGGGACGGCTGAGGGGACGGAGCTAGTGCCAAAGTCGGGGGGCGATCTCGTCGGAACCGACGAGGGAGATCGGTCGGTCCGGGTGAGGCGGTGGGGGCGGTGCTCGGGGCAGGTTGCCGGAGTCCACGCAACCCCTCGCTCCCGACGCGAACTCCCACCGCACCATGCGCCCCGTCCTCCTCGCCCTCGCCCTCCTCACGGCCGTCCCGCTCCAGACGGCGGACGCCCCGTCGTCGGAGGGTCCCGACCCGATCTGCTTCCCGCTCATCGGCTGCCTCAACGCCTGAGCACCCCGTTCAGCTCTCGGCCCCTTTCGGCCGGACCATCCACACCCCACCGTTCCAATGCTGACATCCTTTGGCCCCACTCTCCGCGCTGGGACCGCGTGCGCTCTCGCGCTCGCGGCGTCCCTCGGCCCGCTCGCTGGGTGCGACGCGGTTCAGTCCGAACCCCAGCCCCCCGCCCCGATGGAGGGCATCGTCCGCCTCCCAGACACGTTTGATCGTGAGGCCGCCGTCGCGAAGGCGGAGATGGCCGCGCAACTCCTCGCCGGGGTCGCGGCCGAGAGCGACGCGGCAGGGGAACTAGAGGCGCTCGTCCGGGCCACCCGTGGCCCCCACGACGAGGCCGTCCGGTTTGTCCATCTGCTCCGGCCCGAGGACGGCACGGCCCGCGTCGACCTCCGCATCACCGACCCGTCGGTTGTCGTCGAGGGCCGCGGCGCGTTCGCCGACGCTTTTCGGTCGTCGTTCGAGTCGGCCCGGCTCGCGGGCGCACGTCTAGCCGACGAGATCACCCTCGAAGAGCTCGAGGCGTACCTGGTCGAGAACGACATGCAGGTGTACTGGCCGAACTACGAGGACTGGGACGGCGAAACCGACCCGGTCGTCACGTTCGACCCGATGAACGACCAGGAGGAGAACGTGGCCTACCGGCTCGCCGAGGACGGCGCCCGGCTGGGCGGGACGGAGACGCTCATGGTCAACGAGGCATACGCCGCGGAGAACCCGACGTGGGTCGTCAACATCTCCGAACTCCCCGAGGAGGACGCTAATGTCACGGTCATGGTCCCTCCGATCGACGGCGGCGGCGGTGGCGGTGGCGGTGGCGGCGGTGGTCCGACGTGCCCGGGGCCGCCCTCCTCGGAGCCCGACAACGACGTGTCCCTGATCAAGCTCGGGTGGTACAAGGCCGACCAGAACTACGACAGCTGGTTCAACGGCGGCTCTGAGATGTACTTCACCCACCCGAAGGGGAACCCCAACTTCGCCAATCCGGAGGCCAGTGAGGCCATCGTCACCTCCTTCTACTACCACGTCCACCGTGACGACGTGGGCAACTGGCTCAACTTCAACCAGGAGTACATCTCGAACTGGACGAAGGAAGTCCGGAATCAGAAGCTCATGATCCACGAGCACGACGTGCACGGGCCGTTCAAGTTCACCGGTAACGTAGGGTTCGAGTTCGAGATTCCCGGAACAGGAGTCACCGCGAAGCCGAGCATCGGGTTCGAGCAGACGTTCAAGACGACCGAGCCGATCATCTATCTCCGGGACACCGACCGGGCGAGCTACTTCCTCCTCAACCGGGACGGATCGGTCGAGGGGACTGGAACACGCGACTGCTTCCGCATCTACAAGGGCGGCCAATTTGTCCGGTTCACGCTCCCGTTCATCTTGCAGGACTACGGGAGCTAGCGCTCTTGGGTTTATCGCATGGGGCGGCGGCGATACTAAAGTCGTCGCCGCCCCCTTTTTATCGCCTGTGACTGTCGAACCATGAAACATCTCGCCCTCCTGTCGGTCGCCGCGCTGGCTCTCGTCGGCTGCGACTCGAACCGGCCCACTTCGTTCGACGTCGAGATCGACGTCCTCCCATGGCCCGACGAACCGGCGACCGAGGCCGACGTCACGTTCGTCGCCCCGGACGCCGCCGGGCCGGGCCTGGACACGCTCCGGTTCGGGGTCGTCCAGCTTCCGTGGCGGTACGAGGCCGAGGGCCTCGGCATCGGCCAGTACACGCTCGAGGCGTGCGTACCCGGGTCCGGGATCGCGGAGGCCCGCCTCGACGTGAGCAACGGGTACCAGGGGTTCGTCACGCACGGGTTCGGGCAGGAATACGGCCCGGGAGAGGAGTCGGGCACCTGCGCGTACGGGAGCTTCCGCGTGAGCGACCGGACGGAGACGCCGCCCTGGGAGCAGTGACCGTGTGCGCCGTGGCAGGGCGACATGGGCCCCCCTCGGCGTTTAGAGTCCGGCCACGAGGGCCGGTCGCGTCAGCGGTGGGGGACGTCGGGGCCGGTCGAGCGGACGACGAACCGGCCGCGCGGGGTGGCGACGTCGAGGGCGGGCCAGAGGAGCTGGACGCGGCGGAGCGCGCGGCGGAGGTTGTGGCCGAAGTCCTTCTTCCCGCGCGGCGTGAGCCGTCCGGCCTCGTCGGTCGCGTAGTGGCTCCCGAGCTGGGCGTGGAGCTGGTCGTAGTTGAGGGCAACCTCGGGGGCGCCGTCGGTCTGGAGCTTGTCGAGCCGGTGGGTGAGGAACGCGTAGAGGTCGAGCGCGGCGGGGTAGTCGCGGAGGGCCTGGATCTTCCGCCAGTCGAGCGGGAAGCAGGCGGTTCGGCAGAGGTCCCAGAGCTGGGCGCCGAGCGTGATCGTGCCGCCGGCCACGGCCGGGCCGTCGATCGGGGCGGGCGCGCCGGTCGCGGCCGTCGCGGTGGCCCGCTCCCACCAGAGGTCGTAGGCCTCGACGAGGAGGACGCTCTCGCCCCGGTAGCGCTCGCGGCCGAGGTGGCCGTAGCCCGTGCCCGTCTCCCACTGGAACGCGACGGAGCAGGTGGCGAGGCGGAGGAGCTGGTCGAAGAGGTAGCGGAGCCGCCCGCGCCGGCCGCCGGAGGGCGTGACGTCGAGGGCGCCGCAGAGGTCGGCGAGGGTGCGCCCGAGCGGGACCGTCGGGGACTTCCTCTTCTTGGCCTCGGTGACGAGGAAAACGAGGAGGAGCCGGGCGAGGCCGCCCGAGGGGACGCCGAGCGAGAGGCGCGGGTGGAGGTGCGAGGGGCCGCGTCGGGTGCCCGCGCGGACGGTGAGCGTGAACGCCCCGTTGGTGGCCGTGTAGTCCGAGGCGAGGAGCCGTCGCGTCTCGGGCTCGCCGTCGGGGGCCAGGCGGCCGGGTGGGGACGGTGGCGGGGCGCCCGTCGGCGTCCAGGACGTAGGCGTCGCGGTGGGGGAGGGCGGCCTGGACGAAGGCCGAGGGGCAGACGGCGACGGCCCGGTCCTCGACGGCGGAGCGGGCGCGGATGCGGGCGACGGCGCGGGCCTTGTTGCGTCGTCGGGTCTCGGCCGCGCGCTGCGCGGCCGGTGCCCTCACGGACGCGAGGCCGGGAGGGATTGCGGGGACGCGGGCGGTCGGGGGACCGTCCGCGGTCCCTGGGGGATGAGCCATCCGGGCAGGGGAGGCGGGCCGGTTCGGGCGAACCCGGGGGGGCACCTCCGGGCGCGGCGGCTACCTTGCCCAGTCTCCAGCGGCGCTCCACCGCCGGGCCTCTCGTGGCCCTATCAAAGGAGTCGAGGCCGGGTCCCTTTGCCGAGGGGCTCGGCCTCGTGCGTCATGGGCGGGGGCGTAACGGTGTGAAGCGGATGGTAAGGGCCACGAGTGTTCTTGTCAAAAGAGAGCGCTCGTTTGACGTACGGTGATGCCGTGAGGTCTGTCCTCACCGTTGGGAGCCTACTCCCGAACGGAGCCCCGGGCGACGGCCTCGACGTACCACGGATTGGCGCGGGCGAGGGCGACCCGAGCCTCGCGCAGAAGAACGTCGGGGTGCGTCCCGAGCCCGATGGCGAGCGGGACGAGGCCCTTCGAGGTCGGGTTCGTCACGCCGCGCTCGATGCGGCCGACCTGCATCCGGTCGAGGTCCGCCCGCTCGGCGAGTTGCTCCTGCGTGAGGCCGAGGGCCTCGCGGCGTCGGCGGACGGCGGCTCCGAGGTAGGGGAGAAACTGGGGTCCGTGCGGGAGGTCGAACCTCGTCGAGGGGGGCATCCGGGGAAGCTTCCCGGGTGCGACATCTATGTCGAGGACATAGATGTATCATCGGGTCGAGAGCGCCCGCGTACGGCCTCGGGACCGGCCCTCGACGCATCCTCGTGTAACGCTTGGGTGAACAGGGGGGTAGGGCGGGGGCGGGGACGTACCCTGCCACGATGCCCGACGACACAGACCGAGACTCTGAGGACCGAGCACCGACCGTGTGGGAGGGGCCGTCGGCCGATTACGACGACGACGGCCGGGCGCTCTCGGCGCTGACGTACCACGTCGTGCTCGTGACCCGCCGCCGTCGCCGTTTGTTCGAGGACGCAGCGTTGGCGGCGCGCGTAGAGACGCTCCTAAGTGAGGGTGCCCGCGCGGCCGGGTGTGCGATCGAGGCGTGCGAGGTCGGGCCGTGGTGGGTGCGGCTGGCGGTCCGCGCCCCGGTCACGATGTCTCCCCACGTCGTCGTGACGCACGTGCGGAGGGGGGCCGCGGCGCTGAAGGGGGAGTCCGAGAGCGCCCGGCGGCTGGGGGCCGTGTTCGTGAGGCGGTACCTGGTCTCGACCGGGCCGGTGTCGGACGCGGACTGCGAGGCGTTCGTGGCAGGGGAATCGTAGCCTGGGGGTATCCGCTTCAGCCCGCCCTCGATGAGTCTGCCCGCCTATACCGACGATGGGGTCGTGGTGCACTGGCTCCGGTACCACGTCGTGCTTGTGACGCGGCGCCAGCGACCGTTCTTCGAGGACGCCGCGCTGGCGGCGCGGGCCGACGAGCTGATCCGTCGGGCGGCCGAGGGGCTGGGGTGCGAAGTGGCAGCGTGCGAGGTGCGGCCGACGCACGTGGTCCTGGAGGTGGCGGCGCCGTCAGGGCTGTCCCCGCTCTCAGTGGCCACTCGGATCGCTCGGGGCGCGGCGGGGCCGCTGAAGGCGGAGAGCGAGGCGGTGCGTCGGAGCGGGGCGGCGTTCGTCCACCGGTACCTCGTGTCGACGGAGGCGGTGCCGGAGGGGGGCTGCGCGGCGTTCGTGGCGCGGGTGCCGACGCGGTAGGGACGGGCACTCTCTATAACGGCGCTTATCCCTCGCCCCACGTCGGTGCGCCCCGGACCTGGTCGAAGGGGAGGGCCACGGCCGAGATGATGTTCGAGAGGTGCGACGAGACGCGACCGACGATCCGGGCGCCCATGGCGAAGACGGCCGCCGCGTTCGGCGTGAGGTCAGAGTCGGACGCGATCTGTCGGATGGCCTCGGCGACGTCCGCCTTCGTCCGGGCGTGCTCGTCCATGACCTCCCGGGCCAACCGGGAGTCCCCCTCGACGAACGCCTTCCGCGTGCGTGGGAACGCGGCCTGGACGCGGTCACGGAGCGCCCCCAGCCGCTCGACGTGCGCCCCCATCCGGGGCGCCTCGGCCAGCTCGGACACCTTCGCGAGCGTCTTCGCGAGGTCCCCGCACCGCTCGGCGTCCTGGACGACGGACACGAGGAGCAGGCTGAACGACGTCTCGTCTTGGGGGGCGGCCACGACGTGCTCGAGCACGGCCCGCCGGACGGCCTCCTCGCGCCGGTTGACCTCGCCGTCGAGCGCGCCGAGGTCGACCCGGAGCGGCTCGTTGTCGAGGAGGCACCCCGAGGCTGCGGCGAACATCTCGGCCGACGTGTCGAGCATGGCGGCGAGGTCGCGGACGGCTCGGTCGATGAGGGGCGGCCGGGCGCCGGTGAGGAAGCGGAAGAGGGAGAGCGGGCTCTGCACGGAGGGGGCGGGCCGGGACGCGCGCGTGGTAGGGAATTGTTACGCAGGGAGGGCCTGGGGGTGCCCCCGACTGTCATGGCCCGTGGTCTGCGAGCGCCTTGAGCGTCCGCGACGGCTCGATCCACCCCCGCCGCCGGAGGTCCCGCTCGACGAGCCACGTCGCGAGCGCCCACGCGGCCCCGACGGTCCACCCGGCGAGGACGTCGGTCGGCCAGTGGACGCCGAGGTAGACCCGGCTCGCCCCGATGGCGAGCGTGAGGGCGACGGCCACGGCGACGACGAACGCACGGAGCCGGGTGCGGGGGAGCGACCGGGCGACGAGCGCCCCGAGTGTGAGGTAGACGACGGCGGCGGTCGCCGAGTGGCCGCTGGGGAAGCTGGCCGAGAGCGCCTCCATCTGGTGCGCTACGAGGTCGGGCCGGGGCCGGTCGAACCCGGCCTTGAGCGCGAACGTGACGGCGACGCCCCCCGCGATGGAGCCGGCGAGGAACGCGGCCGCGCGGGGCCGCCCGTCGAGCACGAAGAACGCGGCGCCGAGGGCGGCCGCGAGCGTCGTGAGGAGGACGCCCCCGAGGCCCGTGAGGTCGCGGACGGCCTCCTCGATGGCGACCGGCCCGACGGGGTCGGCCGTGTCGCCGGGCACGCGGAAGGCGAGGAGGACCCGCTCCTCGGCGGCCCGCCCGTCGCCCTCGGCCACGGCGTCCGCGAGCTCGGCGAACGCCCAGCCGCCGGCCGCGAGGACGGCGAGGGCCAGGAGCAGGGCGAGGTCGTGGCGCTCGCGGAGCGCTCGGAGGGCGCCCGATACGGCCCGAGCGGCCCGCCCGACGGGGTCCGGGACGTCGGGCGGGGTCACGGGGACGCCGGGGCGTACGCGAACCGCGCGAGGACGGCCGGGCCGTCGCCGCCCTCGCTCGACACCCACACGTCGCCGTTCGGGAGGAACGCGAGGCCCTCGGGCTGCTCGAATGCGGCCGGCCCCAGATCCCACACGTCGGTGGCCCGGCCGCCCGCGTCGAGCGCGACGAGCGACTCGCGCCGCGACGAGAGGAGGACGACGGCGCCGGTCGCGGGGTGGACTGCCAGGGCCGATGGCCGGAGCTTCCGGTCGCCCTCGACGGCGTCGGGGTCGACGACGAACGCCGGCTCCGCTCCGAGCGCGCCGGTGCCCAGGTCGTAGGCCCAGACGACGTTCCGGTTGTCGTAGGCGTCGTCGCCCTCCTTCTTGCACGCGATGAGGAGCCGGGCGCCGTCGGTGCCGAGCCCCTCGGCGTCGCAGTCCTTCGCGCCGAGCCCGGTCTCGGTCACCTGTGGGCGGGCCTCGCTACCCTGCCAGCCGGAGAGCTCGAGGAGCGCCCCGTCGGCGCGGAGCACGAAGAGCCGGTCGCCCGCGAGCTCGACGCCTTCGTAGTCGCCGGGCGGGCCGAACGGGACCACGCGGACGACGGCGCCGGTCTCCTGCGAGAGCACGTAGAGCTCACCGTCCTCGTCCTGGACGGCCCCGAGCGTCCCGTCGCCGAGGTCGGTGAGCCCGGAGATCTCGACGAGCGCGTCGGGCAGGTCGAATGAGACCACGGGCCGGTCGAACCGGTACGGGCCGGCCGCGCCGTCAGGGGGCGCGCTGGCGGTGGGGGTCGGCGGGTCCGAAGACGGGGCGTCAGGGTCGGCCGAGGCGTCGGGACCGCAGGCGGCGAGGGCTACGCCGAGGCAGGCGGCGAGGAGGGGGGAGGGGGGCAGCATGGGAAGGGGGAGCTAGTCGCGCTCGGTGCAGAGGACCTCGCCCGTCCCGGCGTCGACGACCACGTCGAACTCGTCGCGGTCGTGGCGGAGGCCGACCTCGTAGACGAGGAAGCCGTCCTCCTCGTCGAGGTCGACGGAGGTCACGGCGGCGGGAGGGACGGCGACGAGCGCGGCGGCGCGGGCGTCGTCCTCCGAGATCCGGGCGAGGGCCGGCGAGAGCCGGTCGCCGTCGGCGACACGGACCGTCCCGGTCACGGGGCCGCACTCGACGTCGGACGGCCCCGAGAGGAGGGACGCGCCGACGGCGAGGGCCGCGAGGACGAGGACGCCGAGGAGGACGCGGGAGAGCATGGGGACGGGGAGGGTGGTGTCAGGGCAGGGGGCTCAGGGCGTCAGTCCAGCTCCGTGCAGAGGACCTCGCCGGAGCCGGCGTCGACGACCACGTCGACCTCGATGGGGCCGCCGCCGTCTGCGCTCCCCTCGTGGACGAGGTCGACGTCGTAGACGAGGAACCCGTCCTCCTCATCGAGATCGACGGCCGTGACGGTGGTGCCGGGGACCGCGAGGAGGGCGGCGGCGCGGGCGTCGTCCTCGGACACGCGGGCGAGGTCGGACGTGACGGGGCTCCCGTCCGCGACGGGGAGGCTCCCCTCGATCGGGCCGCACGCCTCGGCGGAGATGCCGACCTTGGCGGCGGCCTGGGCAGAGGAGCGGTCGGCGAGCCCGCCGACGCAGCCGGCGAGGGCCACGGCGAGTACGAGGGGGAGGGAGGTCTTCATGGGGAGGGGCGGTTGCGTACTCCCCTCCTACGGGCCCTCCCTTACCCCTCCCTTGCGGCCGCCTTACAGGTCCGACAGGTTCGACGGACCCGGCGGGGGCTCGGTGGCCGAGGCCACCGGCGTGGGGACGACGAGCGTGAACGTGGAGCCCTCGCCGACGGCGCTCTCGGCCGTGACCCGCCCCCCGTGCGCCTCGGCGACCGCGCGGGCCAGGCCGAGCCCGAGCCCGAGCCCGCGCTCGTGGCGCGTCTGCTCGCTCCGGTAGAGCCGGTCCCAGACCCGCGGGAGTTCCTCCGGGGCGATCCCCGGTCCGGTGTCGCGGACCCGCACCCACGCCTCGCCGTCGTCCCGCCCCGTCGAGACCGTGACGCGGCCGCCGGCCGGGGTGTACTTGACCGCGTTGTCGACGAGGTTGGCGAGCGCGCGCCGGAGCCGCGGGCGGTCCACGCGGACGGCGCCGGCCCCATCCGGCTCGACCGCGAGGGCGACGCCCTTCTCGTCGGCCACGAGGTCGAAGAGGTCGGCCACGTCGCGCGCGAGGTCGTCGAGGTCGACCGGCCCGAGGTCGAGCGCGAGCGCGCCGGCCTCGGCCTCGGCCACGTCGAGGACGGCGTCGAGCGTGGCCTGCGCCGCCCCGGCCGCCTCGACGACGCGGCCGAGCGCCTCGCGGTACGCCTCGGGCTCGCGGTGGCGGACGAGGGCCACCTCGGCCGTCCCGCGGAGCGCCGTCAGCGGCGTGCGGAGGTCGTGGGCCACGTCGTCGAGCGTGTCGCGGAGCCGGACGACGAGCCCCTCGATCCGGTCGAGCATCCGGTTGAACAGGCCGAGAAGGTCGGCGAACTCGCCGTGCTCCTCCGGGACCGGCGCCCGCTGGCGGACGTCGCCCGTCGCCGCGATCGTCTCGAGCGTCCCCACGAGCCGGCGGACGGGCCGGAGCGCCGTGTTCGCCATGACCCACCCGCCGAGGAGGGCGAGCAGGACCAGCGGGACGGCCACGTAGCCGAACACGCGCGGGAAGGCCTCCAGCACGTCGTCCCGCTCGTCCGAGCTGATGCCGACCTGGACCACGTCGCCCGACGGGAGCCGGCGTGTGAGTGCCCAGAGCTCCTGGTCCTCCCGCGCGTTGGTGATCTCGACGCGCTCGTCGGCGGTCTGTGAAGGGCGGAGATCCCCGAGGTCCGCTCGCTCCCACTCGTCGGGGAGGACGAGGAGCCGCTCCGAGCCGTCGCCGGAGAACACACGGACCAGGACCTCCTCGCCCCGGTCGTCGGCGTGGAGGGCGGCGGCGTGGCGGCGGACGCCCTCCACGCCGTCCGTCGCGTAGACCCGCCCGACGGCGCGGAGCTGGTCGCGGAGGTAGGCGCCGTCCTGGCGCTCCAGGACCCACCCGAGCGTGGCGTAGGCGAGGCCCAAGAGGGCCGCCGCGCTGAGGGCGAAGAGGGCGGCGTAGCCGAGCGCGAGGCGGACGCCGTACGGGCTCCGCCGCCAGCGGCTGACGGGCGCCGGCGAGGCGGGGTCAGGGCGTGCGGAGGACATAGCCGGCGCCGCGGACGGTGTGGATGAGCCGGGGCTCGAACCCCTCGTCCACCTTCTGCCGGAGACGGTGGACGAGGACCTCGACCACGTTCGTCTGGGGGTTGAAGTCGAAGTCCCACACGTGCTGGTGGATCGCCGTCTTGGACACGACCCGGTCGGCGTTCCGGACGAGGTACTCCAAGAGCGCGAACTCGCGTGGCTGGAGGTCGATCGGCTCGCCGGCCCGCGTCGCTTCTCGCGCGAGGAGGTCGAGGGCGACCGGCCCGGCCGCGAGCCGCGTGGCCTCGGGCGCCCCCGTGCTCCGCCGGACGAGGGCCTGCACGCGGGCCAGGAGCTCGGCGAAGGCGAACGGCTTCGTGAGGTAGTCGTCGCCGCCGGCCTGGAGCCCCCGGACCCGGTCGTCGACCGTCCGCTTCGCGCTCAGGATGAGGACGGGCGTCGCCACGCCCGTCCCCCGCATCCGCTCGATGAGCCCGAGCCCGCCGAGTCGGGGGAGCATGAGGTCGACGACGGCCGCGTCGTACGGCTCGTTCACGGCGAGCGCGTAGGCCTCCTCCCCGTCGACGGCGTGGTCGACGGCGTAGCCGGCCTCCTGGAGCCCGGTCCGGACGAACTCGGCGATGTGGGGGTCGTCCTCGACGACGAGCAGGCGCATGGCGGAATCGGACGGTCTGGAGAACCTAGAGGTCGATCTGGAAGCGGCCTACGACGAACGTCTCGGCCGGCGGCACGGCTCCGCTGCCCCCGGGAGCGTCGCCGTCGAACCCCTCGAACGCGGTCCGCTCGACGGTCACGCCGAGGCGGACCGGCGCGACGGGCGTCCAGTGCACGGCGAGCGCCCAGGCCGCCGCCCGCTGCGCGCTCCCGGCCGCCGCCAGCGGGGCCGAGTCGCCGTCGAGGGAGAGGCCGTGGACGCGGGCCGACACCTCGACGGCTCCCGCCCCCCCCTCGGTCACGGGCCGGCGCGGGACGGGCCGCCCCTCGCCCCGCGGGACGCCGCCGACGACGAATGACGCCGCTGCCTGCCACGCCCGGTGCGCGAGATCGGCCGCCTCGGTGCCTCGGCGGACGCGGTGGTGCGCCTCGATGTACTCGCCGAGGACGTGGAGCCGGCCGACGTCGAGCGTGGCCTGCGGCGCGAGGCGGAGCCGACGCCCGTCCGGCCCCACGCCCTCGGTGTAGGCGAAGAACGTCCGGTCGCCCGGCGTCTCGTAGCCGGCGAGGGCGTCGCCGTCGCGCCCGCTGGCGGTCCCGGCTGAGACCGCCAGCCCGACGCCCAGGCGGACGGGGCCGGCCTCGGCGGGTCTCCCGAACACGCGGGCGGCGGCGTCGGGACCCGCGCCCCAGTCCACCGACGCGCTCGACCCGTCGGGGACCCCGTTGAACACGCCGACCTGGGCCTCGAGGCGGGGGCTCTCCCAGCGCAGCATGGCGCCGAGGTCGCGCCGGGGCGAGAGCGCCGTCGGGAGCGCGCGCTCGGCGAACCGGAGGTCTGACGAGGAGAGGAGCGACTCGTACCCGACCGGCGTCTTGAACCGGCCAGCGCGGACGGCCAGCGCGCGGCCCGCGCCGGGCCTGGCCCAGAGGTCGGCCTCAACGTACCCGTCGAGGAGCTCGACCTCGCCCTCCCCGAACCCGGGCTCGACGACCGCCCGGAACCGCCCTGACACTTCGGCCTCGACCTCGGCCCGGGCGCGGCGAACGAGGACCCCCGGCGCCTCGCCGACCGGTCCGCTTGGGAACGCGCGGACGTCGGTGTGGACCTTGCCCCCGACCGAGACCTCGACGCTCGGTGGCAGCGTTTGCGAAAGGGCCGCCGGGGCGGCGAAGAGGAGGGCGAGGGCGAGGCGGAGCCACCCAGGCGACAGAGCCAGCACAGGGGGGAAGGTCGTGAACGGTCCGGCACCCACCGGCGCTTACCCCTCCCTTGCGCGGGGATTACAGTTTGGTCAGGTAGCGGCTGCCGCCGCTCCGACGGGAGCGCGCGGTGCGGGCAGGTGTCGGGGAGGGCGGGCCTCCCCTGTCTCCGTGATCGCGAGGAGCGGGGAGGCGCCCCGCCGCAGCCGAGGTACGCCCTACCCCCCCCGGTCTCGGGGCGTCCCAAGGCGAGCGGAGCCGCGTGCGCGGGGGCGCGTTCATCGCCCCCACGCACGCGCTCCGAGAGACGCCGCTCCATGCCCGCCGTCGCCCCCGCGATGCTCCTCGCGGGCCTCCTCCTCGCCCTCGGCGTCGCGTCGAGCCGGGTTTCGGCCCGCCTGGGCCTCCCCGTCCTCGTCCTGTTCCTCGGCGTCGGGATGCTCGCGGGCTCGGACGGCGTGGGCGGCGTCCCGTTCGAGGACTACGCCCTCGCCAACGCCGTCGGGACCGCGGCCCTCGCGCTCATCCTGTTCGACGGCGGACTCCGCACAGGGCTCCCGGCCGTCCGGGCCGCGTGGCGGCCGGCGCTCGCGCTCTCCACCGTCGGCGTCGCGGTGACGGCCGGGCTGGTCGGGCTCGCAGCGGCCTGGGTCCTCGGGCTCCCGCTCCTCCACGGGCTCCTCCTCGGGGGGATCGTCGGCTCGACCGACGCCGCCGCCGTGTTCTCGGTCCTCCGTTCGAGCGGGCTCGTGCTCCCCGAGCGGCTCGGGGCCACGCTCGAGGTCGAGAGCGGGTCGAACGACCCGATGGCCCTCTTCCTCACGGTCGGGCTGACGGGCCTCGCGGCGGGGACGGCCGAGTCGGCCGGCGCGCTCGGGCTCCTCTTCGCGCTCCAGTTCGGGGTCGGCGGGGCCGTCGGGCTCGCCGTCGGGCGGGCGGCGGCGTGGGCCGTCGGCCGGGCCGGGCTCGAGGCCCCTGCGCTCTACCCCGTCCTCGCCGTCGCGTTCGGGCTCGTCGCGTTCGGGGGCGCCGCCGTGCTCGGGGGGAGCGGTTTCCTCGCCGTCTACGTCGCCGGGGTCGTGCTCGGGAACGCCCCGCTCGTGTTCCGGCGGGGGACGCTCCTCGTCCTCGACGCGGCGGCATGGCTGGCCCAGATCGCCCTGTTCGTCCTCCTCGGCCTGCTCAGCTTCCCCAGCCGGCTCCTGGCCGTCGCGCCGGAGGGCCTCCTCATCGCCGTCGTCCTCGTGTTCGTCGCCCGGCCCCTCGCCGTGGCCGCCTCGGTGGCCCCGTTCGGGTTCGGCCCGCGCGAGGTCGCGTTCCTCTCGTGGGGCGGGCTGAAGGGGGCCGTCCCGATCACGCTCGCCACGTTCCCCCTCCTGGCGGGCGTGGAGGGGGCCGCGCTCCTGTTCGACGTCGTCTTCTTCGTCGTGGTCGTCTCGGCCCTCGCCCAAGGGTGGTCGCTCCCGGTCGTGGCGCGGCGGCTGGGGATCGGGCGTCCGGCCGACCCCGCCCCGCCGGTCCGCGTCGAGCTCCACGCGCTCCGGCACCTCGACGGCGACGTCGTCGACTACACCGTGGCCCCGTCGGCGCGCGTGGCCGGCCAGCGCCTCCGCGACCTCGCGCTCCCGGACGGGACCGCCGTCATGCTCGTGGTCCGCGGCGGGCGGATCGTCGTCCCTCGCGGGGCCACCGCGCTCCGCCCCGGCGACCACGTGTTCGCGGCGGCCCGGTCGGACCTCCGGCCGCTCCTCGACCGACTCTTCGACCCCGACGCCGAGACGCCCCCGCTCGCGCCGGGCCTCACGGTCGAGTTCGCCGCCGCGGCCACGCTCGGCCAGCTCCACCGGTTCTTCGGGCTCCCGGCGCCGACGTGGTCGGAGCGGACGCTCGCTGAGGCCGTGGATGGGGACCCGCCCCGGGTCGGCCCGTTCGTCCTCTCGCCAGGGTCGGAGCCCGACCTCGTGCGGCTCACACTGGCCCCCGAGCCGGAGCGCGAGCCGGAGGAGAGCGCCGCCCGATCTGACGGCGACGCGCCCGACGGCCCGCCCGCCCCCCATGCGGACCTCTCCCCGCCCTCGGCCGCGCCCGGCTCCGCACGCCCGGCCTGACGCCCCACCCGATTCGGGAAGGCCACGTCAAAGGCGGGGCCCCCGGCCGCAGGCGTGCCCCGGGCCGTGCAGAACTGGGAGGAGGGTCGGCCCTTGTTGTAACGAGCACCCCCCCGGCCCCCGATGCTCCTCCGCCTCGACCCGACCCTCACGCTCAGGCTCGGACTCGGCGACGGGGCCTGGCGCGAGGCCATCGAGACGGCGCCTCGCCGACCGGTCCGCCTGGGAGCGCGCGGACGTCGGTGTGGATCTTGCCTCCAGCCGTGACCTCGACGCCCGGCAGGAGCGCCCGCGAGAGAGCCGCTGGGGCGGTTACGAGCAGGGCGAGGGCGAGAGGGAACCGGCGTCGAACGGGTCCGCACGCGGGGCAGAGCGTCGTGATCGGGAGCGTACGGCCTCAGGCTCCCCGGCCCCTTGCACGCGGATTACAGTCGGGTCGGCGTCGCCTCGGGCTCCCGCGCCCACCTCATCGGCTACTCCATGGGCGGCTACACCGCGGCCGCGCTGGCGGCGGCCTCGTCCAGAACGAAGGGCCCCCGGTTCCGCCCGAACCCAACGAGGTCGACGAACACGCGGAGTTTGCGGGCCAGCTCTGGCACGTTCCGCCGCCACCACCGGCCGGAGCCGGAGAGGCCGTTGAACGGCGGAGCCGGCTGGGGGGGGGGGGCCCGGTGCGATGGTTCGGTCAGGGCGACCCAACCCCGCCCGCCGGAGCGCGAGGAGCGGGACGCGCTCCGCCGCGTCGTGGAGCGCGCCGATGGGGTGGGCCGGCGACGGTCGGGAGCGGCTCTGGCGAGTGGTCGAGGAAATGAGGCTCCTGATGCCCAGGCTCGCGCGGAGGAGGTGGCACGGGCGGACAGTCAGGCACCGCGGCAGGGCCCTTCGCGCTCGCCCCTGAGGTCGGAATCGGTCGCGGTGCCCGAACCTCCTGTCCCCGGTCGGGTTCATCGGCCTCCGGTCCCCGCGGCTCCCGCTCTCCCCCCGCCCCCATGTCCGACCCCCAGCGCCTCACCGACGACCATGGCCCCGACGAGGCCGCCAAGGACCGCCAACTCGAGCCGTACCGCGAGGACGCCGACGGCGAGTACCTCACGACCAACACCGGCCTCCGCGTCCACGACACCGACAACTCGCTCACGGCCGGCGAGCGCGGGCCGACGCTCCTGGAGGACTTCCACCTCCGGGAGAAGATGACCCACTTCGACCACGAGCGCGTCCCCGAGCGCGTGGTCCACGCCCGCGGCTCGGCGGCCCACGGGACCTTCCAGGTCTACGAGCCGCTCACGGACCTCACGAAGGCGAAGGTCTTCCAGGACCCGTCGCAGAAGACGCCCGTGTTCGTCCGGTTCTCGACCGTCGTTGGGTTCCGGGGCTCGGCCGACACCGTCCGCGACGTCCGCGGGTGGGCCACCAAGTTCTACACCGAGGACGGGAACTGGGACCTCGTCGGCAACAACATGCCCGTCTTCTTCATCCAGGACGGCATCAAGTTCCCCGACCTCGTCCACGCCATCAAGCCCGAGCCCCACTCGGAGACGCCGCAGGCCTCGGCCGCCCACGACAACTTCTGGGACTTCATCTCGCTCATGCCCGAGAGCGCGCACATGATCATGTGGGTCCTCTCGGACCGGGCCCTCCCGCGCTCCTACGCCATGATGGAGGGGTTCGGCGTCCACACCTTCCGCCTCGTCAACGCCGAGGGGAAGGCCCGCTTCGTCAAGTTCCACTGGCGGCCCGTCTTGGGCACGCACTCGCTCGTGTGGGACGAGACGCAGAAGATCGCGGGGAAGAACCCGGACTTCAACCGGATGGACCTCTGGGACCGGATCGAGGACGGGGACTACCCCGAGTTCGAGCTCGGCCTCCAGGTGGTCGAGGAGGAGGACGAGCACAAATTCGACTTCGACCTGCTCGACCCGACCAAGATCATCCCCGAGGCCGAGGTGCCCGTTCGGATCGTCGGCAAGATGACGCTGAATAGGAACCCGGACAACTTCTTCGCCGAGACGGAGCAGGTCGCGTTCCACCCCGGCCACGTCGTCCCCGGGATCGACTTCACGAACGACCCGCTCCTCCAGGGCCGGCTGTTCTCGTACATCGACACGCAGATCAACCGGTTCTCGAGCGCCAACTTCAACGAGCTGCCGATCAACCGGCCCGTCGCCGCCGTCCACAACAACCAGCGCGACGGGTTCATGCGGCAGACGGTCAACCGGGGCCCCGTCAACTACTCCCCGAACTCGCGCGGGAACGGCTGCCCCATGACGGCGTCGGCCGAAGAGGGGGGCTACGTCCACTACGCCGAGCGCGTCGAGGGCCACAAGGTCCGCGAGCGGAGCGAGAGCTTCAAGGACCACTTCAGCCAGGCCACGATGTTCTGGCACAGCATCACCGACGACGAGCAGGACCGGCTCGTGGCCGCGGCCCAGTTCGAGCTCGGGAAGGTCAAGACGAAGGCGATCCGCGAGCGGATGGTGGCCGAGTTCTTCAACCGGATCAACCACGACCTCGCCGTCCGCGTCGCCGAGGGCATCGGCGTCGAGCCGCCGGCCGAGTTCGCCGGGACGGAGACCGACAAGCGGGCGCCCGAGGTGAGCACCGTCAAGCGGGGCCGCTACGACACGATCCGGACGCGGACGGTCGCCATCGTCCTCGCCGACGGGTTCGACCACGAGCAGTTCATGGCCGTCAAGGAGACGCTCATGGAGGGCGGCGCCAAGCCGAAGGTCGTCGCCCACCGGCAGGGGACGTTCACGAGCGCGGGCGGGGAGACGGTCGAGGCCGACGAGAGCTACCTAACAGCGGCCTCCGTCCTCTTCGACGCGTTCTACGTGCCCGGCGGCGCAGCGAGCGTCGAGGCGCTCAAGTCCCACGGCGACGCGCTCCACGTCGTCCATGAGGGGTTCCGCCACGGCAAGCCGATCGGGGCGACGGGCGAGGGCGTCGAACTCCTGAGGGCGGCGCTCCTCCCCGCCCTCGACCTCTCGGACGGCGGGATGACGGTCGACAAGGGCGTCGTGACCGCCCGCGACGACCTCGGAGGCTTCTCCGAGGCGTTCCGCGAGGCCATCGCGCAATGGCGCCACTTCGGCCGGGACCGGAAGGACCAGGCGCCGGCGTAAGGCCGAGGAGGGCTCCCTACGGGCGCCGCCGATCGCGAGCGGTAGGCCGAAGGACCGGCGCCGGCCGCTGCGTCAGGGGGAGCCCTCCCCGCCCGCCGCACGGCGGACCTCCCCATCACGCGCGGCGGGGAGCCCGGCTGCCACCTTGAGGGCGAGGACACCGACGAGTGAGAGGAGCGGGAGGGTCCAGCCGTCGGTGAGGTCGTGGAGCGCCCCGAACGCGAACGGGCCGACCGCGGCCACGAGGTAGCCGACCGACTGGGCCATGCCGGACAGCGCGGCGGCCGTCTCGGGCGTGTCGGCGCGGACGGCGAGGAAGAGGAGCGAGAGCCCGAACGAGCCGCCAAGGACGAGCCCGAGGAGCCCCACCCAGAGCCCCGTGAGCGCGGGGCCGGCGGCGGGCGCGAGGAGCCCCGCCAGCGCGACGGCCTCGACGCCCCCGAGCGCCCAGATGATCCGGCGCTGATCGCCCCGCCGCCCGGCCCAGAGCGGGACGACGGCCGACCCCGCGATCCCGGCCGCCTGCGAGAGCGCGAGCATCCAGCCGGCGGCCTCGGCGCTCAGGCCGCGGTCGTGGAGGAGGTCCGGGAGCCACGCGAGGACGACGTAGAAGGCGAGCGACTGGAGCCCCATGAACAGCGCGACGGCCCACGCGAGCCGGCTCCGCCCGAGGTCGCGGAGCGCGTCGAGCGTGCGGACGCGCCGCCTCGGCAGCGTCCGCCGTCGCACCTGGGGGAGCCACACGGCGAGGGCGAGGGCCGCGAGGGCGGCCCACGCGGCCAGCGAGCCGCGCCACCCGACCGCGCCCGCCAGCGGGACCGCCGCGCCCGCGGCGGCCGTCGCGCCGAGCCCCATCGCGCTGGAGTAGAGCGCGGTCATGGGGCCAGACCGCTCGGCGAAGTCGCGCTTGACGAGGGCCGGGAGGAGCACGTTGCCGAGCGCGATCCCGACGCCGAGCACGCCCGTGCCCACGAACAGCAGCGCCGTCGGCGGGACGGCCCGGAGCGCCGTCCCCGCCCCGACCAAGAGCAGCGCGAGCCCGAGCGCGCCCTCGACGCCGAGCCGCCGCGTGACGACGGGCGTGAACGCCGAGAGGACCCCGAACGCGAGGAGCGGGAGCGTCGTCAGGAGCCCGAGCGCCGCGTTCGCGAGGCCGGTCGCGGCGCGGACGTCGGCCACGAGCGGCCCCAGCCCGGCGAGGGCCGGACGGAGGTTGAGCGCGACGAGGACGATCCCGACGACCAGCAGCGCCCGCCCTGACGTGGCGGGCGGGGCCGTCGAGGCGGGCGGGGCCGTCGAGGCGGGCATCACGGGGTCCAGGCGAGAACGGCGGCGAGCGAGACGCCCGCGATGGCGACCCACAGGAGCACGCCCTGCACCAGCGGCCGCGCGCCGACGGCGCGGAGCGTGGCCCGGCTCAAGCCAGCCCCGATGAGGAAGAGCGTGAGCACGAGTCCCTGCGTCGAGACGGCCACGACGGCGTCGTAGACGGGCGCCCCGCCCGGGAAGACCGCCACGACGGCCGAGGCCAGCGCGAAGAGCCCGATGAACCACGGGACGGCCACGCGGACCTCGCCCCCGACCGACCGGCGCCGCCACCACGCCGCCCCGAGCGCGAGCGGGACGATCCAGAGCGCCCGCGTGAGCTTGAGGACCGTCGCCTCGGCGAGCGCCTCGGGGCCGTATGAGGCCGCCGCGCCGACCACCGACGAGGTGTCGTGGATCGCGACGGCGGCCCAGACGGCGAACTGGTGTTGCGAGAGGTCGAGGAGGTGGCCGACGGCGGGGAAGACGTAGAGGGCCACGCCGTTGAGGAGGAACACGGTCGCCAGCGCCACCCCCATCGCCTCGGCGCCCGCACCCAGCGCCGGGCCGAGCGCGGCAATGGCCGAGCCGCCGCAGATGGCCGTCCCGCCCGAGACGAGCGCGCCCGTCGTGGGCTCGACGCGCAAGAGTCGGCCCAGCGCAAGCCCGACCGCGAGGGCGAACGCGATGCCGAGCGCGGTCACGACGACGCCCGAGCGACCGACCTCCAGAACAGCCGGGAGCGACATCCCGAACCCGAGCCCCACCACGCACGCCTTGAGCAGCCGCTTCGACGCGCGGGCACTCGGCTCCTCGTAGGGGTTGCCGAGCGTCAGCCCGAGCGCGGCCCCGACGCCGAGGGCGACCGCGGGCGGCACGCCGGGCACGAGCGCCAGCGCGGCGAGCGCGAGGAAGAGCGCCCGCCGCCAGAGCGGGGCGGGTGCGCGGGTCGGGGCGTCGGGCGTCGTCATCGGTCGCCGCGGGGGACGGCCATCGGGTCCTCGGGGAGCGAGACCGCCACGCGCTCGGGGCCGCGCGCGCCCATCACGAACCGGGCCGGCGCGCCGTCGGGCTCCTCGCCCTGGACGACCACGAGCGTGCCCTCGCCGGTGACCCGCCCGCCGAGCGCGCCCGGGCCGGCCGTCGTCTGCCAGCCGTCGGACCAGCCGTAGAGCCACTCGGCGTCGGACGTCACCATCCGGACGCACCCGTGGCCCTGCGGCGGGCCCGTCGGGACCACGTCGTACTGGTGGAGGTGGATGCCGCGGGCGGCGTGGATGTTCATGACGTAGCGCATGAACCACCGCTCGCCCGGCGGGGCCTCCGACGAGTACCGCTCGAGCGCGCGCCACTTCATGGTGAACCGGCCGGACGGCGTCGGCGTCTCGGCCGCGCCCGTCGACGCCGGACCCCAGCGCACTAGCCGGCCGTCGGCGTAGGCCGCCCAGGTCTGCGTGGTCTTGTCGACGACGACGGCCTTGTCGATCCCGCCCGCGCCGGGCCACGTCCGGGGGTAGGGGGCGTACGCGATCGGGGAAAGGTCGAAGTCGGCCGGCCGCGCCGGGAGCACGAGCGAGTCGCCGACGACGAGGGCCGTGGGCTCGGGCTGGCCGAGGAGCTGCGCGAGCGCCAGCCGCTGGCGGCCGAGGCGGACGTCGCCGTCGCCGACCTGGAGGTAGAGGTCGTGCCGGGCGTAGACCGAGTTGCCCGTCTCGTGCTCGACGCGGTAGACCGCGTACTCGACCGGGGCGTCCGGGAGCCGGGCGTCGCGGCCGAGGATCGAACCGAGGACGGCCTGGTCGTAGGCCCCCTGCGCGAGGGCGGGGGCGCCGGCGACGAGCGCGAGGGCGATGAGGAGAGGTCGCATGGGTCTACAAGCCGAAAAAGCTGCCGACGCCGTCGAGCACCATCTTGGTCGCGATGGCCGTGAGGACCATCCCCATTAGCCGCTCGATGGCCACGAGCCCGCGACGCTTGAGCACGCGGGCGAGGTCGGGCGCCAGTAGCAGGATGGCCCCGGTCCCGGCCCACGCCAGGAGCACGGCCGCGAGCCACTCGGGCCACCGCCCGGGGTCCGAGCTCATCACGAACAGGACCGACGCGAGCACCGACGGCCCGGCGATGAACGGGACCGCCAGCGGGACGAGGAACGGCTCGTCCCCGCCCTCCTCGATGTCGGCGGCCCAGGCCCCGCCGGGCGGCGGGAACACCATCTTGAGCGCGATGAGGAACAGGATGATCCCGCCCGCGACCGTCACCGCGCTCTCGGTCAGCCCGATGGCGTCGAGCAGGAACCGCCCGGCGAACAGGAACCCGACGAGGAACGCGAGCGCGAACAGGAGCTCGCGGGCGATCACGCGCCGCCGCCGCTCCGGCGCGACGGGCGCGAGGACGGAGAGGAACACCGGCACGTTGCCGAAGGCGTCCATCACGAGGAACAGGAGGACGGTCGCGGCGAGGAGCGTCATGGCGACGGGGCGGGCGTGACGAGCTTGAGGCCGACGATGCCGGCCACGATGAGGCCGATGCACGCGAGCCGGAGGGCCTCGCGGGGCTCCCCGAACAGGGCCATCCCTAGGAGCGCCGTCCCGACCGTCCCGATCCCGGTCCAGACGGCGTAGCCGGTGCCCACGGGGAGAGTCTGGAGCGCCCTGGCGAGGAGGTACACGCTCACGATCATGGAGGCGGCCGTCCACACGCTCGGCCAGAGCCGCGTGAACCCGTCGGTGTACTTCAGCCCGACGGCCCAGCCGGTCTCGAACAGGCCGGCGACGACGAGGACGGCCCAGGCGGTGGTGGGGGTCATGGTCAAAGGGAGAGGCGGTTCAGTGCCGGGCCGCGCACCCGCGGTACTCGGCGCCGTCGACGACGAGGAGCGCCTCGCGCCCGCGCGTCCACACCGTCACGGGGCCGTCCTCGTACCTCGCGCCGCTGGCGGAGACGACCTGGCCGAGCACGAGGTACGTCCCGCCCTCGCGGCCCTCGAACCGCCGGGGGAGCCAGACGGCCAGCTCGCCCGGCCCCGTGCGGGCGCGGAACGTGAACCGGCCGCCGGGGCCGTCGCACGTGAAGGCGAGGCCGCGGCCGGTCTCCTGGGGCTCCATCCACCCGGCCTCGCGCTCGAACACGAGCGCGCCCCCGTCCGCGCCGCGGAGCGTGAGGCGGCCGCCCGAGACGCCGAACCCGACGACCTGGTTGACGACGTCGAAGAAGGCGTGTGAGGACGAGGGCGGCGCGCAGGCGGCGACGGTCGTGGACGTGTTCATGAGCACGAGGTCGCCGTTCGAGGTCGCCTCGAAGGTGCCCCCATACCGGTTGCAGTCGGCCCGGCCGACGAACCGACCGTCGCCCAGGAACGAGACCGTAAACCGGCCCTCGCCCTCGGGGGCGGTCGCGGCGCCCGTGGCCGAGCGGATCTCGGTGAGGTGCCACACGGGACCGGGGAGCGTGCCCGTGTTCGGGGCGCCCGGCGTGGGCGGGGCGAGCGGGGCCGTGGCGCAACCGGTCACGGCGAGCGCGAGGGCGGGGAGGACGAGGGGGGCGTTCATGTCGGATCAGGATGCGGCCGGGGGTCCGGCCTGGCCTGGAGGGGAGAACGGAACCGCGGGCGATAGGTTGGATGGAAAGATTGGATCGGACTGGTAGCCACCGCCTATCATGGGCGGTCCGCCCCCCCCGATGGAACTCCGCCACCTCCGCTACTTCGTCGCCGTCGCCGAGGAGCTCCACTTCGGCCGGGCCGCCGAGCGGTCGTTCGTCGCGCAGCCGACGCTGAGCCAGCAGATCCAGGCGTTCGAGGACGAGGTCGGGGCCCGCCTCTTCGACCGCTCGCGGCGCGGCGTCGCGCTGACGGACGTGGGCGCCGTCCTCCTCCCCCACGCGCGGCGCGTGCTCGACGAGGCCGCCCGCGCCGAGGCCGCCGTCCGGGCCGCGGCCGAGGGCCGGGCCGGGACGCTCCGCGTCGGCTACGAGGCGGCCGTCATGCGCGACGGGCTCGCCGGCGCCATCCGCGACTTCCGCGGCGAGGTCCCCGGCGCCACGCTTGACCTCTGGGAGACCGGGAGCCGCGCGCAGGCCGACGCCGTCCGCGAGGGCCGGGCCGACGTCGGCCTCGTCCTCCTCCCCGTCGACGAGCGGGACCTCGCCGTCCGCCGGCTGGGCGAGGCCCCGACGGTCGTCGTGCTCCCGGCGGACCACCGCCTGGCCGGACGGGAGACGGTCGCGCTCGCCGAGCTGGCCGACGAGCCGCAGGTGGCGTGGGCGCGGGACCCGGCCCCCGAGGTCTACGACGCCTACCTCCGCGCGAGCCGGGCGGCCGGGGTCGAGCCCCGCGTCGTCCAGGAGGTCCGCCACGTCGAGAGCTTGCTCGGGCTCGTGGCCGCCGGCGTCGGCATCGGGACGGTCCACCAGGCCCGCGTCCAGCCGGGGTACCCGGGCGTGGCCTACGCCCGCCTCGTCGAGCCCGAGCTGACCATCGCGACCGGCGTCGTCTGGCGCCGCGACGACGCCTCGCCGCTCCTCGCGCGGTTCCTCCGCGCGGTCGTCGGGGACGAGTCCGCCTGACCGCTCCCGCCTCGGGCGCACTGCCGAGGCGGGAGCGGTGGGGGTTGCAGGTCGATCGTCTACAGCCGCAGGAAGGCGTAGGCGACGGCCACCACGCCCAGCACGACGAGGGCCATGAAGACGTACAGGCCCACGCCGTCTCCACGCGAGGGGGGCTTCGGTGAGGCCCCGGGCGACGAGGGGCGCGCGGGGGGGACAGGGGTCGAGGGAGTCATGGGAGGGGTGTCCAGATGGAAGACGGGACCCTCCCGATCCCGGCGGACGGCCCCGCGAGATGCAGGCCGACCGACGGACGCCGAAGGGGTCCACCAGGTGAGGGGGATCGGAGGGACAGCGGACCGACGCGGGGCGTCAGGCCGCCGGCACCGACCTCACAGTCTGAACACGCACCCCAGGCGGCACCTCTCGACCCCCGCCACCACGTACGGGGCCGAGGGGCTCGCGCCCCCCACCGCCGGCGCCCCGAGCCCGGGCCGGGACACGGCGCGGAACGAGGCCGGAGTGCCCACGCCAGGCGGACCGACCCGCTCCGCCGCCGTCAGCGCCGGCGGGGCGGGGACGACGAGGACGGCAGTGAGCGGGTGGAGCCGGCCCTCGAAGACCGAGGTGCTGCCTCCGCCCCACGCCTCCGCCGCATGGCTCCCCCCCGCGCCGGGCTGCGGGGTCCACAGGAGCCCGGCCAGCGCGACGACGGCCGCGCCCACCGAGAACCCGGTCAGACGACGCGGTCGACGGCCGATGTCGTGGAGGAAGGACACGGAATAGGGGGGCTGCGCGCGGGGGACGGACTACCCGAGCGGTGGATGCGGCTCTCTGAGGAGCGCCCGACCCTTTACTCGGTCGCACGCGCCCTCAGATCCCTCGTCGGGCCTACTCGAACACGAGCGCGCCCCCGGGACCGCTCAGCGTTAGCCGACCGTCGGCGAGGGCGTAGCGGTCAACATCGTTCAGGACCTCGAAGAAGTCCTCAGAGACGGACGGGCCGGGGCAGGCGGCGAGCGTCGAGAGCCCCTGCGAGAGCCGGAGCGACCCGGACGGGCCGGCCTCGAACGCGCCGCCGTAGCGGTTGCAGTCGGCCCGGCCGTTGTAGCGGCCGTCGGCGCCAAACGAGAGCGTGAACGGGGCCTCGCCCTCGTAGGAGAGCGTAAGGCCGCTGGCCTCGCGGATCTCGGAGAGCCGCCACGACCGGCCGACGAGAGCACCCGCCGGGTCGGCCTCGGCTACCTGCGCGAGCACGACCTCGACGCCGTCGCGCGGCGCGCCCTGCGTGAGGACGGGGGCCGCGGTGTCGGTCGTCCAGAGGAGGACGCCCACGGCGTCGAAGATCTCGGCGCGGACGACGTAGCGGTTCCGGGGCTCGACGTCGGCCGAGTCGTAGTCGAGCGAGAACGGGAGGGGCACCTGGGCACCGTCCGTGCCGACGCGCGTCTCCGCTAGCGTGACCGACGGGGCGTCGGCGCGGCTCACGTCGAGGAGCTCCACCGAGAGGACGGCGTCGGGCGGGAGCGCGATGCGGGGCCGGTAGGTGACGGTCCCCGTGAGCGTGGCGTCGGCGGACGCACCGGGCGTGGCGCGGAAAGTGAGCGGCGGGCCGCTAGTGCCGAGCGCGAGCCGGTCGCCGGTCACGACGACCCGCTGGGCTCCGTTCAGGGCCGCGAAGAACTGGGCCTCCTGGGCCATCTCGGCCGGCGGGCAGGCCATCCGCGTCGAGCCGACCCCGGTGAGCGTCAGGGCGCCGTCGTCCGCGAGGGCGTACGACCCGAAGTACCGGTTACAGCCGGTCGTTCCGAAGACGCGGCCGTCGTCGCCGAACGTGAGCGTGGCCTCGGCCTCCGGGGCGTCGTCGCCGAGCGCGACGAGGGTCCAGGTCGGGCCGACGGCCCCGGTGGCATCGCCGAGGTGGCCGGACGAGGCGCACCCGGCGGCCACGGCGCCGAGCAGGAGGAGGGTCAAGAGGGGCTTCATAGGGAGGAGGGTCGGGAGAGTTGGGAAGAGGACCTTCCCAGTTCCGAACCAACGCGCGACTCGACGATAGCTGCTATGGGTTGTTGGGATCGTTCCGATAGGACCGGCCTATCGGCGCGGCACATCTCCCCGCCCTCCGTCCTACGCCGACGTGTCGCCGAGGTGGAACCGCCGGTGGAGGTCGCGGACGTGCGGGGCGAGCGCGAGGTCCGGCCCGCTCACCGGCACGTCCGGGGCCACCGCCCAGACGGGGAGCGGCGGCACAGGCGGCGCGGCGGCACCGAACGCCCCCAGCCACCGCGCCAGCTGCGAGGCCGACGAGGCGTAGACGATCCGGCCGAGCCCGGCCCAGGCGTGGGCCGCCGCGCACATCGGGCAGTGCTCGCCCGACGTGTAGACGGTGGCCGCGGCGCGGGCGTCGGCGCCGAGGTGGGCCGCCGCCCACTGGGCCAGCTCGAGCTCGGGGTGGCGCGTGGGGGCGCCCGTGACGGCCCGGTTGCGGGCCTCGCGGAGAACCTCGCCGTCCGGCCCGACGAGGACGGACCCGAACGGCTCGTCGCCGGCGTCGAGCGCCTCCTCGGCGAGGGCGACGCACCGGGCGAGGTGCTCGCGGTCAACGGCCGAGAGAGTCTCCTTGTGGGGGGGGCGGGCCGTCAACGGAGGGCCGCGGTCGTCGCCGACGGCGGGGCCGAGGTCGAGCGTCCGGACGGCCCCGACGGCGCACTCCCAGGCCCCGGTGCAGCAGAGCCCGCTCATGGATGCGTCCTCGAAGGCGTCGAGTGCGGCCTCCACGCACGCGTCCCGGACGGCCTCGGCGATGCGGTCGGCGGCCGCGAGGGTCGGGGGGTGGGTGGGGGACGGTCGGTCAGTCGAGCTCATCGTAGAACGGGGTAGGGGTGGAAGGGATGCGTCATGGGGCCGCGGCAGAGGAGGAGGGGCATTACCCGCCGACCAAGAACGGGGTCTTGCGGCCGCCCGGGCGCACGCGGCCGCCGTGGGCCGAGCGGACCTCCTCCACCGTCACGAACGCCTTCGACGTGTGAGCCTGGACGATCCCCATCACCTCGCTCACGCGCTTGCGCGGCACGACCACGTTGAGGATCTCGACGGCGCTCTCGCGGCCGCGCCCGTGCATCTCCGTGACGGCGTACCCGGACTCCCGCAGCGCGTGCGCGGCGGCGCCCCCCGCCGTGCCCCCGTCGGCGTGCTCCACCTGGGGCAGGATGGCCCGGACCACGTTGGTGCCCATCGCGAAGCGCTCCTCCACCCACACCCCGACGTAGTTGCCGGCCGCGAAGCCCGCGGCGTAGCCGACGATGTGGAGCCACGAGTCCAGGTGCTCGAGCGCGGTCCCAACGGCGACGAGCCACAGGAGGACCTCGAAGAACCCGATCACGGCCGCGACGCCACGGTGGCCCCGGACGGCGAGGATCATGCGCATGATCGACATCGAGACGTCGAGGATGCGCAGCGTGAAAATGAGCAGCGCCCCGATAGGGGCGGCGAGGAGGGTTTCCATAGATCGCTCGAGGCCGGCGGCCACGGGGAAGGTCGAGGGGGTTACAGCGCGGAGATCGCGCCCGACGCAGGGGCCGCCTTACGCGCCGGGAGTCTCCGGAGGGACGACGAGGACGGGGCAGGGGCCGAGCTGGCAGACGCGTTCGGTCACGCTCCCGAGCAGGAGCCGCTCGACGCCGGTGAGGCCCCGCCGCGCCATCACGACCGCGTCGGCGCCCCGCGACCGGGCGTACCCGACGATGGCCTCCGGCGCATACCCCTCGATGAGGTGGTGGCCGATCTTCGTGGGCGGGCGGGCCGCGACGAGGACGCCGCCCTCTTCGTGGGCCACCCCAGTGGCCTTTCCGCTGCCCAGCTCCGCGGTGAGAGCGGGGTCGCCGGCCATAGCGCGGAGCCGGCATCGGGCTCCGTCCGAGAGGCCGGGGATCGCACCGGCCGGGATCGTCACCCGGACGGCTCGGACGGGTTCGAGGGCGTGGACGAGCTCGAGGTCGGCCCCGTGGAGCGCGGCGAGCCCTGCGGCGATGGGGAGCGTCTGGCGCGCGGCGTCGGAGAAGTCGGTGGGGGCGAGGACGAGGCGGACCGGCCCCAGCGGCGCGGTCTCGGGCACGACGAGGACCGGCACCCGAGCCCGACGGAGCACCTCCCCGGCGACGCTGCCGAGCAGGAGCCGGCGGAGGCCGCGGCGGCCCCGCGTACCCATCACGACGAGGTCGGCCCCCTCCCGCTCCGCGTAGTCGAGCACCTCACGCGAGGGGCGGCCGTGGGCGCGCGCGCGCGTCACGAGGACCTCGCCCGTGGGCACGCGGTCGATCAACGCCGCCAGGTCGTCGCCGGACCGATCCCGATCGGGGACTCGGAGCGAGCGCCCTCCCGCGAGGGAGGCGTCGCCGGACGTCTCCCCACCGAAGGCCGAGCCCGACTCGACGTGGAGGACGTGGAGCTCGGCCCCGGTGCGCTGGGCGAGGTCGACGGCCCAGCGGAGCGCGGCCTCGGAGCCTTCGGAGAAGTCGACGGGGGCGAGGATGCGGGTCGGGGCGAACATGGCGAGCGGGGGGCTGATGACGCGGGGAGCGCGGGCCGCGAGGGCGCCGTCGGGGAGAGAACGCGCGGCCGTATGATTCATTCGATGGAATGATTCGAACGGCTCGATAGGGGTGAACTATCGAGCCGGGTCGCCGCGCGACGGGCCGTCGGCCATCGTCGCGGGGACGGAGCGAGAGGGGGGCGCTCCTGCCCCTCCGCCTCGGGCGGAGCTCAGGCACGCCGTCGGGCACGCCGTCGCGCCCGATGGTTCTGCCTCTCCTCTGCGGGGAAACCCACGTCGAGGCAGCCCCCCCCGTGCTCAGGGGGGGCGATGTCCGGCACGCCCCGTGCGTTTCCTACGGCCAGATCCCCCGCTGGAGGGCTACGCCGGCCACGCGGCCGACGGCGAGGACGTAGGCGGCCGTCCGGAGGTCGACCGGGGCGAGGGGCTGGCCGTTCAGGCCGCGCTCGGCGCGCTGGCGCTCGAGCCCGTCGAGGCCGCCGTTGATCCGGGCCTGGGCGTCGAGGACGGCGTCGGTCGCCCGGTCCATCTTGGCGAGGAGCTTGGCGTTGACCGTGTCCTCGTCCCACTGCTCGTTCTCGTGGTTCTGGACCCACTCGTAGTAGCTCACGGTCACGCCGCCGGCGTTGCACAGGATGTCCGGGAGGACGGGGACACCCCGCTCGAAGAGGGCCCGGTCGGCGGCCGGCGTCGTCGGCCCGTTCGCGCCCTCGACCACGAACCGGGCGCGGACCGAGTCCACGTTGTCGGCGCGGATCTGGTTCTCGAGCGCGGCCGGCACCAGGACGTCGACGTCGAGCGCGAGCAGGTCGTCGTTCGAGATCGGCTCGGTGTCCTCCAGCCCGTCGACGAACCCGGTCGCGTCGCGGAGCGCGAGGGCGGCGTCGATATCGATCCCGTCCGGGTTGTACCGCCCCCCGGTCACGTCGCTGATCGCGACGACGCGCGCGCCGGCCTCGGCGAAGAGCCGGGCCGCCGTCGCGCCGACGTTCCCGAACCCCTGGACGGCGACGGTCGCCCCGTCGAGCGAGTCGAGCCCGTCGACGACGCCGCGCGCGAGGGCCCGCTGGCAGGCGAAGAGGACGCCGCGGCCGGTCGCCTCGGCGCGCCCGAGCGAGCCGCCCATGTCGACCGGCTTGCCGGTCACGACGGGGAGGTTGTTCTCGCCGGGGTGCATCATGGCGTAGGTGTCGTAGACCCACGCCATCGTCCGGGCGTTCGTGTTGACGTCGGGGGCGGGGACGTCGACGAACGGCCCAAGCGCGTCGCCGAGCTGGGACACGAACCGCCGCGTGATCCGCCGGAGGTCGGACTCCGTTAGTTCGGACGGGTCGCAGCAGACGCCGCCCTTGGCCCCGCCGAACGGGACGTCGACGACGGCGCACTTCCACGTCATCCACGCCGCGAGCGCGCGGACCTCGTCGGCCGTGACGTCGGGGTGGAACCGGATGCCGCCCTTGCCCGGCCCGCGGATGCTGCTGTGGAGCACGCGGTGCCCGACGAAGTTCTGGACCCGCCCGTCGGCCGTCTCGATCGGGAACTCGACCGTGATGAGGCGTTCGGGACGGACGAGAAACTCGATGAGCCCGGGCTCGAGGTCCGGGAGGTACCGGACGGCCGCGTGGAACTGGGCCTGCGCGATGGCGAACGGGTTGAGCTCTTCCTGGGTGGACGGGGCAGGGAGCGTGGTCGGGGCGGACATGGGAGGTCGGGGGGACGAAACGGGAGGTGCGAGACGACGCCGTGCTAGACGAGGCGGCCTTCGTAGGCCGCGAGGTGGACGAGGAACGCCGCGCGGAGCGTCTGGAGGCGGGCCTCTTCTGAGGCCGGGTCCCGCCGGGCCAGCCGGCCCCGCGCCTGGCCCGGCACGCCGACGCCGCGGACGGCGAAGAGGTCGGGCGTGAGCGCGCCAAGGGCGAGCGCGAGGCACCGCGCGAAAAAGGCCATGTCGAGGGTCTCCCAGCGGCCGTCTTGCCCGACGGCGGGCACGACGCGCTGGACGAACCCGCCCTGGTCGTCGGGGGCGAAGTGAGCGCGCGCGATGGGGAAGGCCGTGCCGCCCCCGGCGGCGGGGAGCTCGACGTGCCCCTCGTCGTTGACGGCGGCGGCGATGAGGAAGGCGGGGTGGAGCATGGCCCGGTCCGCAGGAGGATCGCTCGGTGGGGTCAGGCCGCCGCCGCGAGGCCGTCGGCCTCGGGCTGGTAGAGGACCGCCTCGATCTTGTAGTGGACCCGGCCGGCCGGCGCCTCGCAGGTCACGACGTCGCCCTCGCGACGGCCCAAGAGCGCGCCCCCCACCGGGGTGAGCACGGAGAGCCGGCCTCGCTGGACGTCGGCCTGGCCCGGGACGACGAGCGTGAACTCCCGCGCGCCGTCGGTCCCGAGCGGCCGGACGCGGACGCGCGAGTTGAGCGTGACGACGGTGCGGGGGACCTCGGCCGAGGGGACGGTCACGGCCTCGCTCATCCCCACGACGAGGTCGGCCAGCGTGCGGGCCTCGTCGCCCGTGGGCGCGCGGGACGAGAGGATCTGACCGAGCAGGGCTCGGTCGGGGGCGGTCAGCGTAAGGGGGCGCGTGGACATGGCTGCGGGGGACTCGCGGCCCGTCGGGGTGGGACCCGCCGCCCCTCGGGGGCCGGGGCGCGGGGCCCCGGCCCCCGAGGGGCGGCGGGGACGGGTGGTCGAGATGGGGAGACCGGGCGGGGCCCGGGCCGGGCGGAGCGCCAGGCTGGAGGCAGGTTCGGCACCCCGGGATCATTAGTCCAATCGCTTGTTTTCATCCCGCGATAATCGATCTTTATCACCGTGACCCTCCTCCAACTCACCTACGCCGTCGCCCTCGATCGCCACGGCCACTTCGGCCGGGCAGCCGAGGCCTGCCACGTCACGCAGCCCGCGCTCAGCGCCGGTCTCCAGAAGCTCGAGGCCGAGCTCGGCGTGGTCCTGTTCGACCGGGCGGCCCACCCCATCGAGCCGACGGAGGTCGGCCGGGCCGTCGTCGCCCAGGCGCGCCAGGTCCTCGCTGAGGCCGAGCGGCTGGAGGACCTCGTGAGCGAGGCGACGGGCGAGCTGGCCGGCGAGCTCCGCGTCGGCATCCTGTCCACGCTCGCGCCCTACCTCATCCCGCTCGTGATCGGCCCGTTCGCCCGGCGCTACCCCGGCGTCGAGCTGGTGTTCGAGGAGCTCGTCGCCGAGACGATCTCGGACCACGTCCGCCGCGACCTCTTGGACGCCGGGCTCGTGGCGACGCCCCCGACCGTACGCGGGGTCGAGGAGGTTCCGCTTTTTGAGGAGCCGCTCGTGGGCTACGTGGCCCCGGGCCACCGGCTCTACGACCAGGACGCGATCGGCGTCGAGGACCTCAGCCCGGACGACGTGTGGGTCATGCGCGAGGGCCACTGCTTCCGAGATCAGGCTCTCGACCTTCTCGCGCGTGGCGCGGCCGGGCGGCCCGACGCGAAGGCCGTCCAGTTCGAGAGCGGCAACCTCGAGACGCTCCAGCGGATCGTCGACCGCGGCTACGGGATGACGCTCCTCCCGTGGCTGGCCGTCCAGGGGCAGGGGTCGCACGCGCCCGCCTCGGTCCGCCCGTTCCGAGCCCCGGCCCCGAGCCGGACCGTCCGGCTCGTCTACGCGGCGACGCTCGTGCGCCGCCAGCTCGTCCGGGCGTTCGCGGCCGAGGTCGCGCGCGCTGCGGCGGCGGACCTCCCGGAGGGCGCGGTCCTCTACGCGCCTGAGGGTTGACCGACACTCTTAGGCGCCGTGCCCTCCGGGGTCTAGGGCCGCCCAGTAAGGGGGCGCCCCGGGCGCGGCGTGTGGGAGCGCCCCTCTGCGTCGAGGGGTGTTCGGTCGCGCGTGGGGAGTGAGGTGGCCGTCCGATAATCAAAGATTGTCGCGTCATGAAAACAATAGATGAAACGAATAGTGATCTCCGGCGCTACACGACTCACACCTCAGCGGACCCCCGCACCGATGACGAGCCCTCCCCGCTCCTCACGCCCCCGTGATCCCACGGGCGCACGCCCCTGAACCTCGGCCTACGCTGAGGCGCCGCCGGTCTCGGGGGGGCCAATAGGCCACCGGCCCGTCAACGCCCCCTGCCGCCCGCTCCCCCTCGCCTCGCTCGCCATGTCGATCTCCCTCACGCAGGTTCTCGAGGCCGCTGGCCTCGCTGCCTTCATCTCCTTCTACGTCCTCGCCTGGCAGGTGGGCGAGCGCCTCCGCGGGGTCGGACGCGCCGCGCGCCCCCCACGGGGCACAGCCGTCCTCTAGCCCCCGGTGCCCTGTACGCCTGCTGTGGAGCCCCCCTCGACCCGATCTCTCTAGCCGTGCCGACCCCCCTCTACGCTGCCCTCAGCGCCCTGGCCCTCCTCGCGATCGTCCTGCCCATCGCCTTGGCCGCGGGGGCGGTCCTCTACGCCCGTCGACATTGGCGGTCGTGGGTGGTCTATGCTCCCCCAGCCAGCGACCCTGTCGCTCCCGACGCGGGGCGAAGCGACACGGACCGGAGGGGCCCCACACCCCCGGATCGCAGCGCGGATGCCGCCGAGGCCCGTCACGGACGGCACCGCTCTCGGGGGCTGCCGGCGCAGGGCCGCGCGCCCGGGCCCGCGTCCTCGCCGACCTCCGCCGGGTGGCCGCGGCCGACGGCCGCGTGACGCCGGGGGAAGACGACCTCCTCGCGCTCGTCGAGCGGGCCCTCGGCCCCGACGCCTAGCCGCGCGCCCGCCGCCCGCGGGACGCCACGTGCGCCCCGTACATCCCGGCCACCGCGGCCACGATGACGGCGGCCTCCCGGAGCCCGGGGAGCACGCCGAGCGCGACGATGAGCGTCGTCGCGCAGGCGGGGCCGTGGACGGCCCGGAGCCGGACCATCGCCCCGGCCGTGAGCGCGACCGAGAGGGCCCCGCTCGCGGCGAGCCGGAGGCCGCCCGCGGAGAGCGGGCCGATCGCGTCGGTGATCGCGAGGCCGGGCGCGAGGGCGTGGTAGGCGAGGAGCCCGGCGGCGAGGCCACAGAGGTGGCCGCCGAGGACCTCCCGGGCCGGGGCCGTCCCCGACCGCGTGACGAGGGCGAAGGCGGTCGGGCCGAGGCTCGGGAACACGAACGGGAGGCCGGTCGCCCACAGGACGGCCCCGAGGAGGGCCACCTGGAGGCCGGCCTCGACGCCGACGCGGAGGGCGCGGCCGCCCAGCCCCGGCCCCCCCTGCGACCTACGGCTCACGCGACGCACCAGCCCGACCGCCAGGAAAGAGGCCGGCGGGCTGGACACCGACCGGCGAGGCCCCGACCCTCCCCGACGCGGCCGGCCCTGCGGTCTGACCAAGCGGTCATCCGAGCACCGCGACGGCGCTCATAAGAAAGGACGGGGTGAGCTACGGGAGGGACGGGCACGGTGCGCGACAGGATACGCCGCGGTCCGACGGCGCCTCATGCACACCCCGGTCGTCGACCGGCGCTCGGTCTCGGCAGCCAGCGCCCGCCGGGGTTGCTCAGGAGTGGCAGCCGATCGGGCTCGACGTTGCACCGGAAGGTCCTCCCCAGTTCGGCAAACGGCGGGTTTCGCATCGCGGCAGAAGCCGAGACCGGATCGGCCCTGATGGCAGCGTTTGCCGTTCGGGATCCCGTTCAGGAATCGGCGTCCATCAACCTCGCGCGCTCCGGCTTTTCGGACGTGCCGAGGCCGGTCGTGTCTGACTTCCGATAAGGGGACGTTATCGGAAATCGACGCCGCCACACGGCGTACCTTCCGGCTCCCCGATGGGATTCTATATGGGGCTTGTCGATTTGCAATAACAGCTAATGCCTTCGGCGCCACACTCTCTCCTCGAGCTTGACGGGCTCCTCTACCTCCGCTCGTCTCAGGACGACCCGGAGGTCGCTGCTGATATCCAGCGTGCTCTGCTCATGCCGCTTGGCGACCTCGCTGAGCGGTCTGACAACATCCACTTCCTGCTCGGACTTCTCCACGAGGCGCGCCAGCGCGACGAGACCGGTTACCTGCAGCGGGTCTTCCTGCCGTGGGTGGCGGTCAAGAACCGCGCACGGACTCATGCGGCCCGCGTCTATAGCTCCTTTGTAGGGGCATTCCTCGACGACGACGTTGCCGCGCGGAGCAACGAGCTCGTCCGGGTCTACCGGGATGTCGTCGGTGACCTGTTCGACCCCTACGCGACTCTGGTGTCCGCGAGCTACCAGTTCATCGAGGGGACCTTCGACGGGATCGAGGTGGCGAACCTGGGGTCGACGGAGTTGGGGAAGGTGGAGTACGCCCGGAGCAGGATCCGACGGGACAACGAGGGCTGGGACCTTTTCCAACACTACGACCCGGTGGTGCGCAACGCCGTCTCTCACGCCGGCTCACACGGCTACGAGGTCCACGAGGATACCGTCATCTTCCGGAACGTCCGCCGTTCGGACCGGAAGGTGGAAGTGGTCCGGTGGACGCACGACGAGGTGCTCCAGCACACGGCCGGCCTGATCGAGACGGTCCGATCGATCTCCCTCGCGGAGAACGTGTTCGGCTTCGACTGCATCGAGACGCTGATGAGCGGCTTCGATGGCGTCGCAGCGCTCATGAACTACGCGTTCGATGAGGACCAGCGGAGGGAGATGCGAGAACGAATCGACGCGGGGATCCCGGCGATCCGCGCCGCCCCGGACATGCCGTTCGGTGAGAAGATGCGTCGACTGCGTGAGATCCTCGACGAGAACCTCCGCGTGCGTGGGATGACGCCCCCGAGCGCGTTTGTCCGGTCGAGCGAGAACCCTACTCCGCTCGTTCTGGAGGTCGACGATCCGGAGTTGAACCGGGCGCTGGCCGAAGCCGAAACGGACGAGGCCGTCCTCAACGCCGCGATCCCGCTCTTCCGCTACAACCTCCTGGCCCAGACGGTCTACGGGGACCTGTTCGAACCGTACGTCACACGGACGCCGAGGGGACCGGACGGAGCCCCCTCACGGGTCACACTCGAGACCCCGGGGGCGCTCCTCGCTCAGTACGACGACGAGACCGCCGGACTCATCGACCTCATGTTCGAGTCGGCGATTTGGATTGACGGCGAGGAGGCGCGCGTCCAGGTCGACTTCGACGCGTGGGCAGAGCGCGAGGACCTTGATCTGGGCGTCCAGCGGTTCCCTCGGAAACCCCGTCCGTCCCTCCTCACCGGCGCGTCGTCTCCGACATGAGCGAGTCTCTCCCGGCCCCGCGCCGGAGCCATGTCCCCTCCCCGCTCCAGGCCGACGCGGAGGCCGCCCGGCGGTTCGCGGAGGCCTCCCGGTCCGACGCCACGCTCCGGGCCTACCGCTCGGACTGGGCCGACTTCGCGGGCTGGTGTGATGAGCGCTCGGTCTTGGCCATGCCGGCGACGCCAGAGACCGTCGCCTTATATATAGCGAGCCGCGCCGAGGCCGGGCCCGACGACGACCGCGGGCGGCCGACGGCCCCGCTGAAGGTGGCCACGCTCGAGCGCCGGCTCGCCGCGATCAGCCAAGCTCACAAGCTGGCTGGGCTCGAGACCCCGGCGTCGCGGTCGAGAGAACCGCTCCACTCGGTGTGGGCGGGCGTCGTCCGCCAGCTCGGGGTCGCCCGTCGGAAGGTGGCCCCGGCCCTGGCCGCCGACGTCGTCCAGATGGCGGCCGTCTGCGACGAGGCCGTGCGGCTGGCGACGGCGTTCCCCGACGACACGGCGCCGGGCGTGATGCTCCGGGCGAGGCGGGACAAGGCGATGCTCCTCCTCGGGTTCGCCGCCGCGCTCCGGCGGAGCGAGCTCGCCGCCGTCCGCCTGGAGGACGTTTCGTACACGCCGGAGGGCTTGAGGCTCCTGATCCCCAAGTCGAAGAGCGACCAGGAGGGGGCGGGCCAAGTCGTGGGTGTCGCTTACGGCGACCACGCCGAGACGTGCCCCGTCCGGGCGGTCCGGTCGTACGTGGCCGCCGCGAGCGGGGCGCTCGCCGACCAGGGGCGGCCCTCCCCCCTCTCGGGGCCCGTGTTCCGAGGCGTTGACCGGTGGGGCCGGCTGGGGCGTAAGGCTGTCACGGGGCGGACCGTGGCGAACGTCGTCAAGGAGCGCGCGGAGTCCGCGGGACTCGACCCGGCCCTGTACGCCGGGCACTCGCTGAGGGCGGGGTTCGCGACGACGGCCGCCCGCGCGGGGAAGCCCGACCGGGCCATCCAGAAGCAGACCCGGCACAAGTCGGCCGCCATGCTCGCCGAGTACGTCCGCGAGGGTCGGCTCTTTGACGACAACGCCAGCGAGGGGATCGGGCTATGAACACCCTCAACCCTGGGACAGACGGCGAAGGTGTGGCCTCTCTCCTCCCCATCTCGGAGCTCAACGGGAACGTCCTGCACGGCTTCGAACGCGCCCGGCCGTTCCTCCTCTGCCAGTACCAGACGGATGTCGAGGGCGGGGTGCTCTCGCCGGCCATCCAATTCGACGTCGAGCCCCGCCCGTTGGAGACGCCGCGGGTCCGTTATGAGGATGGGGTGCCGGCGCGGATCGAACTCCACGAACCCTTCCTCCAGTATCTCTGGGCAATCGCCTTCGCGATGGTCGTCCTCGACCAGGAGGTCCACCGGCGGGCGCAGCGTGGGGTCCCGGAGCATCCCAACCCCGCCGTCCGGAACCGACTCGTACGAGCGGCGGAGGCCGCCTTCGGTTGGGCGTTCGACGCGCGCGAAACCACTCCGGCCTGGAGACAGGAGTGGCCACGGCCCGGACGGCCCGTGCCTGGAGACGGAATAGACTACGTGGCGAAGGCAAACGGCCTGTATGTGGCGGCCGCTGTCTACGTCCTGCTCCACGAGTACGCTCACGTGACTCTCGATCACCTGTGGGAGGCTGGCGATCGGTCGTTGGAGGAGGCGAAGGCGGTCGAGGCCGAGGCCGACGTGTTCGCCCGCGAGGCCCTGCTCGACGGCGACGACGGTAGGGAGGCGCGCACCCGTAGGGCGGGGGTCGTCGTCGCGCACTGCGCGCTCCTCTTCCTCGCCGTCGAGAGCAAGAACGACCGCGAGCGGCACGGCGGGTCGCGCCTGAGCCAGTCGAGGCACCCCGACCTCGACGACCGGCTCCTCCACGCGCTCGGGTTCCTCGACCCGGAGGCCGTCGGTCCAGAGGACCACCTCTGGACGATGGCGGGGTGCGCTCTCACCCTGTTCCTGTCCCTGTCCGAGCGGCCGCCGGAGATCGTGGAGTCGGAGACGGCTCAGGCGTGGGTCGGCCAGCTCGTCCGTGAGGTGGACGAGTTGAAGGAGGGCATCGGGGGTGATGGATGAGTGGCTGTGGCCTCCGGTAGTTGGTACTGCATCCGACACTCCGTTTCCAACCCAGTCCGATCTGCGCCACGCCTTCGCCCGCCGGAGCCGGCGGTACGACCCGCTCGAAGGCGTTGCGGCCGCGGACGCGCTCGCGTCTCCTCCCGGCGAGCGACTGCTCTTCTACAACACGAGAGGAAAAGGAAGTCGGGACCCACATGCGCCGAAAACGCGTCCCGGCAGGGACTCAGCTGTCATCCCAGTGCCCCGCTACGAACTCGGCAACCTGCAAGCCCACCCGTCTACGACAGGGCAGCCGTGGCACGTCGGCCCCTTCACGATTCGGTTCGAGGAGCCCCGCCTGCCTCTCTACCTATCTCTCAACAGCACGGTGATGAGGCAGCCGCTGGTCACGGCCACTGCCGAGACCGACTCTGAAGGTGAGGCGCTACTGGGTGTGCCGCACCTACCCGACGAGAGGCCGATGGGAGCGATCTGGGACCTCCTCCAGATTTTGAGCTACCTCACTGGACGCCGCGTGATGCTACCGTCCGACGCGGGACGGTACGTCTTGCCCCGCGTCAGCGCACCCGTCGTTGAGGAGTTTGAGTTGCACAGGGCCGCTTGGGTGGCCTGGGAGCACCGTCCGAACCTCGTGCCGCCGGAGAGGCGCACCGCGTTCCTCCTGTACCTCCAGGCGGTCGACTCGGTCGAGGCCGAAGTCAGAGCCGCAATGGGTTCCGTCGCCCTCGAGAACGCGGTCCGTGACATCGGTGCCCAGGCGCCCCCGGAGCCGGACGAGCCCGTTGCCGAGGACCTGCGAGACGAGCTCCGAGCGGTGGTCGACGCACGCACGGACCTGTCAAGCGCCCGGAAATCCCGCTTCCGACAGAAGGTGGAGGACTGGGGCGCACCCGGTCTCGGCCCGCTCGTCCGTCGGTACGTGGTTCACTACGGGCTCTCGAACCTCCCGGACGGCTCGGACGCCAAAAAACGAGCGAACCACGTGGCTGAGATGCGTAACGGGCTCCTTCACACGGGCCAGCTCCGAGAACCGACGTGGATCAATCGTGACGACGAGGATGAGCAGATTCTCCACCGGAAAGGAGCGACGATGTTCTACGGAGCGCAACTCATCCCGGGGCTGGTCCAGCGCCACCTGGACCACCTGTGGGGGATCGAAGGGTTCGCGAGGCCGAGGGGGAATGCAAACTGGCTGAGCGAGTACTTTGAGCACGGGACCTACGACGGACAGTCCGTCGAGGGGGGATCCCCGCTGTCGGATGCACCGCCCTGACTTATAGGGGGCCTCGGGGAAGTCGCCGATAGGGATGCACCCGTCGCCCGTCTGGCAGGCGGGGCCGATTGGGAGGCAGGACGCAATCAGTTGGGGCGAGAGAAGAGCATGGTTATGACGACACTAAGGCTGACGGGCCATCCAGAAGCAGACCCGGCACAAGCGCGCAGCCATGCTCACCGAGTACGTCCGCGAGGGACGCCCTTTCGACGACAAAGCCTCCGAGGGCATCGGGCTCTGAGCGTCAGGCTCCGCTCGGAGAGGCGGGGAGCGTCATCGCTCCTGCGAGATTTCGCGCCGGTCGGTCCGCTACCCTCACTTCACCCACACTGAACGCCATGTCTGACGACGAAGCTAGCGAACAGGGTCAGCTGGCTGAACGTGAGCCTGGTGAGCCCGCCCACGGCGAAGATGTCCTCGTCGGACCCGGCTTCGTACTCGTCAACGAAGGAGATCGGATCGTTCGGCACAACCTGGACATGACGTTGGAGGAGCGGCGCGACGCGCTCCGTCCGCTGGTCGAGGCGATCCCACGGGTGGAGGGCGAGATCGAGGCGGAGGTAGCGGCGATCCAGCACGTGCTCGCCCAGCGGAACCCGCTCAACGTGATCGCCTCGCTCTGGCTCGCCAATGCGATCACCGACGGTGAGACCTACGCCGAATACCTTCACCACGGCAACGACGCATTCACCGAGTACGTGGCAACGCTCGCGCTGACCCAGCCGTTCGACCGGGGTGAGGGGGGCGGGCTCGTGCCCCACCTCCCGTCCGAGATGGCGAGAATCCAGGCGCGAGTGGAGGACCTGTTCCGCTCGGTCGTTGGACTGCATGGGGCAAAGAGCATCGACCTGGAGGCCGACGAACCCCAGTCCAGGTTCGCGTGGCTACGGTTCAAAGCCCTCATCACGGGCACGGCAACCCGGTACGCTGCCTACCCGGTCCATCTCGAGCGAATGCTGCGCGGCGTGCTCACGCCCATCGACGATGTGCTCCTGGACGTGCTGGGGTTCTCGGGGACCGACGCGCTCGCTCTGTGCGCGGCCGTGGAAGCAGTGACAGAGCAGAAGCTGAACCAGCACCTCCAGCGGCTCCGGGAGGCTGTGGACGGTCTGTTAGCTGGGGTCGATGCGTACGTGGAAGACGGGACGGTGACCCCTCCACATGACGAGACCTTCTACCGCGAGGGGGCGGCGCTCCCACCGGACGAACGCCGCGAACGCGCGCTGTACCGGCTCATGCCGTGGGCCTACACGTTCATCGGCGACGCGCTCGTGTTCACAGCCGACGAACTGGCGGTCACGTCGGGCGTAGCTCCCGACCGGGCCGCCGCGTTCGCGGAGCGGATGGCGCTCGGGTTCGGCGACGTCGCATCGCAGTTCTTCACCCAGCCCTCGGCGACGCCGCCGCTCCACGTCCGCCCCCTGATCCGGCTCCGCCCCGGCGAGCACTCAGTCGAGGCGCACGCTGGAGACGCATATTTCTGCCCCGTGCCCCAGTCGGTGTTCTGGGCTCTGCGAGCGAACATCGAGAGCGCTCTCAACCCCGACCCGCCGAGAGAGCTCCGCCCGCTCCAGGCTGCAGAGGCGACGGAAGCGGCCTGGGACCGCTACGAACGCTCGCGTGCGTCATACGCCGAGCGTCGCGCGATGGAGCTTCTGTCAGGGCTCCTTCCAGGCGCCACCGTCGAGCGGAACCTCACCTACGAGGCGGAGGACCGCGCGGGCGAGGTGGGCGAGACAGAATTGGACGGTTTGCTGCGCTACGACGAGACGCTCCTCTTCGTCGAGGTCAAGGCCGGCGTCCTCTCACCCCCCGCGAGACGGGGCGCGTCGGACTCGCTCCGGGAAGAGCTGCGGGACCGACTCGTCGGCGAGGGCCATTATCAGGCTGTCCGGGCGAAACGGTTCTTCGAGGGCGGAGACCGGTTCCGACGCGAGGACGGGTCGGAGGTGAATCTGGCCCCAGGCGACGTCCAAGACGCGGCGCTCGTCGTCATCACGCTGGAGGACCTCGGTGCGTTCACGACCGACCTCCCCGAACTGGCTGAGGCGGGCCTCCTCGCCGAGAACGCAGGCCCCGACGACACGCCGTGGTGCGTGAGTCTCGCCGACCTCGAAGTGGTCGCAGAGCTAGTAGACTCACCAACCGAGTTTCTCCACTTCCTCGCGCACCGCGTCGATGTGGCCGGGAATCCCTCAGCGAAGGCGAACGACGAGCTCGACTGGCTCGGCCACTACCTCCTTGAGGGGACCGGATTCGAGCACGCCACCGGCGGCGACCCCGACGCTGGCGTCCAACTCATGGGTTACACCACTTCGATGGACGCCTACTTCATGCATACCTATGGCGGGCGCCAGACGCCCGCTGCGAAGCCAGCCCAGCCGCTCCCCGAACCGCTCCGAAAGATCCGCGACGAGATTGAGGCCCGAGCACCAAGAGGGAGAATGGCTATCGCGTCGGTGATCTACGACCTCCCGCACGAGCTTCGAGAGCCCATCGCCGAGCGGATTCGAGAGAACCGCCAAGTGGCTGAGACCGAGGGCCGTGACACCGGGGCCTCGTTCCCGATCCAGGGCGCGAGCCTCGGGCTCACACACCTCATGCTCCGGCCGGAGACGCCAGACCAAGAGGGCATACCCCAGGTGGGTGGGATGGTCGCGACGCGGAAGTACGAGACCCGGAGCGACCGGTGGCTCGGGATTGGGACTCGTGCGGGTGCCGACGAATGGGCGTCCGTCGTGGTCCTGAACGCAGAGCCCTGGGTGCCCAACCCTGCGCTCGATGCGCTCCAGCAGCGTCCCACGCCCCCGGACGAACCGACGTAGCCGCCCGTCTGTCACATCAACCCCCGCTCGGCGTGGAGCAACTAGGTGATTCAGAAGCAGACGCTGTACAAGAGCGCGGCGATGCTCGCCGAGGACGTCCGGGAGGGCCGGCTCTTCGACGAGAACGCCAGCGAGGGGATCGGGCTGTGAGCGTCAGGCTCCGCTCGGAAGTCCAGAGAGCGTTCGTGCAACTGCGAGATTATGCTCCTATCTGACCGGTACCCTAGTCACTAATCGATGGCCCGACGCGACGCGACTCCGAAGCAGACCGGCGGCGGCGGGTACGACTTCGAGACCGAGGTGGTGGCCTACGTCCTGGCACACCTTATCGCAGGACGCACTCTAATCGAGAGGGTCCCCGGCGTGCCACAGCGCGTGGACGTGCAAGAGCCGGCGAGCGTGTGGCATCTCGACGATGTCGTGCTCACGTACCCAGGCTCCGTCTACGTGGCGGCCTCCGTGAAGAGCAGCGCGCAGTTCGGCGTGGCATCGTTCCCGGCGGACTTCGTACGGGACGCGTGGGAGCAACTCCTCGGCACGTCGTCTGACGCGTTCGTCGAGGATCGGGACTGGCTGGCTCTCGTGTCGGCTCCTGCGCCCCACGTGGAGTCGGATGTCCAGGACCTCCTGGCACGTGCCCACGCACAGAGCCCGGACGAGTTGGACGAGGATGTCGCTCGACCTCACCGCGCCAACGACACCGTCCGTGGACTGCTCGCGAGCGCGGCGTGCCCCGACGACCTCGTGCCCGCAGGCTCGAGCCCTCCCCTAGCGGGCCGGATGCTGCGACGCGTGCTGTGGCTCCCGTTCGACCTCAACGCTCAGAACTCGTTGCGGCGATTGCGCGCGAAGGAACTGTTGCAAGACACGCTGCAGAGCGGAGACGCCGACGAGGCCGACGCCCTGTGGGAATCGCTCAAAGAGATCGCGTGGAGTCTGCGCACCGCCTCGGGAGACGTAGACCGTGCGGGGGTGCTCGCCCGGGTGCCGCCCCGGTTCGTGCTGCGCGGCCGACCGGACCACCGTCCTGCATGGGAGGCTCTGCGAGACGCGAGCGCCGAGGCGGCGAGGCGCGTCCGCCACCGGATCGGAGGCCAGGTAGTGCTCCCCCGGTCACGTGCCCGAACCGATCTAGCGGGCATGGACGCGCCAGCGGTGATCTTGCTAGGTGCGTCCGGCGTCGGGAAGTCCGTAATCGCGCGTCACGAAGCCCTCAATGCCCTTGAGGACGACGCCGGCCGCGTGGTGTGGGCGTCCGGGGACGCGTTGGAGCGCGGCAACGTGGTCTCAGGATCTCCATCGTTCCCGACGTTGATGGAGCACGACGTCGCTCCGGGTCTCCTCGTGATCGACCAGCTGGACCGGCTGTACGCCCCCGAGGCCTTCGCCCGCGTGGGCGCGCTGCTCGCCGCGGTGGGCTTGACCCACGGCGAAGAGGTCCGGCCGGGCTGGCGGACGCTGCTCACCTGTACGCCGGAGGCGTGGCCGCGCGTCCGGGACGAGTTGCGGCGCGACGGGTTAGCGGCCGAGCGCGTCGAGTCGTACGCGGTCGAGAGCCCAGACGTGGACGAGTTGGCGCCCGTCTGGGAGGCGTTCCCCGAGCTGAGGCCGCTGCGTCTGCGGCAGCACCTGGCGCCCGTGCTGCTCCGCCCCAAGGTGCTCGACCTGCTCGCGCTGCACTCGACGAGCGGACTCGACCTCCACACGGTCGGCGAGTCGCATCTCGCGATGTGGTTCTGGGACCAGCAGATCGAGCGCGCCGACGTGTCCCTCGACCGAGGCGCCGCCGCGGCCACGCTCGCGCGCAAGCAGGCGGATCGCCTGGTGACGGAGGTTCGCGTTGAGTCGGGCGAGTTCGACACGGGTGAACGGAGCGCGCTGGAGGCACTCGTTGACGACCGTCTCCTGACTCGGCGGGACGACCGCGTCCGGTTCGAGCACGACCTCTACGGGGATTGGGTCCGGCTCCGAATCCTGCGCGAGCAGACGGAGAGCGGCCGGTTGGTGGAGTTCTTGAAGAGCCGGATGGACTCACCCGTGTGGTACCGAGCGGTTCGGCTCTACGGCCTCCACCTTCTCGAACACGACGGACTGGCGTCCTGGCGGGAGGCGTTCGCCGCGTTCGAGGACCTGGGCGACGCGGCGGACCTCGCGCGCGACCTGCTGCTCGAAGCCTCGGCGCATACGGTCGGGTCCGCGCGTGCACTGACGGCCTTGTGGCCGGTCCTCATCGAGGACGAAGGCGCCTTGCTCAACCGGCTCCTGCACCGACTGCTCCACTCAGCGACCGTTCCGAACGACGCGTTCCGCACGGTCCTCGCCGAGGTCGCGCCCGACATGGAACCGTACCTCGCGGCCTCGGCTCGGATTCCGTACGCGCCGTACTGGGTCGCGCCGCTGGCGGTGCTCCACACGCACCGGAACGAGATCCCCTACCCCGCACGCCTAGTCGTGGCGCGTGTGGTCGCGCTCTGGCTTCAGCACACGCGCGACGGTTGGCCGATGAGGGTCGAGGCCGCAGAGACGGCCGTGGCGCTGGGCGAAGCCACGCTCCGCGACAAGGAGGGCCGGGGCAGCTACGGGCTCCGCAGCGACGACCTGGTGAGCCGCTCGGTGTATACGGCGGTGCTCCTCTCGGCGTCGCAGGACACCGACCCCGCGCTGGCCATCCTCCGAGAGGCGTCCGGACTCAGCCCCAAACGGTTCGAGCCGCCGCCGCTGACGGAGGAAGAGAAAGAGGAGAACCGGGCGTTTGCGCGCCAGAAGGGCGTCCCTCTGGGCTCCGTGTTCGGCCCACCCGGTCCGACGCCTGAGCCGTGGCCTGACGGCCCGGCCTTCGAGGTAGATGGGTCCTTGCAGCACGTGGTCCTCGAAGAGGGAGCGCTGGCACCGCTCGTGGTCGCGGCTCCCGAAGCCGCCGTCGAGATCCTCCTCGCGCTCTTGATCCGCGCACCCGCCGCAAGGGACCGGTACGACGAGGTTCCGCTTCGCGATGTCTACGTCGCCCGACCCCAGTGGCACCCCCCGTTCTACACCCGCGGTCCGTTCCGACAGCTGCTCACCCTCGACGAGGACGCCGGAATTGAGGTGATCGTCCGGTTGCTGCGTCACGCGACGGAGCGCTGGGCGGAGAACCATTCCGACCGGTTCGAACGGTGGCACGGGAAGCGCGCCGAGCCGTTCGTCTTGCGATTGGCGACGTCCGATGGAGAGATCGAGACGGTCGGTCACGCCGAGGTGTTCGGCTGGAACCTCGACGGCCCTACATCGGAGGGGGTCGTGGCGAGCGCGCTGATGGCGCTGGAAAAGCACCTGTACGACCGGATCGAGGCGGGTGACGATGTCGGCCCTCTCGTGGCCCGGCTGCTGCGAGAGACCACCTCAACGGCCATGGTCGGCGTGCTAGCGTCAGTCGGGCGGCGGGCGCCCCATCTGTTCCTCGGGCCTCTGAGGCCGCTCCTGCTCAGCCCGCACCTGTTCTCTTGGACGAACATGGGGAGCCAGAACATGATGTGGAAGTCGGCGATCTCGCCGCCATTCACGCTCCTCCCTCGTGCTCAGCACGACGCCTACCGCGAGTGGCACGAGTACCCCCACCGTCGGGCCTCCCTGGTCAACGTGGCCCTCTTCCTGCTCCACAGCGACGAGAGCTTTCGCGAGGCGGTCGCGGACGCGCGGGAACGTTGGTCTCGCGAGGTCGACACGGTCTATCACGGGTGGGAGTACATCCCGACCCTTCTCGCACAGTTCGACCCGGACAATTGGGCGCCGGCCGAGGAGGACGCCATAGAAGCGACAGACGACGAAGACGGGGGGCCCGCGCGCCAAATCCTCGTGTTCCAGCCTCCGCCCGAGCAGCAAGTCCGGAATGACGAAGCTCAGGCCGAGTTCGTTGCGAACATGCTTCCGCTCACGACGCCGATGGACTGCTCCCAGCTTCTAGACCGGGAGAAGGAGGCGACGCCTGAGTGTCTCGACGAGTTGTGGTCGCGCGTCGAACGGCTCGAGGCTCTCAGCGATCGTCAGTGGGCAGATACTCCGCAGAGCGCTCTCGATGTACTCGCCGGCATCGCCGCCGTCCTCGCCGTGTTCGGAGAACGCAGCACTGCGTCGCACGCTGAGCGTGCGGCGTGGGCGCGCGCGACTCTGCTGGAGGCCGCCAGGTCGGTTTCCGATCACCCCGGCCTTGGGATGTGGAGCGCGCGGTCTTTCGCCGCACGTGTGCTCCCGACGGTGTGGGCTTCCGACCCAGACGACCAAGAACTCCGTCGAGCGGTCGCACGGCTCGCTCTGACGGGCGTCGGCGAGGAGATCGACGCACTGGTGGACGGCGTCAAGGCACAGAGGGCGCGCCTAGGGAACGACCACCTGCGCCTTGTTCACTTGATTCTGCGACTCGCCCGCACGGATCGGAGGCTGGGGCAGCTCAGGAACGTCGCGAGATTCCCACCAGAGGGAGGCGAGGCGATCATCCAGGATGAAATCGACCGGCTCGATGCGGAGCGCGAGGACGCGAGCCGCCGTTTCGTCGATGGGAGCCTGAGCGCGACCGTGCCCCCGGTGTCGGAGTTGACAGCAGGTGACTCGGACACCGAGCCGAGGCTTCGATCTGCGCGACCGGGTCACCGCGCCCGCCCGGATATGCCGTTCGACTCTGGACTCGCTGTCTCGGCCTTCCGTGGTATCCCTCTGCCAGGTGAGTTGGCGGAGGTGGAGTCGTGGGAGCGGTGGCGGGCCGTCTGGGCAGACGCCGTTCGCGAGACCGCGGAATGGCTCACGCTCCCAGATGATGCCCCGACCGAGGACTTCGAGGGTGTGGACGATCCCTGGGTCCGGTTCGTCGCGTCGCACGCGGCGGCACTCGCCGCAGAGGCCGACTCCGATGCTGAGGCCCGCGAGTACTGGGAGCCGATTCTCAACCTCGGACCGTCGGCCTCAGGGCTCGTCTCGTGGTTCTTAATGGAGTGGTGGCCACGAGCGGTGCTGGGCGCGTCTCAGGTCGTTCTCCGACGATGGCAGCTGATGATCGAGTACGCACAGGGTCACGCGCGTTGGGCGCTGGCGGACGCGGGCGTATGGTTCCGGCGAGACGAGCTGTGGCGCGACCTCTTGGGACTCAAGCACCTCTCGGCGGAGACCTGGACGGCGGACCGAGCCCAGGTGGTGGCCGCCGTTGAGCCGGGCCTGAGAGCGTGGGCTGAGACCCATCTCCGGCGTGACACGGACGTCGCCCATCTGGCGGCCTTCCTGGTTCTGCCTGCAGCTGACGCGGTTCGGTTCGACGGTCTAATCTGGCTCAGCGACGCCGCCCGGCGAGAAGGAGCCCATTTATGGAAAGACCATACGGTCGGTCCGCGGGCTCGCAGCAAGTCAGTGGACCTGACGATTCAGCTTCTCGTCCACGTGTGGCAGCACGACCGCGAGGCGCTCCGCCAGCGCGAGGCGGCGTTCGCCGCGTTTCGGCACCTGCTTGGAGCGATGGTCACGCAGCAAGTCCCCGTCGCGTTCGAACTAGCGCAGCGCGTAGGCGACGGCTAAGGATGCTGGGGCGGTCCGTGCGTTTTATCCAGTAGCGCGTGGCACAAGTCGGCCGCCATGCTCGCCGAGTACGTCCGCGAGTGATGGCTCTTCGACGAGGATGGCTCCGAGGGAGGTGCCCTCTAGTCCTGGCCAGCGGGTGGTGGGAGCTCACCGCTCGGACCGGGGAGCAGCATACGCATCTGGTCTTCGACGAGGAGGCACAGGAGGGCGACCTTCCCAAGCTTCTGGCACGACCGGTTTGCGAGGGCCGCCAGATCCGGCGGGGGCGCGGCCATCTTGGTCGCTCGCAGCACCTGGTGGTCGACCGAGCCGAAATGGACCGAGTAGGCACAGGGGTGTTCGAACTCCAAAGAGCCCCCGAGGTGGGCCGCGACGCTGAAGCGAGTCGCCCCCAGCGCCGCGTGGTAGGCCACGATGACGGCCTCGGACAGCTCGGTCAAACGCTGCGGTCCTTCGCCTTCGGCACCGGGTTCCCACTCAAAACGGTACGCCCCGTCGGCGCTCCCGTCGGCGAAGGACCGGAGTTGCGAGAGACCGAGGGCGCTCTCGGCAATCTCGTCGATCGTGGTCACCACCTCGTTCTCCGCTTCGAACACACGGGCGACGTGCCACGCGTCCTCGACGCCGTCGAGGAGCCAGTCGGGTGGAAAGTCATCGATGTTGATGCCGCCCTCACTGGGAGGGACTGGATCCTGCTTCAGCTTGAGTGCGACCCCGTCCGGACCCACGACCCGAATGTCGAGCGGGACGCCGTTCCGGGCCGCCGAGCCCATTACCCGGGTCGCCCGCGAGAGGACGAGGAGAGAGCGGAGAGGGGTGGGGTGATCCGATGCCGGGGAACTCAAGTTGAGCGACGACGCCCGTCCGAACCGGACGACGAGGTCGAGTTCGGGCGACCGGGCTCGGAGGCTCAGCCCCTCGGGGTCCTGACCGGACGCCAGTCGGTGAGTGAAGGCGTGGGGCACGTGCAGCGTGGCCGGGACGCGGGCGACGTCGCCGCTAGCCTCCAACTCGACCTCCACAGGCACCCCGGGCGCGGCCGTCTGCACAAACAGCTCGGCGTCTCCGACGACGTGGACACGGCCCTCGTGGGTGACGCCGAAACGCATGGGCGCGACGTGGACGTCGCGAACACGGACGCGGGGCCGCAGACCGAGTTGGGCCTCCGCGAGCGTGACGTCCGGGGGAGCGTCACCGCCGATCCGGAGGCGGACCGTCGCGTTGCCTCGCTCGTACCCCGCCTCGCGGACTACGGTCATTTTGCGCGATGCGTACTCGGAGGGCGACGGTCCGACGGCGTCGGCCATCGCGTCGAGGAGGGCACAACCGTCCAGGGACGGGAGCGCATCGTGTGCGCCGTACCGGAGTCGCCGGGACAGTTTGTGGAGCGGGCGCTTCGCCTTCTTGCCGTGCCCCGTCTCGTTCTCCCACTTCCGCCGCTCGATGTCGCGCCAGTCGTCCTCGCCGACGTGGTAGAGCCACGCCCGTTGGGGGATGTCCTTGCCGTCGAGCTCGGCGACGAAGACGAACGCCGGGTCGGGCGACTCGACAAGCCGGACCCAGTTGCTCAACTTCATGTCGATGGCCCCGTCCCGTTTGTCGGTGGCCTTGACCTGCACTCGGGCGCGGACCGGGAAGGAGTCGGCATGCCCGAAGGGGTCCGCTGGCGGCTCGTGGGCCGCCTCGGGATTGGACTCGACGATGAAGTCCCACCCAGCCTGGTCGTCGGCCGACTCGTTGACGACGAGCCCGACGGCCTCCGCCCAGCTTCGGAAGGCGGCCGCACCGATCTTCCCGATCGTGTCCGAGGTTCTGTAGCGGTGCCGAGGCATGGATCGAGGTCAGCGCGAGCGGGCTCTAGGGTGGTCGCTGCTGGTGACGCAATCGGTGAGGCGCCAGTAAGTGCTGGTCAGCCGGTGGCCTGGAGTCGCCGGAGGACGATCTGGACCGAGCCCGCGACGCCCGCGACGTAGTCCGGGTCGATCCGTTCGGCGTAGAGGAAGGCCGACGCCGCGCGGGGACCGGTCTCCCGCTCCGACCCGAAGTCCTCCTGGAGCACTCGGACGGCGCGCTGCACGGCGGGGTGGTCCCGGAACGGCGCCAAGTGGTCGGCGACGCCCTCGGGCCCGCCCCCGACGTTCCGGAGGACGTAGGCGAGGTCGTACGCGTCCTTCCGCGCGGCCCGGTTCCGGAACGCGAGCGCCTTGAGGACGACGAACGCGCCGGGGCCGCAGACGCGGATCGTGCGTCGGGCGTGGGCGCCGTCGAGGGTGTCGCCGTCCAGCTCGTGCTCGACGGCGTCGTCGAAGGCGAGCGCCAGCCCGAGCGCGCGGACGGCGGCGAGGCCCTCGCCCAGGTGGAGGACGCGGTCCCAGGTTCCGTCGTCGGTCTCGGTCTCGTCGATGAGGAAGTCGACCTTGACGGAGGGGGCCGGCCCGTACCTCCACCGCTGGGGGGTGGGGTTGCCCCGGGCGTTCTCGTCGGGCTCGAACCGGCTCGCGGCGAGGCGCCCGGCGAGGGCGTCGTAGCGGTCCTCGTCGAGGAGCGCGAAGTGGAGGGCGACGTCGACGTCCGCCGAGCCGACGTGGGCCTCGTCGCGCGTGGCCGCCTCGGCCTGGTCGACGAGGAAGAGCGGGACGAGGCCACCGACGAGGACGACGTGGGGGAGGTCGTCGCCGAGGGCGACGGCGACCTGGAGGAGCGCCCGGACGGTCCGGTCGACCTGTTCGGGCGAGTAGTCGGTGGCGTAGAGCGGCTTGGGGTCGGCCATCAGTCGGCGGCGGTCGTGTCGTGGTCCGCTGGGGATCCGGCGAGCGCCCGCTCGCGGAGCGCCTCGCGGAACTCGGCGGCCCGCTCCGGCTCGTGCGCGAGGTCGACGACGGCCTGGACCGGCGAGACGCACTCGAGGCCGGAGGCCGCGCGGGCCCCGTCGAAGACGCCCTCGTCGGCGGGCAGGAGGACGCGGGCGTTCGGGGCGGCCGTGTCGGCGCGGAACCCGGCGTCGGCGAGGGCGCGGGCGCGCGCGGCGGCGTCGCCGGCGACGTAGCACGCGACGGACCGGAAGGCGGCGGCGTGGGTGTAGGCCCAGGCGGCGGCGAGGCCGGTGAAGGCGTGGCGGAGCCCGTGGTCCGCGAGGGCGTCCTGGAGCCGACGGGCGCGCTCCTCGCCCGTGCGGCCGGGGACGTGGCCGCCGAGGACCTCGTGGCGGAAGGCGTCGGCGTCGGCCCAGGCGTCGAGGAGGAGGCCGGGGTCGGGGGGCCCGACGGCGCGGGCGTCGTCGCGGTCGAGGAGCCGCTCGTCCTCGAGGTGCCGGACGATCCGGCTCACGTAGCCCGGCCCGAGGTCGGTGGCCTCGGCGATCTCGGCCTGGGTGAGCCGGCGTGTGGGGTCGGCGAGGAGCAGGCGGACGACGCGGGCGGCCTTGGGGGCGAACGCGTTGCGGGGGCGCCCGGGGCCGCGGAACGCGTCGGGCTTGCCCTCGACGTGGACGGCGACGCGGAGGTCGCCGCGCTGGACGCGGAGCTGGGCGTTGCCCGAGAGGTCGATCCAGGAGACCCCCGCGGCCTCGCACCGCTCGCGCCCGGCGGGCGACATGAACGGGACGACGACGATGCGGGCCGCGTCGCCGACGGCCTGGAGGCCGTCGATGGCGCGCTGGACGGCGGCGACGCCCCCCTCGGCCTTGACCTCAACGACGAACGGGGCCCCCCCGAGCGTGCCCGCGAGGTCAACCCGGGCCCCTCCCCTCTCGGCCTCCTCCTCGACGTGGATGTCGAGGCCGGTCCAGTCGTGGAGCCAGCGGGGCACGTCGACGGCGGCCCGCATCTCGGTCTCGAGTCCGGTGGGATCGGTTGGCATTTGACCAAATTAGCCTAGTTGACAATATTTGTCAACTCGTTCTATTGAGTCAACTACCTTGCCCTGGCGCTGAAGGGCTTCTGGGCTGTAACAAGCAATGGAACAGGATCGTCCGGAAGGCCGGACCTGACTGGCGGCTCTTCGCTTCACATGGGCTCCCCTCCCTCTCGCCGGCAGCCTGGGACACACTCAATGGCTAGCTTGCGCCTCCCCGTTCTGCCTCTGCTCATGCCTCCACCGACGCCCACATATTCGAAAGTCAAGGGCGTGAAGGTCGGGGATGCCGAGATCCGGACCGGCACGGTCGAGCTACTCGCAGCCCAAGGCCGGATGGCAGAGAGGGTCACCAAAGAGCTCCCCCTGGAGCCGGATGACTCTGTGGCGTCCGTTTCTTCCCTCTGGTCGTGACGGTGCCCAAGAGGTCCGCCAGCTTGTTCTCGAACTGCGGCGCAGGGGACCTGGGCTACGTGGAGGCCGGGTTTCGCTTCGAGGTCATGGCGGAGCTGGAGCCGGACCGGCTCGCCGTGTGCCACCTCAACCACCCACAGGCGGACACCATAGAAGGGGATCTCCGCGAGACGTGGCGGGACGTCCTCACGAGGCTAGACGCGCGGCGGAGGAGCACGGCCGAGAGCGCCCCCCTCGCGCTGTTGACCGCGTGCCCCCCATGCCAAGGTATGAGCGCGGCCCGGAACGACCTCGGGAGAGGGGACGACCCAGACGCGGGTTCCAAGGACGAGAGGAACCTGCTCGTCACGGTGATCGCCGACGTGGTCGCGGAGTCGCGCCCTCAGTTCGTCGTGGTGGAGAACGTGCCCCAGTTCCTGACTCGGAAGGTCCGCCACCCGGAGACGGCCGCGGCGGTCACGGCCGCGCGGTATCTCACGGACAAGCTCGACGCGCTCGGGTACGAGGCGTATCCCGTCGTCGTGGATCTGGCCGACTTCGGCGTTCCTCAGTCGCGGCGACGGGCGTTCACCACGTTCGTCCGGCGCGACCTCCCGGCGTTCTCCGTGCTCGAGGCGCGCGGCCTGACGCCGTACCCCCTCCCCCGTTGTGCGCCGGACTACGGCGGCGAACGCGTGACGGTCGCGGAGGCTCTCGCGGGCGTCCCGCCGCTCAGCGCCGGGAGCCCGGACGCGGCACGTGCGGATGGGTTCGGGGGACTCCACGCCGTGCCCGTGTGGTCAGAGCGCCAGTTCGCGATGGTCGACTCGATCCCTCCTGACCAAGGCGGTAGCGCGTGGGAGAACCGGTGCTGCGAGGCGGGGTGCGAGAACCTCAGCGTGGGTGAGGATGAGGCCACGTGCCCGACGTGCGGGGAGCCGCTCCTCCGCCCCGTCGTCGTCACGGACGGCGCTCCCCGGCTCGTAAAGGGGTTTCGAAACTCGAGCTACCGCCGGATGCGCGCCGACGCGCCGGCCTCGACGGTAACGACCGCGTCGGGACGCGTCGGGAGCGACGTGACGCTCCACCACCGGGAGCCCCGCGTCCTCAGCCCGTACGAGTGCCAGAAGCTTCAGACGTTCCCCGATTCGTTTCAATGGGGCGAGGCCGTCCGTCGCGGACTGGGAACGGTCCGCACCATGATCGGCGAGGCCGTCCCCCCCCTCTTCACCGGGTTGCACGGGCGGGTCCTGGCTAGGCTCCTCGACAGTCCCGAGGCCATCTCCGACGACGAGCTCCTCCCAGCGGCGGACCCCCGACACCGCCGGGCGGTGAAACGGCTCTGAGGGCCGTGGGCACGACGCGCAACCCGAACTGGAGCCGCGACGAGGTCATCCTCGCCCTCGACCTCTACTTCGCGGCTGGGCGCCGCCAGCTCCCCGCGACGGATCCGGAGGTGGTCGCGCTGAGTGACCTCTTGGGGCGATTGCCCCTCCACGCCCCAAGCGACCGTCTGGCGACGTTCAGGAACCCGACGAGCGTGTCGATGAAGCTCGGCAACTTGTTGGCCGTCGACCCGGAGCACGTCGGGAGCGGCTTGCCACGCGGGGGCCGCGTCGAGCGCGAGGTGTGGGACGACTTCGGCGGGGATCCCGACGCGATCGGGAACGCAGCGGACGCCATCCGATCGCTCGTCGGAAGCGACGCGCTGGATCTGGGAGAGGACATGGAGGAGTTCGCCGAGGGCCGCTTGCTCACGAGGCTGCATCGGACGCGTGAACGGAACGCAGGAGCCGTCCGTAGGAAGAAGAGAGCCATGGCAGAGCAAGGGCGTCTGACATGCGAGACGTGCGGCTTCGACTTCTCTGCGACGTACGGAGAGCTCGGAGACGGCTTCATCGAATGCCACCACACCGTACCCGTGTCGTCGCTCCGGCCCGGAGGCGGCGCGACGCGTCTCCGTGACCTCGCACTTCTTTGTGCGAACTGCCACCGGATGATCCACAGGAGCCGACCGATGATGGCGGTGGCCGACCTTCGGACCTTGATCGAGGCTATCCGAGGAACCGCCTGAGCCGGTCCTTGAGCCCATGGGAGTCTTTCGTCTCGCATTCCCACACGACGAGGACGTCCCAACCAGCCTCTCGCAGGGCGGTCTCGGCGTCGGCGTCGCGCGCGACGTTCCGGTCGAACTTGGCCTGCCAGTATTCACGCCGCGTCGAGGGCATCGAGGCCCGCTTGCACCCCGGGTGGCGGTGCCAGTAGCAGCCGTGGACGAAGATCACCTTCCTCCGGCCTCGGAAGACGAGGTCCGGCGAGCCGGGGAGGTCCCGCGCGTGAAGCCGGTAGCGGTAGCCGAGGGCGTGGGCCGTCTGGCGGACGCGCATCTCGGGTCCCGTGTCCTTCGACCCGACGCGGGACATCCGCCGCCGCGTGGTCTCCGACGGTGCTTCGTCGTCACGGTCCCCAGCGTTCGGCCCGGTCACCGCTCCGCCTCCTCCCACGTCCAGAGGTGGGCGCCAACGGGGTAGAGCGAACGGCCGTCGATCTCGACGCGCGGCGTCTCGTCCCAGTCGTCCGACGAAGGATCCCGCAGCCGGACGACGTCTCGGTCGGCGTCGTACTCGCCGATGGGCTGGCCGTCCGGGTTCGGAGGCTGCGCGGCGAAGTCGGCCGCGATGCGGCGGGCTTCGGCGAGGGGGAAGTAGGGGACGGCAAACCCGTTCCACGTCTCGCCGCGAGTGAAGCCATCGTAGGTCCCGTCGAGGCCGTCCACGCGGAACCGCCCGGGCCGGAACCCCTCGGAGAGCGGCGGCCTGACCTCTTCACCGGTGGCGAGGTCGTAAGCCCTGACGACGCGGCCCATCGCGCGGGTGGTGGCGGACGCCAAAGCGCGGGAGCGGGCCTCCCAAGGGGAGTCTGCGGCAACCGTGACGACTTCATCGTCTCGGCCGAGCGGCTCGCGCGTGACGGGGTCGGGGCCGGCCTCGTAGACGAGTCGGATGTCGTAGGTCGCCATCAGTCGGGTCAGTGGGCGGGTGATCGGACGGGGAGCGGCGGCACGTCGGGGAGCGGGGGGCCGAACACGGCGAGCGACCACGCCGCGGCACCCGTGTCGGGGTCGAGGTCGCGGAGCACGAGCGGGGCCGGGCGCCAGCTGGGACCCCGGCGCCCAGTCGGTTCGTCGAAGCCGAACGCGAAGAGGGCGTCGCCGGGTTCGAGGTCGCGCGCGAGCGCTGCACGGAGCCCGGCGACGCGGACCCGGCGCCCTGTGGGGTCGCGGAGAACGAGGTCCGACGTCTCCCCTCCGCTCCTGACGGACTCGACGGTCCCCCAGAGGTCGAGGGGGAACGGGAAGTCCTCGCCGTCCCTCCACCAACTCGGAGCGCTCGCCAGGTACGGCCCGCAACGGTGTCGATGGCGGCATGACCCGCACGCGGCCCCCGGTCTGGCGAGGTCCGCAGCGGAGACGTGGCGCGACGGCGGGAGTTGGTCGGAGACCGAACGGATCGTCCTCAGCGCGGCGTCCCGGTCGCCCTCATTGAATGAAACGTCGAAGGACGACGTGCCGACGACGCGGAGCTCGATCCGCGCGCTGGGCAGCCTCTCGGCCGCGACGAGACCGTAAGCGCGGAGTTGGAGGACGACCGACGCGCGGACGGTACCGTCGGAGGTCGTCGGCGACCCGGTCTTCAAGTCCGAGATGCGGACGAGGTCGCCGGAGCGCTCGACGAGGTCGGCCCGCCCCGTCACGCGGAGCACGTCGCTCCGGAGCACCACCTCCGTCCACCGGCCGTCCGCCACGGTCCAAGGTTCAGGGCGGTCCGGCGAGCGGGCTGGAGCCGAGGCTCCGCGGCGAACGGGTGCTTTGCCGGCGACGGACCGCGCGACCGCGACGGCGTCGGCCCGCCTGCGCCTCCACTCGAGCGCCCCGAGCACACGTTGCGGGGCGGGCGTCCGCTCGGGGAGCTCGGCGAGGAGGGCGTCGACCGCGCGGCGAGCGCCCCTCGCGAATCCGTCCCGGTCGTCCACTTGGCCGCGTGCGGCGGCCTCGACGAGGCGGTGGAGGACCCGGCCGTAGAGGGCGCGGGGGTGGACCGGCAGACGGGGGGCGTCGGGGTCCGCGTCGAGTGCGGCCGAGAGCGGGCACTGTGACGCTCGACCAAGCCCGGACGCCGAGAGGGCGTCCGGGCCGACGACGCTCCGAACCGGCGGGGGGAGCGGGGACGGCGTCACGAGAGGAGGCGACCCCGGACCGTGAGCGCGCTTCGGGCGAGGTCGAAGGTGTCGACGCAGACGGCCCTCCCCTGCTCGTCGCCGAGCTCGATCTCGTCGAGCGCCTCCTCGACCCTCGGGGGCAGGATGTCGCCGCGGACGTTCCAGAGCGGGTGGACGACGACCGCCCACCGGCCGTGGGGATGGACCTGGAAGGCGACGAGGCCGCCGGCCTCGCGGACCTCGCCGGCCCCGTCGAAGCGGACGAGGTCGGTCGCGTAGCGGTGGGCGAGGTCGAGCCAGTCGGCCGTTGCCGGGTCGCCGCCGGCCCCGCCGAGAGCGCAGTCGTACGCGGGGTCGAGGAGCGCCTGGAGATAGGCGAGGCCGAGCCGCCAGTCGAGGAGGCCGTGGTACGGCTGGTTCCCGTACCGCTGGAGGCAGCGGTAGCAGGCCTGGTCGCAGGCGTCGGGGTGGCCCGGAGCGAGGAGGTCCGCGAGCGGGCTGCGGCCGGGGTCGCCGACGACGGACCGGGCCAGGCGGACGGCGAGGGGGACGCCGTCGGCGTCGCGCTCGTGGAGCTGCCGGCAGTAGCCGGCCCCGTTGACGAGCTGGTCGGTGATTTGGAGCGCGGGGACGGGCGGCGCCCCATCCTCGAGGCGGACGACGCGGGGCTCGACGACCTCGAGCTCGTCGGGGTCGACGTCGAGCGCCTCAGCGGCCCGGTAGGTCAGGAGGAACGCGGCCGAGAGCGCGGCGGCCCGGACGGCGACCGTCCGCTTCCCATCGCGGCGCGGGAGGAGGTCGAGGTGGGGGTGGATGGCGCGGGGGGCGAGGTAGAGGGCGTCGGTCGTTTTCGGGGCCGCGAGGTGGAGGCCGTCGAACCGCGGCCCGTCGAGGTCGAACCGGTCGCGGACCTCGTCGAGGTCTTCGGCAGCGACGACCTGGTCCACGAGGACGGGCTGTCCCGGGAGCGTGCGCCGGGGGTACTTCCAATCCCGGACCGTCACCGCCCGGTACCCGGCCCCGTCGCCCCCGTTGACGCGGTAGGTACGGGCGCGGGAGGAGAACGCGCAGGCGAGGTTGCCGGGGCCGTCGCCGAACGGGGCGGGATGGCTCTCGGCGACGAGGCCGAAGCCCGACCGCCGCGGCGAGCGGAGCCCCGGGTCGAACGGCTTCGGCCGGAGGTCGGTGCGGAACCCGTTCGGCACGCGGTGCTCGGCCGCGGCCGTCGCGTCGAGCGCGGCCCCGCAGTTCTCACAGGGGTCGGGCGCGGCGAGGTCGGGCGCGCGGTCGAGGCGGTTCCAGCCCCCGCACCGCTCGCACTCGACGAGCCAGAAGGGGGCGCCGAGAGCGCGGGCTCGAGGCTCGTAGGTCCACCGTCCCGAGGCGTCTTTCTTAGGCGTCTCGGGGAGCGGCCCCGTGAACCCGACGCACTCGAGCTGGCGCTTGTCGTTGACGAGGACGGCGCCGGGGGCGAACTCGTAGATGGCGACGTCGAGGTCACGGTCGATCGTCTTCCACTCGGCCCGGGGTCGGAAGGGGTTCCCCTTCGGCTCCGCGTCGTAGTAGAGGTCGCGGACGCGGGTCGGCATGCCGAGCATGGGGAGGAGGCCCGCCTCGGCGAGCGTCTGGCCGAGCCCCTCGGCGGTCGCCTCCAGTCGCCCCTCGGCGGTCGGGTCAACGGACGCCACGTCGGCGAGGAGGTCGTCGACGCCGAGGTCGAGCCGGCCGAGCGGGGAGCTCTCGGCGAGCACGCCGAGCAGGCGGTCGGCGTACGACTTCGTCGCCGCGAGCGCGCGGCGGAGCCGGTCGGCCCAGACCGGGCCGGCGAAGAAGTCGGCCGTCGGGACGAACTCGCCGTGGACGTCCGGCGGACGGAGGTCGTCGTACGGGAACGGCTCCCCAGTCTGGGCGCACGCGCTGCGAACGTGCTCGAACGCCCGCGAGAGCCACGCCTTCCGCGCGAACCGGAGGGCCGGCTCGGGGAGCGACTTGGACAGGAACGGCGGCGGCGGCTGGTCGCCGGTGATGGCCTCGGGGTGGCGGAAGTAGTGGAGGTCGTGGCTCCGGTTACGGCAGACCGTGAGGACGACGGAGAACGCCTGGCGTCGCCGACCCGCCCGTCCGACGCGCTGCTGGTAGTTGAACCTCTGGGGCGGCATGTTGGCCTGGACGGTGGCCTGGAGGCTGCCCACGTCGACGCCGACCTCCATCGTCGTCGTGACCGTGAGGAGGTCGACCTCGCTCGCGACCCGGCGGAGCGGGCCCTCGACGGCGTCGGGAAGGCCCGTCCCGGAGGTGGCCGCGCCGAGGACCACGCCGCGGAAGCGGCGCTGGCGGTCGGCGGGATCGAACGTCTGACCGGTCAACTCCTCGCATCGGAGGCGGAACGGGGGCGCGCTGCGCTCGACGCGCTTGGCGAGGTAGTGCCGACGGCGGAGGGCTCCGGCCTCGCCGGAGGGCGCACTGGGGAGGGGCTGGAAGCACCGGGTGCACGCCCCGACGCCGCGGTGGAGGTGGACCCGGCCACAGTGCCCGCACCGCCAGAACGGGTCGGCAGGCCCGACGAGGCGGACGCCGAGTTGGGCCGTTGCGACGAACCCGTCGGGGTGGCCCGACGCCCGGAGGCGCCGGAGGACGCGGTCCAGGGCGGCGTCGGGGTCCTGCCCGGCCCGCTCCGCGAACCGGCGGAGCCGGTTCCGCTTGGGCACGTCGGCCGCGGAGGCCCACGGCTTGCCGCGCTCGTCGCCGGGCTTCGCCCATGGGTCGTCGCGGAGCCGATAGGCGTCAGTGAGCACGCGGAGGAACGCGTCGGCCTCGGACCGCTCGCCGGGGGGTACGTTGAGGAGGCAGGGGTAGCCGAGGCCGGTCTCTTCGAGGGCGAAGTAGTTCCGGCTAAACAGGGCGTCCGTGAGGACGCGCTGGACTTGGTCGACGAGGGCAACGCGGGCCTGGTCGATCTCGGCGGCGTGGGCCGGGTCGTCCCGCCAGTCCGGCCGGCCGTCGGCGTCGACGGCGAACAGCTCGGCCCAGTGTCGCTCGAGGCGTTCGTCGCCGTGCCGGTACGTGACCGGGGCGACGCCGGCGTCGTCGGCCGGGTGGAGCCCGAGCCGGACGAAGCCCGCGACGAAGGGCCGGAGCGGGCGGCGCGTGCCGCCCGCGGCGGACTGGAAGTCCTTGCGGTCGTTGCTCTCGACGACGCGGTCTAGCGGGATGGCGTCGTCGGCCCCCGCCGCCTGGGCGGCTTTGAGGGCCGCGTCAAGTATGCCGGCGCGCTCGAAGTCACGGGCCTCGATGGCCTTCTGGATCTGCGCCTCGACCTCGTCAGGGTCGAGGGCGGCGTCGGAGCGGGCCGCCTCGCGGAGAGCGGCGACGAGGAGGTCACGTCGGAGGTCGGCGTGATGGCCAGCCTCGACGTCGAGCGCGGCGCGGGCCGCCTCCTGCCGGCTGTCCGAGAACGAGATGAGCTTGGGGTCGTCGGACCCGAGCCGGAGCACGTCGAACAGCTCCGTAGCGAGGAGCTGGGTCGTCTTGGCGAAGCCGGCCCGGAAGCTTCGGAGTGGGGAGAGCCGCATCTCAGGCTTCCGGAAGCCGTAGTTCGTCCCGCAGTACGGGCACGCGAAGGGGACGGCCGTCCCGGGCTCGTCGTTGGCCCGGCCGTGGCGGCGGTCGTGGTGCCCAGGGCCGCGGACGAAGAGCTTACCGACGACGCCGTCGGTCCGGGACTGAGTGAGACGGACCACGCCGGCGGACGGGTCGAGGACGGCCCGCTGCCACGTGCCGGCCTCGGGCTCCCCACTCGGCGTCTCGGCCGGGGTTCGCGTCGAGGGCCAGAAGACGGCGTAGTCGTCGTAGGAGAGCTCCTCGAAGAGCCGCTGACGAGCGGCCTCGGGGAGGTTCGAGACGTCGGGCTCGTACGGCAGGAGCTCGATGGCCCCATCGACCTCGCTCCGCCGTCCGCCGAGGTAGAGTTCACCGCAGCACTCGCAATAGAGGAGCTCGAGCATGCGGTGGCCTCGCGAGCCGTCGGCTCGCTCGGCGAACCGCTCGCCGCGCTCGACGGAGAGCGGCCCGAGCATCCGGCCCTCCGATTGGAATTGGGGATCGACGGCGGACGGCTCATCGGGAGCCGCGAAGAGCCCCTCGATGGCCCGAAAGAAGAGGTGAACCCGGAAGGAAGGCTCGGCCGCTAGGGCTTTGGCGAACGTCGAGGCCCGTTCGGGCCACCACGTCGGGAGAGCGTCGCCGAGCCCGCGGGCGACGAGGAGCCCCCGGACCGCCCGCAGAGCCGCGGGGGAGGCGAACCCGAAGAGGGTGCGGGCGAGGGCCGTCGTGGCCGTGGCACGGGGGCGACCGTCGTCGAGGCACGCCCGGACGAGATGTGCTCCGCACTCGCGAACGACGGCGGGAGCCAAGTCCACGAGGTCGCCGCCCTCGCCAAGCCCCAAGCCCGTCGCCGCCGCGCGCCAGGCGGCCTCATGATGGCGAGGATGGCCGAGCGCCTCCCGTTCCGCACCCTCGTACGCATCAAGAAGACCAACGAACGGCGCGGGGTCGAGGAAGCCCGTCTCCGCCGGGCTCGGGAGAAGTGGGTGCCCGTCGACGACGGCCCCGGCCCAGGCCTCGGGCGCGTCGATGGGAACGGCCCCTTCGTGTCCATGGAGCCCGTGGTTCCCGAAGAAGTCGTAGAGGTACTGGAGGCTCCGACTCCGCTCGGGCTCCTGGTCGACGGGGAGCGACGCGCTAGAGGCGAGGACGCGGAGCTTGTGCCGGTGCTCGGGCTGAGTGAGCCCGAGGCGCTCCAGCAGGACGCGGAGGAGGTAGGCCACCTCCGTCCCGGCCGACCCTCGCTGAAGGTGGAGCTCGTCGAGTACGAGGTAGAAGTAGGCGTCGGGGTCGGACTCGATCCACGCACGCGTCCGGTCGAAGACCGGGGCGTCGACCTCGCGGACCAGCATGGCGCTCAGCATGCTGGTGTTGGTGACGAGGAGGTCGGGCGGGGTCCGCTGGGCGTCCCACCGTGAGAGAAGCTCGGCCCCGTCGACGGACGGGAAGAGGTAACGCGTGGGCTCGGGCGTCGGGCCGCTCCGTTCGCGGGCCGCTTTCTCTGCTGCGGCGTCGTGGTCGCGGGCCGCGGCTTGCGTCTGCTCGGCGTCGGCGAGCGCGGCGGCGAGTCGTTCGACCACGCGTTTCTTTCGTTCGGCCTCGTCTGGGCCGGGCCGCGGGTGGTCGAGGTGCCCCGTCACGGGCGACGCGCTGGTGTAGCGCCCGAAGAAGACCCGGTTGCCGCGGAAGCGGTCGTCCATGACGCGGCGGGCCTCCGGGGAGTCCAGCGCTCGGCGGATGCGGGTGAGCTGGTCCTCGACGAGCGCGTTCATCGGGTAGAGAACGAGGGCGCGGACGGCGGCGGGGCGGTCCGGGTGCTCGCCCTCGCGGTGGGGTCGAAAGTCGCCGCCCTGACGCCACCACCGGCCGCCGAGGTAGCCCGGTTTGGGAGCCGGCCACGACGCCGCCTCCTTGGCGATCCTCGCGAGGACGGGTAAGAGGAACGCCTCGGTCTTACCTGAGCCGGTCCCCGACGTGACGACGCCGGGCCGGCCTGCCTGAACGCCCCGCGAAAGCATGTCGGCCTGGTGCTCGTAGAGCGGGTAGTCCGCTCTCCGCCGTACGGGAGTTCCCTCGGGGATGGGCGCGGCGTCGAAGAGGCCCGCGAGAGCGAGGTCGACGAACGCCTCCCGCTCGGCCGAGGTGAACCCTGGGAGGCGGTGGCCGTGCTCGTCGTCGGTGAGGTCGTGGAGGTGGACCGGGCGCCCTGCGCCGTCCGTCGCCGGGGCGTACCGCGGGACGGGCTCGACGAGCGGGTCCGTCGCTAGCGCGTCGGTCGACCCTTCGGAGCTCAGCTCGCCTTCGAGAAGCGCCCGCCGCTCTCGGGAGATGCCCTCGTCCCGGACGCGGAAGGCCGTCTCGAGGTAGGTGAGGTAGAGGTCCCGGATCCTCTCGAAACTGCCGATGGGGTCGTGCATGGTCAGGTCGTGGGCGTCGCGGCGAAGAGGCGGGCGAGGCGGCCCTCCAGGGGGGCGGCGGCAGCTCCGAGAGCGATCTGCATGGCGTTCCGCGCGTCGTCGACGGCCGCTTGGTTCGGGATCTGGGCGGCGACGAAGGCCGCGCGGCGTGCGTCGTCGGGTCCGAGTCCGAGGTGAGTCGCCGCTGCGTAAAGATCGGCGGTGGCCCGGTCGACCGAGGGCGAGGACCCCTCGACGTGGAACGGACGGTCGCCGGGCTCGACGCCCGCGCGGGCGCGCCGCCACGCGTTGGACGAGAGCCACGACGGCGGCGCGACGGGTGAGACGAAGTCGTCGCCGGCGTCGAGGAGGACGGCCTCGCGCCAGAACGCGGGTCCGGCCGGGAACCCCCCGCTCCCCTCGCTCGGGGTGAGGGCGAGGAGGACGCTGGGGGGCCACGTTAAGCGGCGGGGCGAGCCGTCGACCGCGGCGTGCGGGAGCGTTCGCGCGCGCGGCTTGCCGGCGTCGGCGTAGGCCTGGACGAGGGGAGTGAGGTAGTGCTCCGGTGGGGCTCGGTCGAACCCCTCGACGACGACGACCGACATCGGGTCGTCGGGTCCGCCACCCTCGAGCTCCGCGAGGAGTCCTCCCGGGTGGGGGACGAACCGCCCGACGGCCGGCTCGAACGCGCCGAGGAGGTCGGTGGGGGACGCGAGCGTCGGGGCGGCGGGGATCCAGGTGAGCCGCCCGTCTGCGACGACGTCGGCCAGGGCGCGGAGGAGGTCGTAAGCCGAGTCCCCCGCGACGACGACGGCGCGGCCCGTGAGGAACGCGGCTAGCGCCGTCGGCCCGGTCGCGAAGTCTCCGCCGCCCGCCCGGATCCGCCCAGCGAGAGCGACCGCCGCGTCCTCGACGCTCTCGACGAGCGTTCCCACGGGGGCGTCCTCGCTCTCCTCCACTCGCGTCGGGCTCGGTCTCGGACTGCCCTCGGCGTGGGGACCCGTCAGCGCGCGGAGGATGGCGGCCTCGGCAAAGAGCTTGGCGGGCTCCTCCGCCAGCGCTTCCAGCCGCGATCGAAGGGCCAACTCGGCTTCCGCGGCGTCCGTCTCCGCGGCGGCCCTCACGCGCTCCGACCTCGCCCTCGCCTCCTCGATCTCGGCGAGCAACGTGCGTTTCTCAGCGGAGAGGGCGTCGTGCTCCCGCCGCGCCGCCTCCAGCGCACTCTGAACGTCGGCGAGCGCCGCCTCGATCTCGCCACGCGCGCTGGTGACCGCAGCCTCGACGGCCGCACGCTTAGGCTCCTCCAGGGCGGCGGCGACACGGGGATGCGCGAGGAGGGCGTTGGCAGCCGAGTCGAGCAGGGTCCGGTCGCGCTCGACGACTGCGACGAGCTCCTGGACGCGACGGAACCGAGCGGCCTCCTGGTCGCGCTGGCGGTCGTTGTGGCATTGGAAGCTGGGATAGGCCTCCACGTACTGCCGAAAGATGCCCTCCGTCACGCCGAGCTCTTCCGTGGACGCGCCGCCGAGCTTACGGAGGCGACGTAGAAGCCCGAGCGCGAGCGTGCGGTCGGAGGTCCAGTTGAGGAGTTTGGCGGGCCGCCCGAGAGGCCCATGGACCACCTGCCTAGACACTCCGTCGAGAGCGACCGGGGAGGCCAGGAGGCCCTCCGTCGGCCGGGCCTCGACGTCTTCGTGCCCCTCGTCGGGGAGCCGCCACCGCCCGCCGTCCGTGCGGTCGAGGTCGAGGGGGCCGGCGACGGTCTCCTCGTCGACTTGGACGACGACGCGGCGCGTCGCGAGATCGGCTTCGACACCGTCGTTCGCCAGCGCCGTGCGGACGGCCCGCTCGTCGCCGTGTGCGCTGAGGTCGACGACCTCGACGGCGGGCTCCCACCACGCGAGTTGGAACGCCTCGCTCCGCCCGTCGGGTCGGTAGTTGTGCCGCCGCTCGAACCGAGCCACGACCAGGTCGCCTTCTCCGACGTCGTCCGGCACGCCGTGCCAGAACGCCCGGCCGCGGTCGGGGAAGCGTTCGGGGATCTTGGGGCTCTGACCCCACCCGGCGTCGTCCGACCACGCGAGGGGCTCGACGTTTCCGTACGGCTCACCGTCCGCGTGCCGGTTGACCCAGTCGACTCGGCACAGCCATAGGGACTCGGAGGGCGGAGGCGGCTTCATCGGCGTGCTGCGAGGTCGTCGGCCAGGCGGGCGACGTGCGCGGTCAAAGGGACTGGGACGCGGAGACTGAGCAGACGGCGTACGTCTGGGTCGTGGTCGAACGGACGGAGCCGGTTACGGATGACGGAGGAGATCGGCATGGTAGGCCCCGCCGACGAGGCGGCGAGCTGGGCGAGACGTCGGGCGTGAAGGGACGCCCTCTGCGGGACCTTCCGCGTCTCTGAGAGCCAGTCGACGAGGGCCGTCTGCGCCGCGGGCACGCACGGGATGGCGTAGCCTGACTGACCGGCCGAGTCGGCGAACGGCCCTGGTGCCCCGGCGACGACCGCGAGCGCGCGGGCGAGCGGGACGGGGAGGCGGACGGGGCCGGTCGTCACGAGGCGTCCGCCAGCGTCAGCGGAGAACGCGTGCTCGCCGCGGAGCGCAGTGGCGTACAGGAACGCCCACGTGCGCGTCCGGAAGACCCTCCTCTCCCCTCCCGACTCGACCGCGTAAGCCGGGGCGCGGCGGGGGTGCGTCCATCGAGAGACGGAGACGTCCCCACCGGCGTGGTGGCCAAAGCCACCGTACGCCCACGACCACACTCCCTGAGAAACGAGGTCTCTCGGCAGATCGATGGGCGCCGTCCTCACGACGGCCGACGGAGCGGCCGCGCGGAACGGGCTCGCCGCGACGGGCGAGGGGAGGTCCACGATCCGTGCGAGCTCGGCGAGAGAGGCTTCGGACGGCGCGCGTACCGTCGGGAGGTCCGGCACCCAAGGCGAATGGCGCGTCCGTCGGTGCACCTCGACTCCGAGGCGCCCAGCGTGCGACGCGATCCGGTCCCGGACCTCGGCCGGTGCGAGGCCCACGAGCGTCGCCGTCCGCCTCTCCTCGGGCCAGATGACGAGGGCAGGCCTCCGGGCGACGTATCTCCGATTCGGCCACGCGTTTGGCGCGAGGAGGTCGAGGTGCCCCGCCTCGACCCACGCCCGCGCGACGTCCCACAGGAGCGGGCCCCCGGGGACGCCCAGCACGCTGGCGAGGAGCCGGACGAACTCGCCCTCCGGGAGTCCGGCCCTCGTCGTGGAGAGGGCGGCAACGACTTCAACGAACGGGGCCAGTTCTCGAACCGGCTGGGCGTCAGGGACGACGGCCGACCGACCGCCTACCAGGACGGAGAAGTCGGCGACGCGCTCGGTAGACGCCCCCTCCTCAGTCGTCTCCGGCGGGTCTCCCCAGACTTCCAACTCGGCGTGGCTGGACTCGACGTACCACGGCCCCCCGCCGGGGGCTCGGTAGTCGACGCCGACGTGGGCCGCCACGAAGCGGGCCGAGGTGCTGCCGACGTGCCGACCTCCGACGGCGGCCTCATAGCGGTGGAGGCCGATGGGCTCGGCGTCGTCGGGGTCGTAGTACCGGCCGCCGCTAGCAGGACGGAGAGCGACTTGGCGTCCGTCGGGCTCCTCTCGGACGACCCGAGCGCCCGAGGGCGCAGAGACGGCTGGGAGGGCGCCCGGCACGCCCAAGTACGCGGCCCCCGTCCTTACCCCACCGACGAGTCGGACGGCAGGGGGCGGGACCGACCGCTGGAAGACGCTGAGCTTAGGGAGCTGGTCGCTCACCCCGCAGAAGGCCTCTGCGTCGAGGGGACCGACCCAGTCCCACCCCTCGTAAGCGGACGACCTCGGGCGCGGAGCGACCGCAGCGACGCGGAGTACGGCGGCCAGGGTCTGGCGGCGCGCGAGGACCCAGACGTCCGTGCCGGGGTCGGGGAGCGAGAGGCGAGAGACCGGCCACCCCGACTCGTCTCGGGCCAGCAGGACGGCCCCTTCCGAGGCTGCCCGCGCCAAGGCCGTCCTGCCGAGAGGGGTCCACCGTGACCCGGCGCGGCCATCCAGGAGCGCCTGGACCGGACCCGGGCCGCCGTCGAAGTGGATGGCGCGCTCGAAGCCGCCGACGCGAGCGGCGAGCGGTTCGATCCACACGCGGGGAGGCGGCATCCACCCCGCTGGGAGCTCGCCGCACGCGAGGAGGCAGGACAGGTCGAGCGCGGCCGGCTCGTCGACGACGAGCGCGAGACGGAGGCGGGGCTCGCTCGGGGAGGCGTAGTCGAGCGCGACGGCATCGCGGACGGCCGTCCAGAACGGGTGGCCGTGGACGTGGGGGTCCCCTCGGCGGAGGTGACGGATGAAGTCGTCCGTTACGGACGGGACCTGAGAGCGCTCTCCGAAGTCGAGCCCCCGGACGCGCTCGACGGCGGCGCGCGTCGACGGAACGTCCCCGCGGAGGTCGGCGAACGCGTCGGCCAGAATCCTCCGGTCGCGCAGGGTCGGAAAGGCGAGACGGAGGGAGTACCCAATCCTGCTCATCCTCCCAGGGTCGGGCAGCCGAAGGGGGCGGAGGTTGCCGGCGGACGCCCTGACCTCGAGCCACGCGGCGAAGGCTTCCCAGAGGAGGCCGAGGTTCGGGAGGTCGTACGTCGTCCCCTCGGGGTGCCCGAGCGTCCGCCGTAGGCGCTCCCGGAACCGGCCCTCGTCGAGCGTCCCCTCTTCCCCCCCGGCCGCCACGTAGCACGTGAGGACGAGGTGCGCGAGGTACGCGGGGGGGTCGTCCGAGAGCCAAGACGCCACGAACTCGGGGCTCCGAGGCGACAGCAGTCGGCGCGTGCGCTCCGGCGTCGTCCGGACCGCCCGCACGAACGCCCACTCGACCTCGGCCGCGTCGGCGCTCGGGTCGGCGACGGCGCGGCGGAGGTCGAACCGGGTAGCGGGGACGAAGGCGACGGGGCCGGCCGCGCGGTCGGTCCCGAACAGGTGACGGCAGAGGCAGGCGCTCCACTCCAAGGGACCCCACGTGCGCCAGTCCGTCGGGACGTTTGGCGTTGGATTCACGGCCCGCCAAAGTAACCCCCCGTTAGTGGCACCCGTCGCATCGTCCTCTCACGACCACCGAAGCGCGGCTGAGCATTCGTGACGCGGAATCCGCCGTGGTATCCCTCACCACGGGCGGGAGGTCTGGTCAACGGTACCGGAGGCGGAAGCGGTCGTCGTAGCGCCCTCGGGCGTGGCGTCGGCAGCACGGGGCGCACGCCGTCGCCTTCTTGGGCCGCCGGGTGCGTCGGTACGTGGCCCCGCACCGGGGGCACGTGGCCTCGACGCCGGCCGTGCCGCCGTAGTCGCCGGGCTCGGCTCCGCCGGGCCAGACCACGCGGCCGGAGGCCCGGTGGACGACGCGGAGGTAGGCGGGCCGCCCGGCGGGTGCGCAGGCCCGGCACCGGAGCGGCGTGGCCGGCTCGCGGTAGCGGCCGAGCGTGGCGTCGCACGAGGGGCACGTCGCGACGTAGGGCGCGGCCGGGTCGTCGGGGAGGTCGCCGGAGTAGCACCGTTCGGGCTTGGCCCCGCAGCGGCGGGCAAGCGCCTTCCACGTCCGGTCGTGGTTCGTGCGCCCGCGCCGCTCGGCGTCGAGAGCGTGGGCGATCTCGTGGCGGACGGTGTCCTCGACCTCGGCCTCGGGGAGCGTCCGGGCGAGGTGCGAGGAGAGCGTGACCCGCTTGTCGCGGACGCGACAGACGCCGAGCCGTTTGCGGGCGCGGTCGAACCCGAAGGTCCAGCCGCGCTGGCGGAGCGACTCGCCGAGGACGTCGCGGCCCAGCTCGTCGAAGAGCCGGAGCGCGAGGGCGCGGGTTTCATCGAGCGTGGGCATGACGTCGTCGTCGCTTCGCGGTCAGGCCGTGCGGGGGGTGGTCGTCTGGGCGGGCGCCTCGGCGCGGCCCGCCAGCCAGGCGAGGACGGCCGTGCGCTGGATGATCGCCCCGGTCTCGGGGAGCACGGCGACGACCTCGTCCTTGAAGGCCTGGTAGTGGGCGTCCGCCGTGGGCTCGTCGACCAAGGCGATGAGGACGGACCGCGCACAGTCGGCGGGGCCGGAGCCACGATAGCCCCACTCAGGGCCCGACGGCGAATGGCGGACGAGGTGCGGGCAGCTCATGCGGGCCGTGCCGTCGGCGTCCCGCCAGAGGCGGACCGCGAGGACGGCCGGTGCAGTGCGCGGCTCGCGCTGCGTGACGTCCGGAGTTGCGGGCTCGATGCGGACGTTGACGCCCAGCGTCACGGGGAGCCCGCGCTCGCGACGGCCGAGGCCGGTGACCTCCACGAGGTGGACGGACGCCGCCGGCGGGTGGGGGCCGTCCGTCTCGGCCGAGCCGCCGCCGGCGCCGAGGAGCGGCGCGAGCCAGGCGACGTGCTTGGGTTGGACGTAGCCGAGGGGGGCGAGCGTCCGGTCGGGCTGCGGGGCGAGCACGGCGAGGCGCTCGGGGCCGCCCTCGGCCCGGCGAGTGCGCGAGACGACGAGGCGGGGCCGGAGCGCGCGCGGGAGGCGGTGGGACCGGGCCAGGGCCTCGACGGCCGGCTGGTGGGCGGCCACGCCGACGAGCTTGGTGGGGACGGCGAGGCGGCGGAGCCCGTGGCGGAGCGAGAAGGCGACGGCGTCGAGGGCTTTCCGGGTGACGTAGACCGGCGGGAGGTGCCGGGCCGTCCGGAGGACGTGCTCGGCCCAGCGGGCGGCCTGGTCGGTGAGCGCGTCGGGCGCCGGCCGGCGGGCCGGGTCGAGCGCGGGCGAGGCGGTGAAGGGGGCGATGCGGAGGGCGGACATGGGGCCGGAGGGGAGGGCGCCCCCACGCACGGCGGGGGCGCCGGTGGACGGGGCTAGTACTCGCTGGGGAGGAGGACCGTGGTGGCGGAGCGGTCGGCCTCGGTGAGGACCCAGAGCCGGCCGCCGGCCGTGTCGTAGGCCGAGAGGAGCCGGGCCGGGCACGCCGGGTCGGCGGCGAGGTCGTTGGCCTGGGCGTCGGCGGCGCACACGTCGCCCCAGTCGCCGGACGCGTGGCGGCGGAGGAGGCCGGGGAGGTCGACGCCGTGGTCGCGGACGACGTCGAGGGCACCGGGAGTGGCGACGACGCGGCCGAGCGAGACGCGGGGCGGATGGAGGCGGTAGACGCGGGCGGTCTCGGCGACGCGGGAGCGGAGAGCGGTCATGGGATCGGAGGGCTGGGCCGCTGACTGCGTCGACCTTCGGTTGGCGACGGGAGCCGCCAGCGGCGCACGTGAGGGACTAGGCGGCGGGGCGGACGGGGAGCGGCGGACGGCCGAGGCGGGCGTCGCGGGCCTGCCAGGCGGCGGCGACGACGCCGAGGAGGTGGGCCTCCCGGCGCGGCGTGACGTCGGCGGTGCAGAGCTCGAGCTCGCGGAGGGCGTCGTAGGCGAGCGGGTCGCGGTCGCGGTAGACGACGAGGACCCGCCAGGGCCGGTCGCGGTCGGTGACGGTGAAGGCGTCGCACGAGAGGCGCTCGAACCGGACGGTGAGCGCGGCGGAGGTGGCGGAGGACATGGGTTTGGGGGATGAGTGGAACCACACCCCGAGGGGGACCGAGAGGCCCAGCGCCCGGGGGCTGGAAGCCCCGCATTCGCGCGCGGAGGGCGGAGGCCAGGGCCGCGCGGAGCCGCCCGGACCGCTCGTCGGGAGGACGGCGAGCACGGAGCGAGGCCGGGCCGCTCGTCGGCCCGAGCCGAGCGCCCCTTGCCGCAGCCCGGAGAGGGCCGGAGGCCCGGCGCGCCTTTCTTGCGTGAGCCCCCGGGCGCGCACCCTCATTCGCGGCCGGAGGCCGCACCGCAGTCCGCCCCCGACCGGAGGGAGGGCCAGCCCTCGGCGCACCTCCGCCGGGGCCGCCAGGGCCGGGCGGTTAGAGAGGGATCAGCCGGCCACGGGGTGCTCAGAGCCGCGCGGCCCGGCCTCCTAGACGGGCGGCGGGGCGAGCCTCTCCCCTTCCCCACCAGGCGCCGGGCGGCGGGTCTCCGCCTGCGCGGCGAGCGGGGCGTCGGCCAGGCGGGGGGCTCACCGAGCGGGCGCGGGGCCGTCGGTGCAGCGGCGCCGAGCGGCCCGGCGGCGCGAGACTCAGGGCTGGACTCGGCGAATGCGCACCGGGCGAGATGCCCGCAGCCTATGGGCTCGACCGACTTTTTGAGCGGTATACGGGCGCCCTCTCCGCTCTCCGATCGTGCTAGAGGGCGGCAGCCGAACGGTCGAGGAGGCTCTGAGCGATGGCAGAGGGGGGGCGGTCGAGCGTGGAACGCAGGCCATTGCGTTCCACTCCCTCGAAGAGCTGGGCCTCGCGCTCATGGGGGCGCTCAGCGATTGCGCGGAGCGCGTCGGCTGCGTCGGTAGACCACCATAGGGGGAGGCCGGCCGGTGGCGTCAGCGCGTCCCACGTCTGGTCCAGGGCGTGGAGCATGAGCCACCGCTCGTAATCGACGAGTCCCGGGCCGACGGCGAGGGGGTTGAAGAGGTCGCCGGTCCGACCTGGAGCGCCGAGGACGAATCCGACGCGCGTACAAGCAGCGTCGAGTTCTTGGGCAGCAACGACGGGTTCCGGGTACCGGTCGGCGAGGAAGGCCCAGAGACGGTCAGAGGCGACGAGGACCGCCGTAGCCCACTCGGCCGCGACCCGGTCAGCGTCACCCTCTGCGCGGGCGAAGAGAGCGCCGACGGCGGCCGGTCCGCTGCACGCGTGGACGGCCAGGCGGAGCACGCGCGAGTGAGCGTGGCCGAGGAGAGGGTCCCGGAGCGGAGAACCCTCGCCACGATGACCGAGCGCCTCAGCGGCGAACCGCCGGAGCCAGTCGGTGCCGGAGAGCGCCCTGCTGCCCCCCCCGTCCCCCGGTCGTCGGGCGAGTTCCCCGTCGGCGACGTCGGAGTGACGGGCAGCAAGGTGGAGCGCGATGAGGAAGACGTACACCGCGGAGAAGCTGGACCGTCTCGTCTCAGCAGCGTGGGCGAACGCGGAGAGCGCGTCGGTCGGAGACGGGACGGTGCCGTCGGTGACGGCTCGGAGGGCGGCGTCCGCCTGCGGGAAGAAGTGGCCGTCCGACTGCGACCCGTCGAGCGTCAAGAGGAGGGCCGTCTGGAGGCTGCTGAGGGGCGCGCGGAAGTCGCCGTACACCACGACGTCGGCCTCGTCGAAGGGGGTGGGGTCCGCGGTCGGGGCGTAGAGCCACGCTTCGAGGTCTTCGAGCGAGCGTGAGCGGAGCCGGGTGGCGGCGTGCGCCGGGTCGCGCTCGAGGTCGAGAGAGACGCTGCCGACGGCGGCGTCCGCGAGCCGCTCGACGGCGAGTTCGCGCTCGGCCTCGTCGTCGGCGAGGAGATCGTCCCGGAGGCCGAGGACGCGCGCGCGGAGGGGCGGGTCGATGTGGTCGAGCGACCGCGCGAGGTGCTCGACGACGGCGGGTTGGAGGACGGGGTGGTCTCGGAGGGCGAGCACGAGGGCGGGGACGTCGAGGCCGATAGGGAGGATCTCGGGGAGGGACGGCTCCTGTTCGCGGTCCTCCACGGGTACGGCCCTGTTCCACGTCCCGTGAACGCGCGAGGGGAAGACGGGCGAGCCCGGACCCGCGTTGCCGGCCACGGCGGCCTCGATCGCGCGCATCGCTGCGGCCTCGATGTCTTCCTCGTCCACCCGAATGACCCCGCCGGACTCGCCGGACCCGACGCGGTACGCACGCTCCGTGAGGCCGGCCGCGGGCTCTCCAGCGAGGAGGGCCAGGACACGCCGGACGACGGGGGCAAGGTCGTCGAGGAGCGGCGTGCGGAGCAGAGGGGTGAGGCGCCGCCAGGCGGTCCGAGCCGCGAGGCGCCGCGTAAAGATCTCGGCCCCGATCCGCTCCTCGTCGGTCACGAGGGGCGGCGCGCCCTCGACATCGAGCGGGCGGTCGCAGAGGCCGCGGTAGAAGTCGAGGGCCATGTCCTCGACGGCCCGCGCGACCGCCGCGCGGTCGTCCGAGGAGAGGCGCTCAGCGAGGGCCGTCGCGAGCCAGAGCTCAGCGCGGGGGTCCCCCTCCCCCACGTCGGCAGGGTCGTCTGCGTCGGGGTCCCGGCGAGCGCGGACGGCCCGGGATAGGAGGAGGCGGGCGACGCTCAGGCCGAGGGCGTCGCGGAGTGCGGGTCCCTCAAAGAGGGGCCAGCAGGCGTCGAGGATGGCTGTGCCGAGCCCGGGGCGCTCGTCGTCGGGCAGGGACGGGTCGTCCCACGCGACGCCGAGGAGGGAGTCGAGGATGGGGACGGCGGCGGCGTTGAGGAACGGCTCTCGGCGACCCGCTGGGAGGATCTCTTGGCTCGGGAGGAACGCGTCGAGCGCGCCCGCGGCGGCGAGGAGGCGACGGAACGGGTCCGCGTCGAACGTGTGGGCGTACTCGGCCAGAAGGTGCCGGAGCGCGAGGCGACCGAGGAGCGGCCGGTACCCGGCCTCGAAGAGACGCCAGCCGAGAGCGGCGGCGCGGTTAGGTGCGAGGCCGGCTGACCGCTCGAGTACCATCTCGGTGCTCAGCAGGCCCGTTCCCTCGTACCGTTCGCGGAGGGCGCGGAGTTGGGGGGCGACCTCGGGGCCGGAGATGGGAACGTCGTAACTCCACAGGAGGAAGCCGAGGGCGCGGTCGTCGGCCCAGACGTGGAGGCCCCGGCTGTGGGCGGCGTCGAAGAGCACCGTCGCGTGGTCCCAGAGTCGCGAGATGGGGTCCTCAGGGGCGTCGGCGTCGGGCGGGCGCGCGAGTGGCTCCACGACCCCCTCGGCGGCCAGGGTGTCGAGGGTACGGAGGGCTCCTTGCACCCGCTCGGCGAGGCTCTGGCGTCGGGCGCGGCCCTCGGTCTGCCCCCTGAGCGTGGCGAGGGCGAACGGGCCAACGCGGAGGGCCGGCCAGGCTGCCCCCCGCGACGTCCACAGATCGAGGAGGCCCGCCTTGTACCAATCGGTCAAGAGGAAGCCGGACACGACGAGGTCGGGGAGCGGAGGCGGGTCGGCGGCTTCCCATCCCCCGAACGTCTCTGGGGCGGCCTCGGCCATCTGGCGGGCTTGTGAGAGGCCGACCCGGTTCTCGCGGTGGAGCGCGGCGAGAACCTCGGCCGAGGTCCAGGTCCGCCCCCCCCACAGCTCCTCATCGCCCTCGTCGAAGGAGGACGGCTGCCGGACGAAGTCGGCGCCGAGGTGGACCGCGAGCCCGACGTCATCGGCGCTGTTCCCGAGCGGGGTCCGGGCGGGCTCGGGGACGGCGTCGCGGAGCGCGTCCGGTGCGGGGTCGTCGGGGCGCGGGCCGAGCGCGTAGCGCTCGACGAGGGCGAGCGTCTCGGGGTATGGCTGGCGGCCCTCCCAGTCGAACCCGCCGGCGAGGTTGCCGACTTCGTCGCGGAGGTCGGCGAGGGCTCCGGGGTAGAGGACGATGCGGCCGAACGAGGCGTGGGCCGCGCGGAGCCCCTCGTCGAGGGCGTCGAGCGAGGCGAGCGTGAGGAGCGCGGTGAGGTCGAGGAGCAGGCCGTCCGCGGGTGGGAGTGGGTCGCTGCCCGGCCCGAACGGCTGCATCATGGACTCGGACGGCCACGGCGCGCGGTTCGTGAAGGCCTCGGGGTGCGCGGCGCCGTCGCCGCGGCGGAAGGCGTCGACGGCCGCGAGCCAGTTCGTCCACGGCCGCGTAGCGATGCCTCCGAAAGGGGCCATGTCCGACTGCGAGAGCCGATGGGCGGCCTCGGCACGGTCGGAGTGAACGCGGAGGAAGGCCTCGAGCGCGGGTCGACCTTGCATGTCGAGCCAGACGGCCCCGGACTCGCTCACGAGGCGCTCGCTCTCGCGGACGTCCTCGTCGGTGGCGACCGTGAGCGTCGGCGAGCTGCGCCGGGCGTCAGCGGCGGCTCGGCGCCCGGCCTCCGTATCCCCCGCGGCGTCGGCCGCCTCCATGCGCGCGAACGGGGGGATCGGAAGGGCCGGGTCGAGGCGAAGAGCGTGGTCGAGCGCTGCGAGGGCCTGGGCACGACGCTCCGGGGCGGACGTCTTGAGGAGCGCGAGGCCCAGATTCGCGTGGATGACCGGCTCGTCCGGGTGGTCGGCCGCGACGCGGGCGAGGAGGTCGGCCGCCGTGTCGAAGCGGGTGGCCTCGATCCACAGCCGGCCCGCCTCGGAGCCGGCTTCCGGGTCCGTCGGGTCGAGATCGTAGGCGTCAGCGAGCGCCTGTGCGGCCTCGGGGAGTCGGTCGGCGGCGTGGAGCACGCTTGCGCGCATCCGCTGGGACGCCGGGGACGTGTGGAAGACGTCCGCGCGGTCGAGGGCGGCAAGGGCGTCCGCGGTCCGCCCCAGGCTCGCGGCGATCTCGGCCTCCATGAGCGCGTGGGCACGGCATGGGAGCAGAGAGTTGAGACGACGGAGCAAGGCGACCGCGTCTGCGAACAGCTCATCACGCCGCTCCCCCTCGGCGTCGCGAGCAGCGTTGGCCGTGAGGAGCGCGAGGGACCGGAGCGCCGGGCGCGCGCGGGGACGGCCGTTGAGGACGGCGCGGAGCGCGGTCCGGGCCGCGTCGCGCCCGTGGCGTGCCAAGACCACCTTGGCCTCGAAGAGCGGGCGCATCGGGTCGTCCTGAGCGAGGCCGTCGAGAAGCGCCTCGGCGCCCGGGAGGTCGTTCGCGCCGAGCCGGAGGTCGAGCAAGCGCTCGATGAGCGCCGAGCGGATGGGTCCGTCGGCGCCCGCGTCAAGCGCCTCGCGGATGGACGCCTCCTCACGGAGCGCGTCGCCGGAGGCCTTATGGTGGAGGGCGCGGACGCGGTGGAGCGTGGCTTGATCGATGACGCCGTCGTCAGCGAGGCGTGCGAGGGCGGGGGCTCCGAGGGCGGGATCGATAACGAACCGCTCGCGGACGCCGTCCGGCAGTTCGACAGCGTCGAACGCGAGGCGGTGGCGGTCGTAGCGCTCGTGGTCGTCAAGAAACCCGAACCACGCTGAGGCCCGCGTATGAGCCGCGGCGTGTACCAGGGGCGCATCGCCGTCGTCGACGCATTCGACGAGACGTACGGAGGCGCTCTGAACCGTGGCGGGGCGGTCGAGGCCTGGGGCTTCGGCCTCGCGGTCGATGACCCCCTCCACAAGGTCGGCGGTGGCTGCGGCGACGGCGAGCCGGGCGAGCGGCGTGTCGGCAGCGTCCCACGCGCGGTCGAGTAAGGCGACCGCCTCGACCGGGTCCCGGCCGAGCTCGATGAGCGCCCGCGCGCGGGCTTGAAGCCGGGTGCCGTCCTCGGTCTCGATGGCATCGAGGGCGTCGAGCGCTGCCAGCGTCGCCGTCCAGTCCCCGCGGGTGATGGCGAGCCACAACTCTGCGCGGAGACGCTCGACGGACCCTTCCGGGATCCGGGGGGTGAGGTCCGCGAGGGCTCGGGCGTCCCGGGCGTTGTACGCGAGCCGGGCGACCGCGGGGAGGACCGTTGGCGCGAGCCTCCGGATGTCGGGGAGGCCCGCGAACTCGCCCGCAGCGGCGGCGTGGTCACCCGCTCGTGCGTGGGCGCCTCCGAGCTCGAGACGGAGCGTGAGGAGGTGGGCATCGAGGAGCGTGCGGAGCCCCGTGCCCGCGCCGGTGCCGAGATCCTCGATCCGTCTGATGTGCTCTTGGAGTTGGTGGACCGCCTCAGCAGGCCGGCCATCGCGGGCGAGCGCCGCCGCGTCGGGTGCCTGCTGCTCGAGGACGGTGCGGAGAGCGTCCGGGATCTCGGCGTCGGCCAAGAGGGCCTCACGCGTCGCCTTCGTGTCGGCAGCGACGTTTTCCAAGAGAAGCCGGTCCTCCTGCGCGCCACGGTCCCGGTCCAACGCGCGCGACGGGGCGAGATCGAGCGCGGCGTAGAACGCGCGGAGCGCGGCGTCGAGGACCTCTGGCGTCGCCGACGGCGCCCCGTCGAACCCCTCAGGGCTGAGGTCGGTCGTGGTCACGCGCCGCCCCCGGGGAAACGTGGAGCGGAGCAGGAGCACCTCGTTCGCCTCGCGGTCAAGGAACGTGGAACCGGGTGACCCGAAGGCCGCACCATACGCGTCATGGTGTGCGCGTCGGGTTTCGTCGAGCGCGGCGGCCGTAGCCCGTTCAGCCTCGTCGATGGGACGACCGAGGAACCGACCGGCGAGGCCTGACACAGCGCTTCCCACGGTCGTCTCGCCGAGTGCAGACACTAGCCAGAGCAGAAAAGCTGTCACGGATACAGTATCGAGGGAGACCAACGCTGCCCATGTTCGCACGTGACCGCGACAGCCGAGTGTCGCAGCCGAACGCGGTAGTCGGCGCGGGCGGCCAAGCCGGTACCCGACGCGGGCGGACCTGTTTGAGCAGGCCGCCGTGGACGCCGACTGTTAGTCCGCGGTATCCTCGGCGAGGAGGTCGCGGCGGAAGGCGCGGAGAGTGGACCGGACGGCCGGGCGCATGGCGTCCTCGCCCAGGCCGGCCTCGACCTCCTCTCGGTACCAGGCGTGGACCTGGGGGGCCTCGTCCGCCAGGCGGGCGACGGCGCGGGCCGTGAGCGCGTCGCGCTCGGCCTCGGGGAGCGCGCCGAAGGCCTCGTCGAGCGCCTCGGCGCGCGCCTCCACGCTCTCGCGCTCGGCCCGGGCGCGCTGGGCCTTCTCGGCCTGGCGCTGGCGGCGCTCGTCGGCCTGCGCGCGCTCGGCTTGGACCTCCTTCTCCTGGGCGCGCTGGACGACGGGGGGCGGACCGGACGCCGCGGCGTAGTCGCCCCGGACGGCGGCGACGGTGAACGCGGCCACGTTCTTGACCTCCCCCCTCCCCTTCTTCGACCGGGCCACCTCGTGCTCGACGTGGTCGAGGTTGCGGACGACGCGGTCGGCGTCGAACTCGGTCGAGAGGTCGAGGGCCTGGGCCTCGGTGAGCCCGAACGTGAGGAGCCGGCGCTGGAGGTCGGCGAGGGGGTGGTCGGCGATAACGTCGGCCGGCTCGGGGGCGAGGTCACGGGGGTCGGGGACGGCCCCGAGCGCCTCGCGGATGGCCGGGCCGACGGCGCCGGAGGCGCGGAGGGCGTCGTCGTCGGGGGCCTCGGCGACGGTGAACCGGAGGGCAACGACGGAGCGGCCCTCCTTCCGGGTCTCCATCTCGACCCGGATGTCGGAGAACTCGTTGACCTCGGCGGCGGCCCGCTTCAGGACCTGCTTGTTGAGGTACTTGTACTCGGCGTACTGGCCGTCCTCGACGCCGAGGAGCCCGCGCCAGTCGTCGAGCGAGATCCACCCCGTCGTGCCGACCTTCCGGAACCGGACGCAGTTCTCGTAGAGGGCGAGCGCGTAGCCGGACCCGAACCGGGCCTGGATGGCCAGGTTGATCCGGGCATAGACGGCGGGGTCGGCGAGCTGGCGGCGGAGGGTCGGCGGGTAGACGTAGCTGGCCGTCCCGGACCGCTCGACCATCTCGACCTCGGCGAGGTAGGCGCTCCGCCCCCACCGTTTTTTTCCCTTCTCGTCGAGCACGTTCCACTCGATCCGGACGTCGGTGAGCGCGCGGAGGGCGTCCTGGAGGTACTCCCAGTTGTTGGAGTCGAACCCGCAGATCCGGGCGAGGTCGCGGAGGGCGATCTCGTGGCGCTCGACGCCGTCGTCGGCCAGCTCCTCGAAGGCGTTGAGGAGGAGGACGTTGGCGACCTTCCGCTGGAGGAGCGAGAGGGGGGCCTTGGCGTGGACCGCGCCCACGTGCTTCTTGACCTCGACCGCGGGCGGGGCGGGGTCGTCGATGCCGAGGAGGAGCGAGGTCTGGATGGCTCGGGTGGTCGTCTGTGGGAGTCGCGGCCGGGGCCGGACGGTCAGGGTACGCGCGGGGTCCGTGCGTGGCAAGGGTCACGCGGGCCCGTCCCATAGATGACCACCTGAGCGCCTTGGGCCCCTCGTAGGCGGCGAGGCGGGGTGTCCAGACGGGCGTCTGAGGACGTCGAGGCCGGTCCCGTCCCACAAACGGCCACCTGTACGGAGCCTCCGTCCCACAAACGACCACCTCACGTCCCATAGACGGCCACCTTTGGGCCGCGAGCGGCGCATTCGGCCTCCCAGTGCGTTGCCGGACAACGAGATCGAGCACGGTCCCATAAACGGCCACCTTTGGGCGAGGCCATCCCATAGATGACCCCCCGACGTCCCATAAACGGCCACCTCACGTCCCATAGATGACCACCCGTCGTCCCATAGACGGCCACCTTTGCGTCTCGATCCCGTTGCGCCCCAACAAGATGGGCGCCCCTAAACGGTATTTAAAGGTTCTAAACTCTCTTAAACGCGACGAGCGCGCGTCGTGGGGATGAGGAGAGGGGAACGGGCTCTCGCCTACTCGAGACGGACCGACGAGCACCGTGACGAGCGGGCGTCCTTCCCCGTCGTTCGGGGACGGCCCCTCCCCTGCCCCATCTGCACGACTGTCTCGTCAGACGGTCCATGGCGATCCCGTCGGTCCACTTGTCGCTGGTGGTCCCGGAGGCAGGGGCGTGGACAGAGTGCCTGCCGTCACTGGGTGCGACGAGAACGACCCGTGCGAGCGGTGCGACCGTTCGCCCCGCGAGCCGCCACCCAGCCGAACTATCCGTCGACACATGTCCCGACGAGGCCAACGGAGGGCGTGATGACGAGGACCGAGCGCGGCCGGTGTCGGAGAGCCCCGCCAGAGGCCCTGGCGTCGCCGCTGCTGCGCGCGGACGGCGGGAGAGTGTCGGAGGTCGGACGGGGCGGGCGACGCGCTCAGAGGGCGCTCCGTACGATCTCGCTTCGGGGTGGCCGGGTCGGAGGGGCCGAGATGATGGGTTTCCGTCGCAGGGGTCGCACCGGTCGTACCTTCCGGACTGTCACCCATGCGAGCAGTCGCACCGCTCACACCCGTACGACCCCGTGCCTACCCCCTCCCCCCTCGTCCTGGCCGTCGCCCTCACGAAGGGCGGGACCGGGAAGACCACGACGGCCGCGAACCTCGCCGCGGAGCTGGCCGCGCTTTTCCAAGAGCGCGACGGCGACGCGGCGCGGCGGGTGCTCCTCGTCGACGCCGACCCCCAGGACCAGCTCGCGGGCGCGCTCGGCGTGGACCCGGAGGCGGCGGTGGCCTCGCCCGGGCTGTCCGGTGTGCTGTCGGCCTCGGAGGCCGGTCGGCCGGCACGGGCGGTCGAGGCCGTGGTCGCCGACGTCCGGCCTGGGCTCGACGTGTGCCCGGCGGGCGACGCGCTCGCGACGGAGTCGTCGCGGCTCGGGGCGGACCCGGCGGCGGGGCTCCTCGCCGTGGGCGACGCCATCGAGGCGCTGGCCGAGGCCGTCCGCGGGGACGCGCCGCTCGTCGTGGTCGACGTGCCCCCAGGATGGGGGCCACTCGCGCTCGGTGTGCTCGCGGCCTCCGATGTCGTGCTCGCGCCCGTCTCGCTCCAGCCGCTCGCGCTGCAGGCGCTGGGGACGTTCGTGGGCCACCTCGGCGGGGTCCAGCGGACGCGCCAGCGGTTCGGGGGCGAGCGGTTGCCGCTCCTCCTCCAGATCGTCCCGACGATGTTCGACTCGCGGCCCGTGGCGCACGGCCAGGTGCTGGAGGCGATCCGGGCGGCGGCGGCCGAGATCGACCGGGGCGACGGGGCGGCCCCCGTCGTGGCTGAGCCCGTGCCGCAGTCGGTCCGCGTGCAGGAGGCGGCGGCGCTCGGGCGGACGGTCCGCGAGCACGCGCGGTCGGGGCACGGCTCGGCCGCCGCCTACGTCGCGCTGGCGGAGCGCGTGGCCGCCGACCTCGATTTGTAGACCCTGACGCCCTTCTCACACGACCCCGAGACCGATGGCGAAGAAGACCGACCGCGAAGCGATGGCCGCCGCCCTGGGCGGGATGGTGTCCCGCCCGAAGCCCGAGGCGGCCGAACCCGCCGGAACGGAGGACAAGGAAACGAACGTCGCACCGGTGTCAACGGTCACACCGCTCGCACCCGACGAGTCGGTGGGGGGGGACGGGTACCGGAGGACGGGGACGGGGTACGTCAAGGCCGACGGGACGAAGATGGTCCGGACGGTGGTGATGGTGACGGAGGCCGAGCGTCGGCGGCTGAAGGCGCTCGCGCTGGAGGCCGGGCTGTCGCCGTCGGACTACGTCCGGCGCGCGCTCGGCTTCGTCTAGGCGGGTGGGTTGCATGGAAGGGCAGGGGGGGCCATCTTGTCAAACGGATACCACCGTTTGGCACGCCGTGCTCGACGCCCAACTCGACCTGTTCACGGCGGGAGGTCGGGACGTCGCCGCGCTACGGGAGCGGTGGACGACGGCCGCGGTGGACCGGCCCGTGATCTGGAGCTACGGGGGCGGGGTGCAGTCGGCCGCGATCGCTGTGCTCGTGCTGCGGGGCGAGCTGCCTCGGCCCGAGCGGATCGTCATGGCCGACACGTCGCGCGAGGCGAGTGCCACATGGGCCTACCTCGAGGACGTGGTCCAGCCCGCGCTGGCGGGGGGCGGGCTCCGGGTCGAGGTCGCGCCGCACGAGCTCGCGACGAAGGACCTGGTCTCGACCGACGGGAGGCCGCTGATGCCGGTCTACACGCGCCAAGCGGAGGACCGCCAGCGGTCCGGGAAGGTCGGCCAGATGCGGAACTTCTGCTCGGGCGAGTGGAAGCGCGACGTGGTGCGGCGGTACGTCCGCCAACTCGGGTACGGGCCGGAGGGGCGGAGCGAACTCGGCCCCGTGGTGAACTGGCTGGGGATCAGCCGCGACGAGGCGGGGCGGATGGGCGGGGACCGGCGGAAGTGGATCGTGACCCGGTGGCCGCTCGTCTTCGACCGGCCGACGACGCGGGCGGAGTGTCTGGAGCTCGTGGCCGAGGCGGGATGGCCGCGCCCACCGAAGTCGTCGTGCTGGTGCTGCCCGTACCGGAGCGATGCGCAGTGGCGTGAGCTACGCGAGGCGTGGCCGGAAGACTGGGCGCGAGCGATTTCGTTGGAGGCGGAGTTACGTCGGCGCGACTCCGGGGTCTACCTCCACCGGAGTGGGGTACCGCTGGGCGAGGCAGACCTCGGCGAAGGATGCCACCAGGCGGAAGACCTGCCGTGCACGTCGGGTCAGTGCTGGACGTAGCGCTCTCACCGGACCACGACCACGGATCTCACCGCGGCCCCCACGCTCGTGAGGGCGCGGAGCGTGTACACGCCCGTCCCCAGCGTGGAGGTGTCGAGCCGGACGTCCAGGCGTAGAGGGGCGGGGCCATCGTGGGCGACGAGGACTTCACGGCCGAGCGCGTCGTGGACCACGACGCGGACAGGCCCGGGGCGGGGGAGCGTGAGCGTGGCAGAGACGGGACCGCGAGCGGGGTTCGGCCGAGGGAGCGAGAGCGAGAGCGCGGGCGCTGACGCGTTCTCGGTCTCCGTCGGACGGGGCGCGAAGGCCCGCTCGGCGAGCGTGGGGTCGAGAACGAACGGGTTCTCGGTTCCTTGCCAGGCGGCGATGGTCGCAGACCGCTGGCGCTCGGCGTCGTGGGGCGGATCCTGTACGTGCCACGCGAGGAGGTCGGGGAGCTGGTCCTCCCAGAACGCAACGTCGAGGCGGCCTTCGTCGAGCGGACCGTCGTAGGGACCGTAGACGGTCCAGGCGTAGAACAGGGCGCGCGCGGCGTCGCCCGCGTGCCCCTCGCGCGGCTCGAAGAGGGGGGAGGCGCCGCCGCGCTTCTTGCTGTAGGCGTCGCGGACCGAGACGCCGGGCGGGGACGACAGGTACCCGTCTACGGGGCCGTACCAGCGGTCGACCTGGGCGTCGGGGACCTCCCCGAGCGGGTGGTTCGAGCGCGAGCTGTTGACTGATTGCCGGACCGGGGCGAGGCCGTGGAGATCGGCGTGGAGCGGGGTGCCCTCGACGGCGCCGCGCGACTGCGGCCAGAGGTGCTCGGTCGAGAACCGGGGCGCGCTGTTCCACGCGTGCGTCGTGGGATCGACGCCGCGCGGGAGGGCGATGGCGAGGCCGGAGTAGAAGCCGCGGAGGGAGTCTGACGCCGCGCCGGTGTCCTCCCGCGGCTCGCGCCAAACGGCGGCGAAGAGGGAGTCCCGGGCGCGGTCGTACGAGAACGTGGTCGCCGGGCTGTAGTCGGCGGCGAGCGCCGTGAGGAGGGGACGACCCGTGAGATCAGGGTAGATCGAAGGAGTGCTCGGGGCGGTGCGAGCAGTGCGACCGTTCGCACCCATCGCGGGGGCCTGGTAGTCGTTGAGTCGTCCGGGCGAGGCGGGGTGCGGGCCGCCCCACGCGAAGTCGGCGGCGACGCTGCCCGCGCCCGTGAGCTGGAGGCTGAGGCCGACGGGCATCTGGGTCCACTCCTGGAGCGCGCGGCCGTCGTGCCCGAGCGTGGGCGTGGTCCAGGCGAGCGAGTCGGGGTGGGCGGGATCGCTCGCGCCGGAGGCCACGGTTTCGGCAGCGTCGGCGACGGGGCCGGTCGAGGCGTTGAACCGGCAGCCCCCGTAGCTCACGAACTGGACGAGCGCGGCGTCGGGGTCGAACAGGGCGACCCCGTTGCACCGGTTCCACATCCCACGGACCGGGAGCCAGGCGGCCCCGAGCGACCCCTCGGCGGGGAGCGCGCCGGAGAGCGCGGGCGTGGCCAAGACGAAGTCGTCGTACGGGTCGTAGGGGTGACCACGCCCGCCGTAGAGGACGAGCCGCCAGGCGGCGAGGTCGGTGTGGGCAGGACCGGCGACCTCGACGCCCTCGCCCGCGTCGCGGCCGTCGTTCGTGGCGTGGACCTCGTTGACCCAGAGCGGCGGGGCCTCGCGGTCGACGCGCGGCCCGAGCGGGAAGGCGCGGCGGGCGAGGGCAGGGGAGAGGACGAACGGGTTCAGGTTGCCCTGGCCCGCAGAGGCGCGGCCGTGGCGCTCGCGCTCCCAGTCGTCGGGCGGGTCGGCCTCGTGATCGGCGAGGAGCTGCTCGACGCGCGGCCCCCGGGCGTGCGCCGAGGCGGGCCACTCGCCGGAGGCTTCGACGTGGAGCGGGTAGACCGTGCGGACGTAGAGCGCGGCGCGCGCCACGTCGCCACGGCGATCCTCGAGACCGGCGCCGCCGGAGGCCGACGGCCAGGCGGCGTGGAGGTCGAGGTGACCGTCTACGGGAGTGGGAAGGGCATCGGCGGGGAGCGGGGTGCCGACGACGTGGGCCAGGGGCTCGGCGACCCGTTCGGGCGTGTGGACGGTCCAGCCGGGCGGCAGCGCGCCGGGCGCGTGGGCCGTCGTCGTGTCGTCGATCGCGGCGAGGGAGGGGGTCTCCGTGACCTCCCACCACGACTCGACGGTCCACGCCGAGTCCGCCTCGACGAACGTGCTGTCGGTCTGCCGCGTCGAGTCGCGGCGGACGCGGACGTCGACGGTCGAGACGAGCGCGGCCGTCGCGCTCTCGGCCGAGAGGACCGAGGCGGGCGCGTGGGCGGCCCGGAGGCACGCGCGGAGCGGCCAGCCGTCGGGCCTGTCCGAGCACGGCGTTTGGCTAGCGCCGACCTGCGGTTGGGCGCTGGCGGCGACTCCGAGGAGCGCCGCCAGCGGGAGGAGGCTACGCCGCATGGCTAGAACTGGCAGGCCGGGTCGTCGGGGTCGTAGCCGCCGGAGTAGCAGACGCACTTGCAGCCGTCGTCGACGGGGTAGTTGCAGTCGTCGCAGATGTCGGCCGGCGTCGCGAAGAGTTGAGCGGCGGCGAGCGCGAGGGCGTAGAAGAGGGACGGGAGCACGGGACTCGGGGGTGGCGCTGGCGGGAGGGTCCGGGCGCCGCCGCCAGCGAGCGGCGCCGGGCGGGTCCGCGGGGGACCCGGGTGGCGCTACTTGCTGTCCGGCCTCGGCTGGAACATGAAGAAGGTCCGGAACACCCGGAAGACGAGGTAGCCGAGGACCGTCGCGAGCGTGAGGACGATGTAGAGGTCGGTGTCGCGGACGCCGATCATGAGGACCCGGAGCGCGCCGAGCCCGATGAGCCCGAAGACGTAGACGAGGCCGAGGTTGAAGAAGGGGGCGTCGTCGCGGGCTTGGAGGTCGCGGACGTCCTGGGGCGTGACGAGCCGGGACTGCGCGCCGTCGTGCATCATGGCCCGGAGGACGGCAGGATTCCCCTCGGCCCGGCGGAGGACCTCGCGGCGGTAGTGGGCGGGGTCGGCCGCGGCGACGTCGTAGCGGGCGCGGACGTACTCGAAGAGCGCGCCCGCGTGGGCCTCGTCGAGCGGCGCGACCGGGACCTGGCCGAACGTGGCGAAGAACGTCCGGAGCGAGCGGCCCTGGGGGACCGTGCGGACGGCGCCGACGACGGTCGCGCGGCGTTGCAGCTCGCGGAAGAAGAGGCCCTGCGTCGGCGAGGCCCGGTCGAGCCCGTCGAGGGCGAGGAGGAGGCGGGGCGCGCGGCCGCCGCCCGCGAGGTCCGCGAGCGACTCGACGAGGGCCGCCTGGCGCTCGTCCACGGTGCGGAGGAGTTTTCGGACCTCGGCGGCCGACAGCTCGGCGCAGGCCCCGGCCCGCATGGCGACGGGGACGCCGGGCAGCGCCAGCACGCCGAGCGCGTGGAACGCGTCGACGAGCGCGGCGACGAGCCGCGAGGGCGGCCCGGCCTCGGGGACGAACACGAGCGTGAACGCGCGGTCGGGGCTCTGGGGGAGCTGGACCGTCCGGCGTCTCGTGGCCCGCTGGTCGGCCGGGTCGAGGACGACGCGGCGGCCGGCCACGACGGCGGCCAGCTCCTGGAGGAGCCGGGTCTTCCCGACGCCCTCGTCGCCGACGAGGAGCGTGTGGCGCCCGCGTGCGGCGCGGCCGACCAGCTCGGCGAGGGCGCGGCCGTGGCCGACGCGGACCGGGTCGGTGAGGACGGTGTGGGCCGGGCCGTCGGCGGCGGGTCCGGCCGTGCGGAGCCCGTCGGGGCCTACGGCGATGCCGCCGGCCCCAGAGCGGCCGGGGCCTTCGGTGCCGACGAGGGCGCCGGGGCGGGCCACGGTCGGGAGGACGGGCCGCCAGTGGTCGAGGGTGGGGACGGCCTCCGTCATCGGTGGAGGCGGGTCCAGAGCGCGGCGACGGCCTCGACGGCGTCCTGGGCGCGCGGCTCGGCGGCGTGACCGTGGGCGACGTGGAAGGCCATGAGCCGGTCGGCGACGGGGGCGTGGAGGCGTCCCCGGGCGCGCTTGAAGAGGTGCCACCGGCGGGGCGGGTCGGCGGTGAGGAGCGCGCGGAGGAACGGGACCGCGTGCTCGGGCGGGATGGGCGAGGGGAGCCCGAGCGTTTCGAGGACGTGGGCCTCGTGCTGCCGGGCGCGGTCGCGACCGACGGCGTCCTCGAAGAGGGCCACGACGTCGGCGCGGAGCCGGTCCAGGTCGGCCGCGAGGGGGTGCGGCGGCTCGCTGACGCTCGCCAGGGATGGGGGATGGCCGCCTTCGGCGGCGGGGATGGGGGA
>NZ_MQWD01000009.1 GCF_002283365.1 Rubrivirga marina | reverse complement strand
GAACCCCGACAACGTCGCCCACCTCGTCGGGCACCCCCGGTTCGAGTTCGTCCGCCACGACGTCTCGACGTTCGTCTACGTCGCGGGCGACGTCGACCACGTCCTCCACTTCGCGAGCCCGGCGAGCCCGATCGACTACCTCCGGCTCCCGATCCAGACGCTGAAGGTCGGGTCCCTCGGGACCCACAACGCGCTCGGCCTGGCCAAGGCGAAGGGGGCCCGGTTCCTCCTCGCCTCGACGAGCGAGGTGTACGGGGACCCCCAGGTCCACCCCCAGCCCGAGTCGTACTGGGGCCACGTGAACCCGGTCGGGAGCCGCGGGGTCTACGACGAGGCCAAGCGGTTCGCCGAGGCCATGACCATGGCGTACCACCGGTCCCACGGGGTCGACACGCGGATCGTCCGGATCTTCAAC
>NZ_MQWD01000008.1 GCF_002283365.1 Rubrivirga marina | reverse complement strand
GGGGTGATCTGGCTCCTGGTGGACCACGTGTTCTCGGTCTCGAACTACGCGGCGGTCGGGAGCCTCTCGGCCGACTCCCACGAGGGCATCCAACTCGACGCCGGGATCTACGTCTTCGCCAGCCTGGCGTCGTTCGCTGTCGGGTGCCTCGTCGGGGTCGTCGAACTGCTGTTCCTGAACCGGGCCTTCGCCGCGAGGAGCCTCGGGGCCAAGCTGGTCGGCAAGACCCTGTTCTACGTCGCGTTCCTGACCGTCGTCGTGGTCGTCCTTTACCCCATCGCAGCGGCGATGGAGATGGGGACCGGGCTGGCCGACGCCCGCGTCTGGGACCGCCTCGGGGCGTTCGCGGTCAGCATGGAGAGCCTGAGCACGGGCGTCCAGATCACGGCGTCCCTCGTCGTCTCGCTGTTCTACGCCGAGATCAGCGAGCACCTGGGCGCCCGCGTCCTCACCAACTTCCTCACGGGGCGGTACCACACGCCGAAGCGGGAGCGGCGCGTGTTCCTCTTCTCCGACATGAAGTCCTCGACGGCCATCACGGAGCGGCTGGGCCACGCCCGGTACTTCGAGTTCCTCCGGGCGTACTACGACGCCCTCGCCGACGCGGTCGTCCGGCACGAGGGCGAGGTGTACCAGTACATCGGCGACGAGATCGTCGTGTCGTGGCCGGAGGAGGCCGGGCTCCGCGACGCCAACGGCGTCCGGTGCGCGCTCGC
>NZ_MQWD01000007.1 GCF_002283365.1 Rubrivirga marina | reverse complement strand
GCCCGACTTCGAGTCTGAGATCGACGCCCGCTTCCTGCCGCCCCCCGAACTCTGGGCCGCCGTCGAGCCGCTGCTCCCCGAGCCACCCGGTGGAGGCCGACCCCGGAAGCCCGACCGCGAGGTCTTCGCCGCGATCTTCTACGTGCTCACCACCGGCATCCAGTGGAAGGCGCTGCCACGGTGTCTCGGGGCGGCCTCGACCGTCCACGACCGGTTCCAGGAGTGGGCCGAGGCCGACGTCTTCGCTCACCTCTGGGCGACGGGACTCGTCGAGTTCGACGCCTCCGTCGGGCTCGACTGGACGTGGCAAGCGATCGACGGGGCGACGACGAAGGCGCCGCTCGGGGGCGCGGCGACCGGCCCCAACCCGACGGATCGCGGCAAGTCGGGCACCAAGCGCCACCTGCTCACCGAAGGCCACGGGCTCCCGGTCGGGCTCGTCGTGACCGGCGCCAACCGCAACGACATGACGCAGGTCGAGCCCGTGCTCGACTCGATGGCCGTCGTGTCGTTCGAGGCCGAGCAGCACCTGTGCGCCGACAAGGGGTACGACTTCGATTCGGTCCGCTCGGCGCTGAGCGCATCGGGGTACGTCACCCACATCCTGAGCCGAGGCGACGAGAAGCTGGCGCTGAAGATGCCGGGGTACCGGGCACGACGATGGGTCGTCGAGGCGGCGCACTCGTGGCTCAACCGGTTCCGGCGGCTGCTAATCCGGT
>NZ_MQWD01000006.1 GCF_002283365.1 Rubrivirga marina | reverse complement strand
GTCGCGGTGACGGAGCGCTTGTGGAGGTCGAGGCCGGTGAAGGAGGTCATGGCGGCGGCGGCGAGTGGGATCCGAAGGATGGTCTCCTGATTGGAAGGATCCCGCCGCTGCTGGCCGACAAGGAGCATCAGCGCTCTCGGATTCCTCGGCGCCGTCGTATGCTGCCGCCGTACCACCGCTTTGCCGCCGGCTCTTTGCGGCTTAGTGGCCCCCTGTTCTGCGGCCTGTGCGCCAAGCGTGCAACTGCTTCCCTACCATTCCGTAGCTCCCCTTCATTCGGACACGAGGTGCACCATGTCGAAGGCCACATTCGCCCTCCTCACGACGGTCGGTTTCGTCGTGGCAACGCTGGCGATCGGGATCCGGGGCGTTGAGAACTGGGAGCCCTACGAGTTCTCGTTCTACTACTTGATGCTGGGCTGGGCGGCCCATGAGGTGTACCGCCGTCGCTTCTCGGCTTCGACGGCGTAGGGGCTCGCCCGAGGGGCGGCCGCAGAACCCGCCGCTGTAGGCCGACCGGGGGCGTCAGCGCTCTCGGCCGTTGCTGGCGTCGGCGCCGCTCCTAGCTTCGGATCACCGTCGCGCCGCCTCAGGCGGCTGAA
>NZ_MQWD01000005.1 GCF_002283365.1 Rubrivirga marina | reverse complement strand
GGGGGGGGGGAGGTCGGGCTCGGGCACGTCGGGTGGGTCCACGTCGGGGCCACCCGCAGCGGGGTCCGGCCCGGCGGCGGGCGCCGCCGCCGGCGGGTCGCGGGGACCCGGGCCGCTCGGCCCGGCCGTCCACCGGGGGGCGGCCGTGGCGGCGCCGGGGAGGCGGACGAACCGGGCGGGGTCGAGCGGGCGGCCCCTGTCGTCGCGGACCTCGAAATGGAGGTGGGCGCCCGTGGAAACGCCGTCGCGGCCGGGGCGCCCGCCGCTCGCGCCGATCGCGACCCCACGGCCGACGCGGAAGCCGGGACGGAGGGCGGCGTCGACGGAGGCGAGGTGGGCGTAGCGCGTCCGGACGGGCTCGCTCCCGCGGATGCCGCCGGGGTGGTCGATCTCGACGACGAGCCCGTAGCCCGGCCGTCGGCCGACCGCGTAAACCGTGCCCGGGGCGACGGTCCACACGGCCGTCCCCGCCGGGACCGCGAGGTCGACGCCGTCGTGGTGGCTCGCGCGTCCCGAGACGGGGTGGGCGCGCGGGCCGAACGGCGAGCTGACGACGCCCTGGACCGGCCCCATCGGGAGGCGGGGGCCAACAGCGAGCGGGGCCTCCGGCGACGGGGCCTCCGGCGACGGGGCCTCCGGCGACGGGGCCTCCGGCGACGGGGCCTCCGGCGACGGCGGCCCGGCGGCGGCGACCGCCGAAGAGGCGACCGCCGGAGAGGCGACGGGCTCGGACGTCGACGGGTCCGCGGCGACGCCGCCCTGCGAGGCGAGCCGCTCGGCCGTGAAGCCGGAGGCGAGGAGCGCGGCCACGACGGCCGCCGTGCGGAGCGTCGTCATGGCGCGGGCGGGGCGTCGTGGGCACGGGCGCGGGGCGCGAGCGGCTCCAGGGCGAGCGCGTCGGGCGCGCGCCCGTCGCCCCCCGCGTCGTCGCGGAGCTGGCGGCGCAGGCGGCGGCCCTGGACGACGGCGTAGAGGGCCGGGATCATGACGAGCGTGTGGACCGTCGAGGTCACGAGCCCGCCGACCATGGGCGCGGCGATGCGCTGCATGATCTCGCCGCCGGTCCCGGTGCCGAGCATGGCGGGCGTGAGCCCCAATATCGTCGTGAAGACAGTCATCAGCTTGGGCCGGACGCGGTCGACGGCGCCCTCCTCCAAGGCGGCCTTCAAGCGCGGCACGCTCGTGAGCCAGCCGCGCTCGCGGTAGCGCGCGACGGCCTCGTCGAGGTAGACGTGCATGACCACGCCGGTCTCGGCCGCGAGCCCGGCGACGGCGATGAGCCCCACGCCGACGGCGATCGAGAAGTTGAACCCGAGCGCCAGCATGAGCCAGACGGCGCCGACGACCGCGAACGGGAGCGGGATCATCAGGAGCAGGGCCTCCTCGGCGCTCCGGAAGTGGAGGAACAGCAAGAGGAACACGACGGCGAGCGTGATGGGCACCAAGACCGCCAGCCGCCGGTTGGCCCGCTCCATGTACTCGTACTGCCCGCTCCACCGGATCGAGTAGCCCGGCGGGAGGTCGACGGCCGCCTCGACGGCCGCCTGGGCGTCCTGGACGTACGAGCCCACGTCGGCCCCCTCCTCCAGGTCCACGTAGACCCACGCGTTGGGGCGGGCGTTCTCGGACTTGATCATGGGCGGGCCGCTCACGAACGCGAACGTCGCCAGCTCGCCGAGCGGGACCTGGGCGCCGCCGGGCGTCGGCACGAGGACCTGCTGGAGCGCCGGGAGGTCGTCGCGGAGGCCGCGGGGGTAGCGGACGTTGACGCCGTAGCGCTCGAGCCCCTCGACGGTCGTCGTCACGTTCATCCCGCCGACGGCCGCCTGGAGCACGTCCTGGACGTCGCCCGACGTGAGCCCGTAGCGGGCGGCGGCGAAGCGGTCGACGGTGACGTCGAGGAAGCTCCCGCCCATGACGCGCTCGGCGTAGGCGCTCCGCGTGCCGGGGAGGGCCGAGACGGCCCGCTCGACCTGCTCGCCGAGCCGCTCCAGCGTCTCGAGGTCCTCGCCCGCGATCTTGACCCCGACCGGCGTCCGGATCCCGGTCGCGAGCATGTCGATCCGCGTCTTGATCGGCATGGTCCAGGCGTTGGTGAGGCCGGGGAACCGGATGGCCGCGTCGAACGCCCGCGTCAGGCTGTCGCGGTCGACGCCGTCGCGCCACTGGTCCTCGGGCTTCAAGATGATCGTCGTCTCGATCATCGAGAGCGGGGCCGGGTCCGTCGCCGTCTCGGCCCGGCCGATCTTGCCGAACACGCGCTCCACCTCGGGGAACGAGGCCAGGATCCGGTCGGTCCGCTGCAGGATGTTCTTGGCCTCCTGGGGCGAGACGCCCGGGAGCGTCGTCGGCATGTAGAGCATGTCGCCCTCCCAGAGCGGCGGCATGAACTCCGATCCGATCTGGGGGAACGGGACGTAGGTCTCACCCAGGAGCAGCCGCTGGACCGGGAGCACGGTCACGAACAGGAGCGAGAACCCGACCAGGAGCACGGCGCGCGGGTGCCGGAGTGTGCCCCGGATGACGGGCCGGTAGGCGGCGATGAAGAACCGGGCGACGGGGTTCTTCTGCTCCGACCGGATTTTCCCCTTGACGAAGACGGCCATGAGCGCCGGGACCAGGGTCACGGCGAGGATGGACGCCGCCGCCATCGAGAACGTCTTGGTGAGCGCGAGGGGCCGGAACATGCGGCCCTCGACCTGCTCCAGCGTGAACACGGGCAGGAACGAGACCGTCACGATCAGGAGCGAGAAGAACAGCGACGGCCCGACCTCTTTCGCGGCCTCGATCACGGCCCGGACGCGCTCGCCCTCCGCCAGCGGGGGCGGCTCGTCTGGGGCGGCCCCGCTGGCGGCCCCATCCCCCGTCCCGTATCCCTCCCTATCCCTCTTCGCCTCTCGCGCCCGCTCGATGTGCTTGTGGGCGTTCTCGACCATGACGAGCGAGGCGTCCACCATCACGCCGATGGCGATGGCGATCCCGCCCAGGCTCATGATGTTGGCGTTGATCCCCAGGAGCCGCATGACCCCGAGCGCGATCAGGATGCCGACCGGGACCGTCACGAGGGCGACGAACGCGCTCCGGACGTGGAGCAGGAACACGATGACCACGAGGGCCACGACCAGCATCTCCTCCCAGATCGTCGTCGAGAGCGCCGAGACGGCGCTCGCGATGAGCTCGGAGCGGTCGTACTCGGTGACGACCTCGACGCCAGGGGGCAGGCCCGGCGAGACCTCGGCGATCCGCTCCTTCACCGCGTCGATCGTCGCCTGGGCGTTCTCGCCGCTCCGCATGACGACGATGCCGCCGACGACCTCGCCCTCGCCGTTCACGTCGGCGATCCCGCGCCGGATCTCGGGGCCGAGGCGGACCTCAGCGATCTGCCCGACGGTGACGGGCGTCCCGCCCTCGGCCTTGACGACGACCTGGCGGATGTCGTCGAGGCCGGTGAGGTAGCCCTTCCCGCGGACGATGAACTCGCGCTCGCCGAGCTCCAAGAGCCGCCCGCCGACGTCGCGGTTGCTCCGACGGAGCGCGCTCGCGACCTGGCCGATGGGGACGCCGTAGGCCGCGAGCCGCTGGGGGTCGACGACGACCTGGTACTGCTTCTGGAACCCGCCGACCGTCGCCACCTCGGCCACGCCCTCGACGGCCTGGAGCTCGTAGCGGAGGTAGAAGTCCTGGACGGCCCGGAGCTGGGCGAGGTCGTACGTGCCCGTCGTGTCGCGCAGGCTGTACTGGTAGACCCAGCCGACGCCCGTCGCGTCCGGCCCCAAGGCGGGCGCGGCCTGATCGGGGAGCCGGTCCTGGACCTGGGAGAGGTACTCGAGGACGCGCGAGCGGGCCCAGTACAGGTCGGTCCCGTCCTCGAAGATGACGTAGACGAAGCTCGTCCCGAACATGGAGTACCCCCGGACGGTCCGGGCGCCCGGGACGGAGAGCATGGCCGAGGTGAGCGGGTAGGTCACCTGCTCCTCGACGATCTGCGGGCCCTGGCCGGCGTACTCGGTCCGGACGATGACCTGGACGTCGGAGAGGTCCGGGATCGCGTCGACGGGCGTCGTGAGCGCGGCCCACGCGCCGAGCCCGGCGACCATGAGCGTGACCAGCCCGATGAGGAGCCGGTTCTCGGCGCTCCACTCGATGAGGCGCTCGAGGGCGCCGTCTTTGGCTCTGGAATCTCGCATCACTCGGTGGGGAAGTCGTCGGTGTCGGCCATCTCCATCCCGCCGGTCATGGCCCCGAGCGACGCCGCGAGGCGGGCCTCGGAGTCGATCAAGAACTGGGCGCTCGTGACCACGCGGTCGCCGACGGCGAGGCCGGACAGGACGCGGACGACGCCGTCCCCCTCCTCCCCGATCGTGACGGGCTGGGGCCGGAAGCGGCCGTCGCCCAGGGCCAGGATCACGGCGGCCTCCCCGACGCCCTCGCCGCCCGTCCGGACGATGGCCTCGGTCGGGACGACCGGCCCCGACGCGCTCGCGGCGCCGAAGAGCGTGGCCGTGGCGTACATGCCCGGCCGGAGGCGCCCGCCCGCGTTGGCGAGCGTGATCCGGGCCGTGCCCGTCCGCGTCGACGGGTCGAGCGTGTCGTAGACGTAGTCGACGCGGCCCCGGAGCTCGTCGCCCGGCAGCGAGGTCACGGCCACGACGGCGCGCGTGCCGGGCGCGACCCAGCCGAGGTCCTGCTCGGGGACGTCGACCTGGAGGTAGAGCGCGCCGAGGTTCACGATGTCCATGAGCGGCATGCCGGGCGTGGCCTGCATGCCCTCGACGATCCGCTTGTTCTGGACCGTCCCGCTCGCGGGCGCGAAGAGCGTGATCCGCTCCTGGATCGTGCCCGAGCGCTCGACGGCCGCGATCTGCCCGGCCCCCAGCCCGAAGAGGCGGAGCCGGGTCCGGGCCGCCTCGACGAGCCGGGCCGCCCCCTCCCCGCCGCCCAAGAGCTCGCGGTTGCGGACGGCGAGGAGGAGCTCCTGCTGCGTCGAGACGAGCTCGGGGCTGTAGATCTCGAGGAGCGGCTGGCCCTGGCGGACGCGCTGGCCCTCGGTGTCGACGTAGAGCCGCTCGACGAACCCGCCGACCCGGAGCGTGACCGTCTCGCGCCCGGCGTCGCGGGCCTCGAACGTGCCCGTCGTGCGCAACGTCCGCTCGATCTGGCCCGTGGCGACGAGGGCCGTCCGGACGCCGATGTTCTGCAACGTGACCGGGTCGATCTCGACGGTCCCGGCCGGGGCGCCGGACACGGGCACGGGCTCGAGGTCCATCCCACAGATCGGGCACGTCCCCGGCTCGTCCTCGACGATCCACGGGTGCATCCCCGACTGGTAGACCACGCCGTCGCCGTTGGCGTCGAACTGGGCGAGACCGCCCGGGGAGCCGTCGCCGGAGGCCGCCGCGCCGCCGGGCGCCTCGGCGGGCGGGGCGTCGGCGACGGCGTCGGACGAGTCGCCCCGCGTGAGCGCCCACGTCAGGCCGACGGCCGCCACGAGGGCGAGGAGGGCGAGCATGACCCAGCGGGCGCGGCGGGGGCGACCGTCGCGGGGCGCCTCGTCGTAGGGATCGGCCGGGTCGGGCGCGTCCACCGGGGGCGGGGCGGGCGGGGTCTGGGTGTCGGGGGTCATCGGTCCTGGAGGGGAGAGACGGCGGGGGTGGTGAGGCCGACGGCGCGGGCGAGGTCGGCGGCCGCGTCGAGGAGCCGGGCGCGGGCGTCGACGAGGCCGAGCTGGACCTGGAACCGGGCGCGCTCGGCGTCGAGGAAGGCGAGGAAGTCGACCGTGCCGGTCGTGTAGCCCGCGAGCGCGGACTCGACGGTCGTGAGCGACTGCGGGAGCAGGACGTCGCGGTACAGCGCGACGGACTCGGCGGCGCGGCGGGCGTCGGAGAGCGCGTCGGCCACGTCGGCCTGGACGGCGGTCTCCGTGGCCTGGAGGCGGGCCTGGGCGGCCCGCTGGCGGAGCCGGGCCTCGTCCACGCCCGCGCGGAGCCGGTCGCGCCCGAGCGGGATGCGGACCGAGGCCATCAGCCCGAGCGCGTCGCGGCCCGTCGCCGTCGGCGGCGCGTCGGCGGGCGCGACGTCGGTGTAGACGACGCCGACGCCGAGGTCCGGGTAGTAGGCCCGCTCGGCGAGCGCCACGTCGGCCTCGGCCTGCACGATGCGGGCCTGGGCCTGGGCCACCTCGGGGCGGAGGCCCAGGGCGAGCGCGTCGAGGTCGAGGTCTGTGGGGAGCGCGGGCGGCGGCGTGACGACGCGGCCCACGGTGAGGCCCGGCCGGTCGAGCACGCGGGCGAGCGCCTGGACGGCCCGGTCGCGCTGGCGGCCCAGCTCGATGAGCCGCTCCGCCAGCCGCTGCCGTTCGAGCTGGACCTGGAGGACGGCGCCCTGGGGACCTCGCCCGACCTCGTAGCGGACCGCCGCGGCCTCGGCGAAGGCGTCCAGCCGCGCCTGGAACGAGCGGACGACCTCGGCCGCCTCCTGCGTCCGCACCAGGTCGGCGTAGGCCCGCGTCGCGCGCTGGCCGAGGTCGAGGGCCGTCACGTCGGCGCCGATCCGGGCCGCCTCGGCGGCGGCGTCGGCCGCGTCGCGGCGGAGGCCGAGCGTGCCGGGCCAGGGGAGCATCTGCTCGACGCGCCACTGGCTCCGCTGCGTGCCCCGCGCCGTGAGGATGGGGTACGGGGCGACCATGACCGACGCGGTCGGGTCGGGGAGCGCGCCGACCTGGTCGCCGCGGCGCGCGAGCGCACGGGCGTCCAAGCGGGCAGCCTGGAGCGTGGGGTTGTCCGCGTAGAGGGCGCCGAGGACGGCGTCGAGGCGGAGGGTGTCGGGGGCCTGGGCGCGGGCGTGGGGTGCCGCGGCGGCCAGGCCCGCCAGCAGCGCGAGGCGCGCTACGGATGCGAGGGTCATGGTCTGGAGCAGATCGACGACGGTGTGGGAGGACGCGGGCGCGTCCGTGGACGCCAGAGGCGTCGCGTCACGTCGGATCGGCTCAGACCAGGAAGACCGAGAGGGCGAGGTGCCGGCGGGGGCCGGGCGGCGGGCCGGCGTCACGCGGCGGCGCGTGGGCGCGCGGCGCCGCCCGAGGCACCACCGTACCCGCCACGACCGCCGCCAGCGCGGCGTCGGTGACCGGCGGCGGCGGGGCCGTGGCCACGTCGTGCCCCGCGGCGGGGGCCTGGGCGCAGCACGTCGCGCCGTCGTCCGGGGCCTCAGGGGGCGGGCAGGACTCGCTGCAGCAGCGGTTCACCAGGGCGTCCGCGACGGTCGCCGCGGCGGGGCCGGCGGCGAGGACCAAGAGGGCGACGGCCAGGAGGGACGCCAGCCCGAGGGACGGGGGTGCGGAGCGAGTCACGTGGGGGAGATACGCACCACCCCCGCCGTTCGCTCCTGGTCAACCTTAAAAGGCCTTCAGGTAGGGCCATATGCGCCGTCCGTTCACGGACGGTCGGCGTTGGACGCATCCCGACCGGGCGCGCGTCGGCTGCGGTAACGCCGACACAGCCGCTGCGTTTGTCTGGGAAAGCCCCCTCTTGCGATGCCTGCCCCCTCCCCTGCCCTGCTCTCCGATCCCCCCGTCGCCGACCCGTCCGGCGACGGGGCCGGCGGCCTGCCGCCCGAGGCCCGGTCCCGAGCGATACTAGGTGTCGAAGGGATGACGTGCGCCGCGTGCTCGGGGCGCGTCGAGAAGGCGCTGAACGCCGTCCCGGGCGTGCATCGGGCGACGGTCAACCTGGCGACCGAACGGGCCACGGTCGAGTTCGACGCCTCCGAGACGACGCCGCTCGCGCTGGCCGAGGCCGTCCGCCAGTCGGGCTACGACGTGCGGACCGAGGAGGTGAGCTTCGCCGTCGGCGGGATGACGTGCGCGGCCTGCGTCGGGCGCGTCGAGAAGGCGTTGCAGGGCGCCGACGGCGTGGTCGAGGCGAGCGTCAACCTGGCGACCGAGCGGGCGCGCGTGCGCTACGCGACTGGGACGGACGTCGAGGCGCTCTACGAGGCCGTCCGCAAGACGGGCTACGACGTGGTCGAGGCCGTGGGTGGCGCGAGCACGGAGGACGCCGAACGTACAGCGCGCGAGCTCGACCGCCAGAGGCTGCGGCGGCGTCTGCTGTGGGCGGCCGGGCTGTCGCTGCCGCTCTTCCTGATGGAGATGGTGCCGATGGCGATCCCCGGCGGGATGGCCTTCGTGGATGGGCTCGTCCCGATGCACACGCGCTGGCTCGTGGCGTTCGTGCTGGCGACGGCCGTCCAGTTCGGGCCGGGCTGGCGGTTCTACCGCGCCGGGTGGGCCGCGGCGCGCCACGGCGCGCCCGACATGAACACCCTCGTCGCGCTCGGCACGTCGGCCGCCTACGGGTACTCCGTCGTGGCGACGTTCCTGCCGGGCGTGCTCCCCGCCGGCGCGGTCCACGTGTACTACGAGGCGTCGGCGACGATCATCACGCTGATCCTGCTTGGCAAGTGGTTCGAGGCGCGGGCGAAGGGCCAGACCTCGGACGCGGTCCGGGCGCTCCTGGGCTTGAAGGCGGAGACCGCTCGCGTCGTCAAGGACGGCCAGGAAACGGAGGTGCCCATCGACGACGTGGCCGTGGGCGACGTCGTCCGCGTGCGGCCGGGCGAGAAGGTGCCCGTCGACGGCGTCGTCGTGGAGGGCACGAGCTACGTCGACGAGTCGATGGTGACGGGCGAGCCGGTCCCGGTCGAGAAGACCGACGGCGACGAGGTCGTGGGCGGGACGGTGAACCAGGCCGGGTCGCTCTTGGTCGAGACGACGCGCGTCGGGGCCGACACGGTCCTCGCCCAGATCGTCCAGCTCGTCGAGGAGGCGCAGGCGTCGCGGCCCGCGATCCAGGCCCTCGCCGACCGCGTGGTCGCCGTGTTCGTGCCCGTCGTGCTCGTGATCGCCGCGCTCGTGTTCGCCGTGTGGCTCTGGGTCGGCCCGAGCCCGGCGCTGACGTACGCGCTCGTCGCCGCCGTCTCGGTCCTCATCATCGCGTGCCCGTGCGCGATGGGCCTCGCCACGCCCGTCTCGGTCATGGTCGGGACCGGCAAAGCGGCCGAGTTGGGCGTCCTGTTCCGCAAGGGCGAGGCACTCCAGACGCTGAGCGAGGCCGACGTCGTCGCCCTCGACAAGACGGGGACGCTCACCGAGGGACGGCCGACGCTGACCGACGTCGCGCTGGCAGACGGGGCCAACCCGGACGAGGCCGCCCTGATTCGTCTCGTCGCCTCCGTCGAGGTGCCCAGCGAGCACCCCGTCGGCGCGGCCATCGTGCGCGCCGCCGCCGAGCGAGGCCTCGACGTGCCCGCGGCGTCCGAGTTCGAGGCCGTGCCCGGCTTCGGCGTGCGCGGCACGGTGGAGGGCCGCCGCGTCGAGGTCGGGGCCGACCGGTTCATGGCCCGCCTCGGCGTCGAGGTGGGGCCGCTGGCGGAGGCGGCGCGACGGCTCGCCGAGGAGGGGAAGACCCCGCTCTACGCCGCCATCGATGGACGGCTGGCGGCGGCGATCGCGGTCTCCGACCCCGTCAAGGCGACGACGCCCGCGGCCATCGACGCGCTGCACCGGGCTGGGCTCCGCGTGGCGATGGTGACGGGCGACAACCGTGCCACCGCCCAGGCCGTGGCGCGGCGGCTCGGGATCGACGAGGTCCTCGCCGAGGTGCTCCCGGCCGACAAGGCCGAGGCCGTCCGCCGGCTCCAGGCCGAGGGCGGCCGGGACGGCGGGGCCGCCCACGTCGCCTTCGTGGGCGACGGGATCAACGACGCGCCGGCGCTGGCGCAGGCCGACGTCGGCGTCGCCATCGGGACCGGGACCGACGTCGCCATCGAGGCGGCCGACGTGGTCTTGATGCGCGGGGACCTCACCGCGCTCGTCGACGCCCGCGCGCTCTCGGCGGCGACGCTCCGGAACGTCAAGCAAAACCTGTTCTGGGCCTTCGCCTACAACGTCGTCCTCATCCCGGTCGCGGCGGGCGTGCTCTACCCGGCGCTCGGCGTGATGCTCTCCCCCGTCCTCGGGGCGGCGGCGATGGGACTCTCGTCGGTCTTCGTCCTGACCAACGCGCTCCGGCTGCGCCGCTTCACGGCGCCAGAGATCGGCGCGTCCTCGGCCGCTCGGTAACGCTTGGCCGCCGACTGCGTTTGTAGCGGCGAACGCCCTCCGTACCATGTCCCTCTCCCCCACCCTGCTCGAAGCCGCGCTCGCCGCCCATGGCGAGCCGCTCCTCGCCTACGTCCGCCAGAGGCTCGGCCCCGACGTGGCCGAGGACGTGGTCCAGGACGCGCTCTTGAAGGCGGTCGAGGGCGCGCCCGCGATGGACGACGAGTCCGACCTCACCCGGTGGCTGTGGCGCGTCGTCCGGAACGCGACCGTCGACGCCCACCGCCGACGCGACGCCGCAGGCCGACGCGAGGCGGCGTGGTCGGGCAAACAACCGGACGCCGAGATGCCGCCCGAGGAGGCGCCCCGGCTATGCGCGTGCTACCGCCCGCTCCTGGCCGACCTCGCGCCGGACGCCGCCTACCTGATCCGGGCCGAGCTCAACGGCGAGCCGTCGGCCGCGCTGGCGGGGCGGCTCGGCGTCTCGCCCGGCGCCCTCCGCGTCCGCCGTCATCGGGCGCGGGGCGCGCTCCGCGAGCGGCTCGAAGACGCCTGCCGGGCCTGCGCCGGCTGCCTCGACTGCACGTGCGACACGCCCGGCTCCCCCGTTTCACACGCTTCCCTTTCACCACCCTCCCCCAGTCCCATGAACACGAACACCCAGAACGACGAGACCCTCCGCTTCGGCATCGAGGGCATGACCTGCGGCGGCTGCGTCGCCTCGGCCACGCGCGCGCTGGAGCGCACGCCCGGCGTGACCGTCGAGCAGCTCACGCTCGACGGCCCGGCGGTCGTCCGCCTCTCGGACGGCGCCGACCGCCACGCCGTACGCGGCGCCGTCGAGAGCGCGGGCTTCCGGCCCGTCTTCGACGCCGCGTAGGCCCCCGTTGCCCTGGTGTGATACCAGGTCCGGTTGATCTGTGGGGGTAGTCGTCGGGGCCGTCGACCCGGCACGGTGCTACCGGACTCGGGTTGACGCGGCTCCTCGTACGAGGGCCGCGTCAACCCAGGGCGGGTCAGGCTACGTTGCCAGACGGCGTCGCGTCAGGCGCCGGGGTCCCCCTCCCACGTGAGGATGTCGGCTTCCGAGCGGGGGCGGTCGGCGCATGAGAGGTCCGTCGCGGGGGGCGACCCGGGCCGCTTCTCGACGAGGTTGTGGCCGAGGGCCTGCCAGCGGGGCGCGAGGTACGCGTTCCACTCGGCGTAGTGCGCCCACTTCTCGGGCAGCTCGTCCTCCGGGTAGATGGCCTCGACGGGGCAGACCGGGACGCAGGCGTTGCAGTCGATGCACTCGTCGGGGTGGATGGCGATGAAGTTCGGCCCGACGTAGAAGCAGTCGACGGGGCAGACCTCGACGCAGTCGGTGAACGTGCAGCCCACGCAGGGCTCGGCGACGACGTAGGCCATAGGTCTTCGAGCGAGTTGAGAGAACGAACAGGGCGCGGCCGCCGCGCCCCTGACAGCGACTACGCGGCGACCGGTTCGGGCACCAGCCGCCCGGTGATGCCGAGGGCCTCGTTGGTCTTCTCGATGGACGTGGCCCCGTCCGCCTCGATCTCCGTCAGCGCCCGGATGGCGTCGATAGTCTCGGGGATGACGATGGCCTGGTTGTCGACCATGTAGGCGTAGAACGCCTCGTCGCCCTGCACCGTCAGCATGTCCTCCCAGACGGCGACCTCGTAGAGGTTGTCGTGCGGGCGGCCGAGGTCGGCCATGAGCTCCTTCACCGAGTTGAGCGCGACGAGGCCGTCGGCCATGCGGATGAACGCGATGCGAGACGAGGCGCGGAGGGCACCCAGCACCTCGTCCTTCGAGGCCTCGCGCGTGAGCTGGACCGTCCAGTAGTGGAGGTGGCTGAGGGTTTCGGGCGCCTTCACGGCCATCGTCACCACGTCGAGCTCGGGGTCCACGGTCTGCGCGTCCGGCCCCTGGTGGCTGGGGATGTCGGCCTCGGGGACGAGAGTGTTCATGATGCCGCCGAGGTGGCTCTCCCACGGGTCGGTGGCGCGACGGATGAGCACGCCGCGAGCCTTCTTCAACAGCCCGGCCTGTTTGAGCGCGGAGAGCGTCCGTACCGTCGAGGTCGTGTTGCACGAGACGACGCGCGTGCTCTGGCGGCCGAGCGCGGTGTCGTAGTTGTTCTCGGCGGTGAACGAGTGCCCGGTGACGGCGTGCTTCTCGCCGCCCTGCACGATGAACTTGATCCCGCGCTCGCGGTAGCGCTCGACGTTGCCGGCGGCCACCTTTTTCGGCGTGCAGTCCACGACGACGTCGGCGGCGCCGAGGAGGTCGTCGAGGGAGCCGGCCGGGTCGAGACCGGCCTCGGTCATGGCGCGGACGTGCTCGAGCGTCGCCCCGAAGAGCGGGTAGCCCTTCGCGCGGGCCACGGCCACGCGCCAGTCCGTCGCCACGTCGGCGACGCCGGCGAGGGTCATGTCGTCCTGCGCCGCCACGGCGGCGGCGACGCGCTTGCCGATGACGCCGTAGCCGTTGACGGCGACGCGGGTGTTTTCAGTGTGGGTCATGATGGGGTCTCCAGTGGATGGGTTTATGAGAGGGAACGAGCGTCACAGCCGGCCGCGACGCCAGAGCGCCGCGACGAGGCCGAGGACGAAAAGGACGGCGAGGACCGCGACGGCCACGAGGGCCGGGTGGCCCCCCGTCGGGTGGTAAGCGAGGGCGAGCAGGCTGCCCCCGACGACGAAGGCGGCCGTGAGCACGCTGACGGCGACGCGGTTGGCCGCCCGGTCGATCCGCTGCAGCGTCTCCGGAGAGGGGTCGGCGGCAACAGTGAGCGGCAGCGCGCCCTGTTCGAGCCGGTGGGTCAGGCGGCGGAGCTGGCGTGGGAGCGCCTCTCCGAGGTCGGCGAGGTCGGCGAGCGACCCGCTCAGGCGCCGGGCCTGTGCGCGCGGCGAGAGCGTGCGGAGCCAGAACCGCCGGACGTAGGGGAGCGAGAAGGCGAGGATCTCGAAGTCGGGGTCGAGTTGGAGGGCGGTCCCCTCGGCCATCGCCGTCACCTTCGCCAGCTGGACCAGCTCGGCCGGCAGGCGGAGGCGGTGGCGGCGGGCCACGTCCATGATGTCCTGGAAGGCCTCGGCGGCGGCGATCTCCTTGAGCGGGCGCGTGGCGTAGCGGCGGCGGAGCCGCTCGAGGTCCTGCTTGAGCGGACCGCGCGCGACCGCCTCGCCGGTCACGCCGAGCGCCGTCAGCTCGTCGACGAGGCGGTCGGTGTCCTCGGCGGCCAGGGCGAGGACGATGCGGAGGAGGGCCTGGCGCGTGGCTGCGTCGAGCGCGCCGACCATCCCGAAGTCGAGCAGCCCGATCCGGCCGCCGGGCAGAACTAGCACGTTGCCCGGATGGGGGTCGGCGTGGTAGAACCCGTTGCGCAGCACCATCCGGAGCATGACGCGGGTGGCCGTGCGCGCGAGCTCCTGGCGGTCCACGCCGGCGGCGGCGAGGGCCGCCGCGTCGTCCACCTTGACCCCGTCGAGCCGCTCCATCGTGAGCACGCGCCGGGCGGAGCGCTCGGGGAACACCGCCGGGACGTGGAGCGCCGGCTCGTCGGCGAAGTCGCGTCGGACCTGCTCGGCGTGCCGGGCCTCGGCGGCGTAGTCGAGCTCGTCGCGGAGGGTGAAGGCGAACTCCCTCACCCACCCCACGATGTCGTAGTCCTGTCCCCACGACGTGCGCGCAGCGGCGGTACGGGCGAGGGCGTCGAGGAGGGCGAGGTCGGCCTCGGCCTGGGCCTCGACGCCGGGCCGCCGCACCTTCACCACGACGGCCGTGCCGTCGGGGAGCGTCGCCGCGTGGACCTGCCCGATAGAGGCCGCCGCGAGCGGTTCGGGGTCGAACGCCGCGAAGAGCGCCTCGAGCGGCTGCCCCAGCTCCGCTTCGACGACGGCGCGGACGGCCTCGAAGGGCACGGGCGGCACGCGGTCCTGGAGCCGGGCCAGCTCCGCCGCGAGGTCCGCCGGGACGAGGTCGGGGCGCGTGCTGAGCACCTGCCCCAGCTTGACGGCCGTGACGCCGAGGTCTTCGAGCGCGAGGCGGAGGTGCTCGGGCTTGGTGTACGGGTCCTCCTGCGCGGCGTGCCGGAGGACCCCGCGGTGGAACGGGACGAGGCGGCCGAGACCGAGGTCGAGCACGAGCCAGCCCAGGCCGTGCCGGGCGAGGGCGCGGGCGACCTGGCGGAGGCGCTTCTGCCGCGACGGCGGGTACGCAGGGGCGATGGCCGTTGCCACGGCTCAGGCTCCCTGGACGCCCGACGGCGAGGCGGGCTCGTGCGGCCAGACCCAGTCGCGGACCTCCGGCATGTCCTGCCCGTGCCGGGTGATGTACTCCCGGTGCTCGACGAGCCGGTCGCGCATCGTCTGGTGCACGTGGGGGCCGTGCGGCCCGACCGTCGGCACCCGCTCGGCCACGTCCATCACGAGGTGGAAGCGGTCGAGCCCGTTGCGGACCACCATGTCGAACGGGGTCGTGGTGGAGCCCTCCTCGACGAACCCGCGGACGTGGAAGTTGGCGTGGTTCGTCCGGCTGTAGGTGAGCCGGTGGATGAGCCACGGGTAGCCGTGGTAGGCGAAGATGACCGGCTTGTCCGTCGTGAAGAGCGCGTCGAAGGCGCGGTCGGAGAGCCCGTGCGGGTGCGTGCGCTCGGGCTGGAGCCGCATGAGGTCCACGACGTTGACGACGCGGACCTTGAGCTCCGGGAGGTGCTGGCGGAGGAGGTCCACGGCGGCGAGCGTCTCCAGCGTCGGGACGTCGCCGGCGCAGGCCATCACCACGTCCGGCTCGGCGTGCTGGTCGTTGCCGGCCCACTCCCAGATCCCGATCCCGGCGGCCGTGTGCGTGATGGCCGCGTCGAGGTCGAGGTACTGGGGCTCGGGCTGCTTGCCGGCCACGATCACGTTGACGTAGTGGCGGCTCCGGAGGCAGTGGTCGGTGACCGAGAGGAGCGTGTTGGCGTCGGGCGGGAGGTAGACCCGGACGACCTCGGCCTTCTTGTTGACCACGAAGTCGATGAAGCCGGGGTCCTGGTGGCTGAACCCGTTGTGGTCCTGGCGCCAGACGTGCGAGGTGAGGAGGTAGTTGAGCGAGGCGAGGGGCCGCCGCCACGGGATGTCGCGGGTCACGTCGAGCCACTTCGCGTGCTGGTTGAACATCGAGTCGACGATGTGGATGAAGGCCTCGTAGCAGGAGAAGAGGCCGTGGCGCCCGGTGAGGAGGTAGCCCTCGAGCCAGCCCTGGCAGAGCTGCTCGCTCAGGACCTCCATCACGCGGCCGTCCGGCGCGAGGTGGGCGTCGGTCTCGAGGGCGGGCTCCATCCAGGCACGGTCCGTCACCTCGAAGAGGGCCGAGAGCCGGTTCGAGGCCGTCTCGTCCGGGCCGACCACGCGGAAGGTCTCGGGGTTCATCGCCATCACGTCGCGGAGGAGCCGGCCCATCACGCGCGTCGCCTCGGCCGTGACCGCGCCGGGCGCGGGGACCTCGACGGCGTAGTCGCGCCAGTCGGGCATCCGGAGGTCCTTCAGGAGGAGGCCCCCGTTGGCGTGGGGGTTCGAGCCCATGCGCCGCTCGCCCTCGGGCGCGAGTCGGGCCACCTCGGGGACGAGGCGGCCCGACTCGTCGAAGAGCTCCTCGGGCCGGTAGCTCCGCATCCACGCCTCCAGGGCGGCCAGGTGCTCGGGGTCGTCGGCGAGCCCCGCCAGCGGGACCTGGTGCGAGCGGAACGTGCCCTCGACCTGGACGCCGTCCACCACCTCCGGGCCGGTCCACCCCTTCGGCGAGCGGAGCACGACGAGGGGCCAGCGCGGGCGCTCCGTGACGCCGTCCTCGCGGGCGTCCCGCTGGATGCGCTGGATCTCGGAGACGGCGTCGTCGAGCGCCGCCGCCATCCGCTGGTGCATCGCCTCCGGCTCGTCGCCCTCGACGAAGACGGGGGCGTAGCCGTAGCCGACGAACAGGCTCTCGAGCTCCTCGCGCGGCATCCTCGCCAGCACGGTCGGGTTGGCGATCTTGTAGCCGTTGAGGTGGAGGACGGGGAGGACGGCCCCGTCGCGGGCGGGGTTGAGGAACTTGTTCGAGTGCCAGCTCGCCGCGAGCGTCCCCGTCTCGGCCTCGCCGTCGCCGACGACGCAGCACGCGACGAGGTCCGGGTTGTCGAAGACGGCCCCGTAGGCGTGGGCGAGGGCGTAGCCGAGCTCGCCGCCCTCGTTGATCGAGCCGGGCGTCTCGGGCGAGGTGTGGCTCGGGATGCCGCCGGGAAACGAGAACTGGCGGAACAGCTTCCGCATCCCCTCGGCGTCCTGCGTGATGTCCGGGTAGTGCTCGGTGTAGCTCCCTTCGAGGTACGTGTTGGCGACGATCCCGGGGCCGCCGTGCCCCGGCCCGGTGACGTAGAGCACGCTCAGGTCGCGCTCCCGGACGAGCCGGTTGAGGTGGACGTAGACGAAGTTGAGCCCGGGCGTGGTGCCCCAGTGGCCGAGCAGGCGCGGCTTGACGTGCTCCAGCGTGAGGGGCTCGCGGAGGAGCGGGTTGTCGAGGAGGTAGATCTGGCCGACCGAGAGGTAGTTGGCCGCGCGCCAGTAGGCGTCGAGGCGGGCGAGGGCCTCGTCTGTCAGGGGAAGCGGGTCTGTCTGGCCGTCGATGGTCATGGCGGTGGGGAGGCGAGGGCGTGGTGTGAGAAGGGCGTCAGAGGGACGATCCGGTGGAGACGGCCTCCGGGACCGGCCGCGACACGGGCGCTCCGAGGGGTGGCCGTCGGCGCGTCGTGATGGCGAGGCCGACGAGACCCGCGACGACGAACCCGATGGAGATGATCTGCGACTGCGGGAGGCCGAACGCGGCCTCGGGGTTGACGCGGATCTCCTCGATGAGGAACCGTTCGGCCCCCGCGAACACGGCGTAGAGCGAGAACAGCCAGCCGGCCTTGAACGGGTGCTTCCGGAGGAGCCACAGGGCGCCCGCGAGGGCCGCCGCCATCGCCAGCTCGTAGAGCATCGTCGGGTAGACGCCGTCCGGTGCCGCGAGCGCGCACTCGGCCCCCCGGTACTGGGCGTTGAAGACGACGGGGTCGATGGTCGTCCGCCCCGGACCGACGATGTTGCGGGGGAACGTCTCGCTCCAGAGGAAGGCCGGGATCCAGCCCGGCTTGTCGGCGAGGCTGGAGCAGACGCCCCAGTCGCCGTCGCCGGAGAGGTAGCAGCCGACCCGGCCGATCCCGTACGCCAGCAGCATGCCCGGCGCGGCGGCGTCGGCCAGGCGCGGCACGCGGAGGCCCTTGCGGTAGGCGTACGCCGCCACGGCGACCGTCGCCACGACGAGGCCGCCGTAGAACGTCAGCCCCGACGTCGAGACCACCATCCCGACCGGGTCCTGGGTGAACTCGTCCCAGTAGTCGACGACGTGGAACAGCTTGGCCCCGGCGATGCCGAAGCCGGCTGCGAGCAGCGCCATCGTCCAGACGAGCGCGGAGGGGCTCTGCGCCGTCGTCCGGGGCCTGCCCTTGGCGTCTTTCCCTCGCACCTGCACCGAGCCGACGAGGCCGAGGCCGTACATCCGGTCGAGCTCTCGCTGCGTCATCCACGCCGCCGCGAGGATGGCGAGGGCCACCATCAGCCCGAACGAGTAGAACGGGAGGGCGACGTCGACCCCGAGGAGGTACTGAAAGAGGTCGCTGATGCGGGGGTACATGCGGAGAGCGACGAGGCCGGGTCATTTCGGCCGTAGGAGGCACGGCGGTCAGGGGCCGGATCGAGGCAGGCCGTCGGTGTCGGGGTCGTCCGTTGGCCCTGACGGAGGCGACGCGGCGCGCTTCCGGCGCGCCCGCCACCAGGGCACGACGTAGAGCACGACGACGATGAGGAGGATGAGGCCGCCGAGCCAGATGGCCAGGCCGAAAGGGACGTCATGCATGGGGTCGTGGGATATGTCAGGCGCTGGGGTTGACGGCTCCGCCCTCGTTCTCCCACCGCTGCACAGCGGGGAGCAGGGCCAGGTCGGTCGCGGTGCGTTTGCCCCCCTCAGTCCGTACCTGGAACCGCACGCGGTCCCCGGCCGCCAGCGAGGCGACGCCGCAGGCGCGGAGCGTGCCGGCGTGGACGGCGCAGGGCGCCGCGCCGTCGTCGGACGAGATGAGCCCGACGCCGCGCTCGGCGTCGAACCACTCGACCGTCCCCGTGGCGTGGGTGGTGGCTTCGTCGGTCATGGGTCGTGGCGGCTTCAGGTTGGGTGTGATCTCGGCGAGACACGGGCCGCGTGCCCGCCGAACGAGACGGTCACCGTCGGCGGGCCAGAAGGCCCCGTAGCCGATGGCCGGGTGGCGGACGGGCGCGTCGAGGCGCGCACGTCCCGTGCTGGCATATGTGGCGGTGTCCTCATGGCGATGTCGAGAGGGGGTTGGCGTCGGTCACAGCCAGCGCCGAGCGGTCCAGCCGACCGCCTCGGCGGCCATCCCGCCCCACGGGCGCCTCGACCAGCCACGGGCGGTGACCTCGACCGCATCGCCCAGGTCCGTCCTGAACTGTTCCTCCAGGGCCGTGCACAGGGCGCGGTTGGCAGAGAAGAGGTTGATCTCGTAGTTGACGAAGAAGCTGCGGTAGTCGAGGTTGGCCGTGCCCACGGTTGCCGTCATGCCGTCCGCGACGGCGGTCTTGGCGTGGAGCATGCGCGGCTGATACTCGAAGACCCGGATGCCCGCCGCCAACAGCGTCCGGTAGGCGGCCCGGGCCGCCCACCGGGTGATGGGGACGTCGCTCTTTCCTGGCAGCAGCAGACGGACGTCCACACCGCGTTTCGCAGCCTGGACGAGTTCGCCCTGCGTGCCGCGATCAGGCACGAAGTAGGGGGTCGTCACGAAAAGACGGCGGTCAGCGCTCTGAAGCAACCGGGTGAACAGGCAATGCACCTGGTGCCGACAGATGCGGGAGTGGTTGGGGACAAGCGCGTCTCCGCTCGGGCGGCCCGCCAGTGGTTCCCCACGATGGTTGCCGCTCCAGGCCACCTCGAACAACGCTGACGCCCGCTCCGCCAGAGCACCGTCCAGCCTCACGTGCGTGTCCCGCCACCGTCCCGGTCCGTAGGCCGACCGGGAGCTCTCCCGGTGGATGTTGAACCCGCCCACGAAGGCCTCGTGGCCGTCGACGACGAGGAGCTTGCGGTGGTCGCGCCGGTAGAACCGGAGGGGCTGACGCCAGCTCCACCGGTGGAAGCGCCGGACCGCCACGCCGTGCTGCCGCAGGTAGCGCTCGATCTCGCGCGAAAACGAGAACATCGAGCCCGCCGCGTCCACCATCAGGCGCACCTGCAGGCCGGCGCGCGCCTGCGCCGCGAGGGCTTCCCCGAGGCGCCACCCCACCTCGTCTGCGGCGAAGATGTAGCTCTCCAGGTCTACCCGCCGCCGGGCCGCCTCGATGGACGCGACCATCGCGTCGTACAGGTCGTCCCCCTCGGTGAAGAGCGTGTACTCGTCGGTACCGCCCGTCGGCCAGGGCACGCACTCGGCCCCCGGATGCTTTCCGCACGGGGGCAGAGCGTCCGTCGCTGCAGAGGGTGCGCCGACGGGCGGCCCGCTGGTAGGGGAGACGTGAGCTGACATGGGGTCCCCTCCGAGGGGGCTAGCAATCAGGAGAGTCTGGCGTTGCCGAACCGAGCACCGTGGGCAGGACGGGCGAGAGGTGGGGTCTGCGGCGCAGGACCACGGTCCCGGCCGCAACGGCGAGCGCGACCAGCCCGGCGACCCGGAAGGGCAGGTCGGCCTGCCAGGCGAAGAGGAGGCCGCCGACGAGCGGACCGAGGATCTGCCCCAGGCCGACGGCGGCGTTGAGCAGCCCGAGCCCGGCGCCGGCCTGCGGACCGCTGCGGTCGGCGGCGAGGGTGAGGAGGTTCGGGGTGACGAGCGCGACGCCGAGCGCGAGCACGCTCACCGCCGCGAGGACGATCGGCACCCGGCTCAGGAACGGGAGCGCGAGCAGCCCCACGCCGAGCAGGCCGAAGCCCAGCGCGACCTGGACCCGCACCCCCACCCGTCCGCTCAGCCACCCGACGGCCCCGCCCTGGAACACGGCCATGACCAGCCCACACAGCGCGAAGGCGACACCGATCTCCCGCAGGCCGAAGCCGAGCTCGCGGTCGGCGTAGAGCGCGAAGACGGCCTCGAAGAGCGTGAGCGCCGCCATGCTGATGAGCGCGAGCGCGAGCACGCCACCCAGCCGCCGGGCCAGGGGCCACCACGGCACCGGCAGCCGGGCGACCCGCGCCGACGCGGCCGTCGGCGTCGAGTTCGGGGTCGAGTTCGGGAGGGAGTGGCCCACCAGCGGCACCACCGCCAGCGTCAGGCCCGCCGCCACGAAGAAGGGGACCGAGAACCCGTCGAAGACGAGGTGCCCCAGCGTGAGGGTGACGTGCCAGGCGCCCCGCGCCAGGAGGCCGCCGAGGGCGGGCCCGGCCACGAAGCCGAGGCTGACGGCCGTGCCCAGCCACGCCATCGCCCGGCCTCGCTCCCCCGCCGGGACCGCATCGGCGACGGCGGCCGTGGCCGCCACGACCAGGGCCGCCGCGAACGCGCCACCGACCAGGCGTGCCCCGTAGAGTAGCGCGAGCGAGGTCCCCAGCCCGAAGGCTACGTGCGAGAGGGCGACCCCGACGAGGCCGAGCACGACGAGCGCCTTCCGCCCGTGCCGGTCCGACCACCCTCCCCACAGCGGGGCCAGCACGAGCTGCGCGAGGGCGTACGCACTCGTGAGCGCGCCCACGTGGAGGGCCACCCGCCCCGGCGTCGCCGCGCGCCCGAGGGCGAGCCGCTCGACGAACGCCGGCAGCACCGGGAGCGTGAGGCCGAATCCGATCATGGCGAGGAAGAGGGCGAGGAAGAGGAGGAGCAGGTGACGTGGCACCGGGGGCTACCGCGACGAGCCGGGCTGGTGGTTCGGCGGTACCCAGTTAGGCCCGGTGACCACCAGGGCGGAGACCGGGCGCGTCGCCTCGGCCCGCGGCTTCGGGACATCCCACGTCGCGTCGATCTCGCGGGCCGCTCCCCGCTCAAGGCAGGTCGTCTCGACCTGGACCGTCGAGAAGTACACGTCGAAGTCGTCGCGGAGGAGTTCGAAGACGCGGCGCTGGAGCGCCTGCGTGTCGGTGCCCTCCTCGACGAGGACGTGCAGCGAGACGACGTTCTTGCCTGAGGTGAGTGCCCAGGCGTGGAGGTGGTGCGCCTCCGTCACGCCGCCGAGGCGCTCGACGGCCTCCTTGACGGCGCCCAGGTCGAGGTCGTCCGGTACGGCCTGGAGCAGGATCCGCAGGGACCCGCGGATGATCCCCCACGAGGCCCACACGAGCACGAGCCCGAAGCCCATTCCCAGGATGGGGTCGATGGCGAGGAAGCCCGTGAACCGGATCACGAGGGCCGCCACGATGATGAGGATGCTCCCGACGAACGTCTGCATCACGTGCCAGAAGGCCCCCTGCATGTTGAGGTTGCCCTTCTGCCGGGCGTAGAGCAGCCGCAGCGCGATGACCTCGGTGATGAGGCCGCCCGCCGCCGCCCACAGCATCGGCCCGGTCTCGACCTCCATCGGGTCGCGGAGCCGCATGGCGCCCATCCACAGCACGAGCACGGCCATGCCGAGGAGGAAGAGTCCGTTGAAGAGCGCGCCCACGATCTCGGCTCGGATGAGCCCGTAGGAGGCGCGGTCCGTCGCCGGGCGCTCGGCGAAGCGGCCCGCCACGAGGGCGACGAGCACGCCGCCGACGGCCGAGAACGTGTGGAAGGCGTCGGACGTGACGGAGACCGACCCGGTCCAGAGCCCGATCCCGAGCTCGACGACGAAGTAGACGCCGGTGAGGAGGCCGGAGATCTTGAGCGCGCGGGCGTTCCCGGCGGTGACGGACGGGACGCCGTGGCCGGCGGAGCCGCCAGAGGATGTGTGAGAGGGGGTCATGGCTTGGAGGGGGGCCGCAGAAGGGGACACGGCACCGGCGGCGAGCCGGAGGTCACCGCGACGGATCGTAGAGGCCGCTCGGCGCTGGCCGACCGAGCCCCGCCGCGTCTCGGGTCCCCCACCGGCGGTAGAGCGCGTTGTAAATGAGGGCGAACCCGCCCCCGAGGTAGACGCCCCAGAGGAAGCTCTCGGCCAGCCCCAGCAGGAAGCTGCCCACGCCGATCCACTCGAACGCCGGGAGGACGATTTCCAGAAACTGGTGCATATGGACGCTCTCGGGCGTGACGAGCCCGTAGACGACGCAGAGCAGGTAGCTCAGCGTCGTGAACAGGGCGGCTGCCCAGGTGGTCAGGCGCAGGTTGAGCATGGCGGTCTCGGTCGGGTGGAAGGAGGAAATGGGGCGCGGGTCAGTGTGCGTGCCGGGCCGTCTCCCCGATGGCTCGAGGCGAGTCCTCGGGAGGAGGCCCCGGCCGGTCGCGACCGTGGCCTCCATGCCCCCCATGGCCGTGCCCACCGTGGCCGTGGCCGAACAGGTGCATCGCGATGAAGGCGACGAACAAGAGCACGAAGAACCAGTTTTCAGCGAGCCAGTCCATGGCGGTTCACCAGGTGATGGGCAGAGGGCGAGTCCGCCGGGAGCGGCGGGGCCTCGGGGTCGAGAAGGGCCGCGAGGACGGCGCGGTGACCGCGGACGACGCGGGCGCCCGCTGCCACGCACTCGCGGCGGGCCGCGAAGTCGAGCGTGTCGATGGTGCGGCGGAACGTGGGCCGGAGCACCAGGTCGGCCTGCTCGAAGCCGGCGTCGGCGTGGCTGAGGTTGCAGACCTCGGTGGCGCGCCGGAGCGCTTGCAGGCCGTTGCGGACCTCGGCGCCCGCGAGGGCCTGCCCCGGGTTGACGGCGATCACGACGGGGGGACCCATGTCCCGGGCGACGCCCACGGGGGCGAGATCCGCGTAGGCCCCGTCGGCCAGCAGGAGGCCGTCGCGCTCCAGCGGGGGGAGCACACCGGCGAGGGCCACGCTCGCGTAGACCGCCTCGGCGGCGTCCCCGGTGCGGATCACGTGGCGCCGCCCGCCGCGGAGGTCCGTGGTGCTGACGGCGACGGGCACCCGGGCGTCTTCGAGGGACTGGCCGAGCGTGAGCGTGCGGAGGGCCTGGAGCCCGGCCTCGCGCGCGGGCGTGCCGATACCCCAGCCGGTGAGGAGCCGGTAGGCGAACCGGAAGCCGAGCCGCCGAGCCCGGAGCCGCTGGCGGAGCGAGTCGCGCTGCTGCTCGGCCGTGGGCATGGGGGCCGGGAACGCCCCCGTGTCCATCGCCAGGAGCGCCGGGTACCAGTCCTCGCGGAGCGCGTAGCCCACGCTCACCGCCGCCCCCATCGAGACGCCTACGAGGGCGGCCGGACGGTAGCCGTCCGCCTCCAGCGCGCGGAGCACGCCGACGTGGGCGAAGCCGCGCGCGCCGCCGCCGGCCAGCACGAGCGTAAAGGGCCGGTGGGAGGGCGTGGAGAGTCGGGAAGTGCGAGGGGGCATGAGAGAGGGCCGACCTACAGGTAGGGGCTGTGGATGCCGAAGGCCTCGTAGAGCGCGCGCGGAACGGGCAGGAGGATCAAGAGGAGGAGCGCGAGGGCGACCGCCCCGAGCGCCATGCGGCCCTGGCCGACGCGGCTCACGTCGTTGAGCGGGGGCACGTCGGTTGTCCCGGCGACGAGGACGATGAGCAGCGCCCACACCAGGAGCCCGCTCCACACGAAGAGCCCCAGCACGACGAGCGTCCCTAGCGCGACGACGCCCACGACGCGGGCCGCCCGGTGCCCCAGCATGGCGTGGACGAGGTGGCCCCCGTCGAGCTGGCCGACGGGGATGAGGTTGAGCGCCGTGACGAGCAGGCCCAGCCAGCCGGCGAAGGCGACGGGGTGGAGCACGAGCCGGTGCCCCTCCAGCACGGCCCCGCCGAGGGCCGCCTTGGCGAGGAAGGCGAAGAGCACCGACGAGCCCACGTCGGCCCCGCCCATCATCATGCCCGGCGCAGACGGGCCCGTCACGACGGTGGAGTGCTGGAGGCCAATGAGGAGCGCGGGGACGGCGATGGCGAGGCCCGCCAGTGGCCCTGCCACGGCCACGTCGAACATCTGCCGCCGGTCGGCGGCGAGCGACCGCATCCGGATGAAGGCCCCAAAGGTCCCGAGCGCGAACGGGATGGGGATGAAGTACGGGAGCGAGACGGCGATGCCGTGGCGCCGCGCGGTGAAATAGTGCCCGAGCTCGTGGGCGCCAAGGATGAGGAGCAGGGCCAGGGCATAGGGCAGTCCCACGGCGAACCGACCGGGCTCGGCGAGGAGGTCGACGCCCCCGTGCGCCGCCCCGGCCCACGTCGTCGTCGCGAGGGTGGCGAGCAGGAGGGCGAGGTGGACCCACGCCCGGCTGGGCCGCTGGGCGGGGGCCGGGAGCGCCCCGACCGGGAGCGCCCCGACCGGGGCCAGCACGAGGCGGGGGCGGCCCTCGCCGGTCTCCTGCAAGAGCGGAACGAGCGCGCTGCCGTCGAAGCGGCGGCCGAGCTCGGCGTAGGCCGCGTCCGGCTCCATCAAGAGGGTGCCTTCGATGACGTAGTGGTCCTCCAGCCGGTACTGCGCCAGCGGGTAGATGACGTCGACCGTCTGGAGGATGAGGTCTTCGGGCACGCCTCGCTCTGGCCCCCTCCCCTCTCGCACCACCTCAACGGAGTCGTGCGGCTCCACCCCGGTCTCCGCCGGCTCACGCGCAACGAACAGCATGACGGCGACGCACAGCGCGAGCGCCCCGAGCACGAGCCACGCGGGGACGGCCACGGCGCTCGTGAGGACGAGGGCGAGGAGCGCGAAGGGAAGCACGCACAGCACGACCATCAGGAGGGCGTGGCCGCGGGCCGGCGGGCGCTCGGAAGGATGTGGGTGCGGCATGGGGGCGGCGTCAGCGAGACGGGGCGGCGGTTGGGGCGCTCGCGGCCTGGGCGAGGTAGCGCTCCAGGAGGCGGTCCACGAGCGTGGCCGGGTCGTCGTCGTAGAGCACCTCGGCGCCGGTGGCCTTGAACAGCGTGGTCTCGAGAGCCGGGAGCACCTCCGTGATGCCGCCGGTCCCGGTCAGGACCCCGATCAGCTTCCCCTCCTCGTAGGCGATGGCGAACTCGCCGAGGGTTCCCGAGCGCCCCCCAACCACCACCACGATGTCGCTGCTGTGGATGTTGACGAGCTCGCGGCCCATGAGCCCCAGCCCGGTGTAGACGAGGACGCCGTACTCGCGGAACGGCGAGGCGAACGTCTCGACGTGCTCGCGGAGCGACGTGGCCGGCGAGATCCCGACGACGTGGCCGCCTGCCTCGTAGGCTCCGAGGACGGCCTCGTGGGGGAGGCCGGGGCAGGCCCCGGTGAGCAGGCACGCCCCCCGCTCGGCGAGGACCCGCCCGATCGTCCGGCACTGGGCGGCCACGGCCGGGTCTTGCACCTCGGCCGCCGAGCCCATGACGCCGACGCGGACCTGCGCGCCCGTGGCGGGGTCGCGCAGCACGGCGCCGACGGGGGCGTGGGGGTTCGGGGGGGGTGTGGCAGGCATCGTCATGGCGTGGCAGGCGCCGGGTGAGCACCGAGGTCGTCCGCCACAGCGGCGTCGGGGCCGTGCTCGCACCAGAGGCACGGGCAGTCCTCGCCGTGACAGGCCGGCTCGGTGAGCGCCGGGTGGGGTTCGAAGCGGGCGAGCTCGTGGAGCACCGCCGTGGTGCGGGTCGGCAAGTAGAGCCGTCGGAGGGTGGCGACGGGATTGCCGGACGCTGCGCGGCCGAGCGCCGCCTCGTAGCGCTCGGGCGGGAGCTGGCCGAGGAGGACGCGGTTCGCCAGGGCCACCTCGAGGCCCGGCACCAAGAGCTCCCGGCAGAGGGCGTCGTAGTCCTCGCCCATGACGATGGCGCGGGCGGCCAGCACCCCCGACAGCAGCGCGTGGCGGAGCCCGAGGCCCCAGAGCGCGTCCTGGAACCCGGCCCGCTCGCCCACGAAGCGGAGCCGGCCGTTGCGGGTCCAGGGCGGGGCCACGCTGAAGCTGGCGACGCCCCCGCTCCGGCGGGGCGCGCGCACGTCGCACGCGGTCACCTGCCGGACCGCCTCCAGGGTCCGGTCGAGGTAGGTCCCCGGCTTACTGGCCTGGGCGGCCGGGTCGAAGAGCCAGGTCGAGAGCGTCGCCCGGCCGTCGCGCACGAGGAGCGAGGCGTAGCCGCCGGGGGCGAGGCGGTCGTCGAGGAAGCCGAGCACGGCGTCCGGGTGGTCGGTCTCGAAGGCCACGCGCTCGACGCGGGCGTCGGCCGTGCGCGGGCCGGTCGCCACGACGACGTGCCGGGCGTCGCTCTGCGTGACGCGCTCGCCGAAGCGGAACTCGGCCCCGGCCGAGAGCGCCTGGTCCCTCAGACTCCGGTCGAGCGCGCCGACGCGGTGCCCGCGCTCGACGAGGTAGAACAGCGGTCGCGACCCGGAGAGCGCGTGGGGACGGCGCTCGGGACCGTAGAACGTGACCTCCCGGGCCGCCTCGAAGCGGACGCCGCTCGTGACGCCGAACCCGGCCAGGGCCGCCGCCGCGTCCTCCTCGGACGACCAGTTCTCGAGCACCTGCAGCTCGCCGTCGAACCGGCCCCCGACGTCGGCGGCCTGCTCGAACACGACGGGGCGCAGGCCCGCGCGGGCGAGGTAGAGCGCGGCGGCCAGCCCGGCGGGCCCGGCCCCGATGACGTGGACGGTGGGGAGTGCCATGGGATCAGCGCTCGATCTTGAGCAGGCGCGCGTTGACGGCGACGATGACCGTGCTGGCCGACATGAACACGGCGCCCATCGCCGGGCCGAGCACGATGCCGGCGCTGTAGAGCACGCCCGCCGCCAGCGGGATCGCGACGATGTTGTAGCCGGCGGCCCACCACAGATTCTGGATCATCTTGCGGTACGTCGCCCGCGAGAGCTTGACGATGGTGGCGACGTCCTGGGGGTTGCTCCGTACGAGGATGATGTCGGCCGTCTCGACGGCCACGTCCGTCCCGGCCCCGATGGCGATGCCGACGTCGGCCTGGGCCAGCGCCGGCGCGTCGTTGACGCCGTCGCCCGTCATGGCGACGGCGAGCCCGCTGGCCTGCACCTCCTTGACCTTGTCCGACTTCTCGTTGGGGAGCACCTCGGCGAACACGTCGTCGAGGCCGATCTCCTCGGCCACCCACGCGGCCACCTTCCGGTTGTCGCCGGTGAGCATCATGGTCTGGATCCCCATCGCCTTGAGGTCGGCGATGGCGCCGCGCGCCTCGGGCCGGATCACGTCGGCCAGGGCGACGGCCCCCGCCAGCTGGCCGTCGAGGAGGACGAAGACGACGGTCTTGCCCTGGGCCGAGAGCGTCTCGTAGCGCGGGTCGTCGATGGCGATCCCCTGGGCGCGGACGTAGCCGGGGCTCACGACCTGCACGAAGCGGCCCTCGACGGTCCCCTCGACCCCCTTGCCGGGGATGGCCCGGAAGTCCTCCACGGGCAGGGGCCGCTCGACGGCGGTGGCGACCCCCTGCGCGATGGGGTGCTCGGAGAGGGCCTCGACGGCGGCGGCGAAACGGAGGACGGCCGCCTCGGTCAGCGACTCGTCGAAGACGAGCGTGTCGGTGATCCCGAAGCGGCCCTCGGTGAGCGTGCCCGTCTTGTCGAAGATGACGGCCTGGAGGTTGCGGGCCGCCTCGAAGGCCGTCCGGTCGCGGATGAGGAGCCCGTTGCGGGCCGAGATCGCCGTCGAGACGGCGACGACGAGCGGGATGGCGAGCCCGAGCGCGTGGGGGCACGCGATGACCATCACGGTCACGGTCCGCTCGATGGCGAAGGCGAAGCTCTGGCCCATCACGAGCGACCAGACGAAGAGCGTCAGCGCGCCGCCGCCGAGCGCAACGACGGTCAGCCAGAGCGCGGCGCGGTTGGCGAGGTCCTGCGTCTTCGACTTCGACTCCTGCGCCTCGCGCACGAGGTCGATCACCTGCGAGAGGAAGCTCTCGGCCCCCGTTTTTTGGACCTCGACGGTGATCGCGCCCTCGCCGTTGATCGAGCCGCCGATGACGGCGCTCCCCTCTTTCTTCGAGACCGGGACGGACTCGCCCGTCAGCATCGACTCGTTCACCGACGTCTGGCCGTCGACGACGGCGCCGTCGGCGGGGACCTTCTCGGTGGGCTTGACGAGGACGCGGTCGCCGTGCTGGAGCTGGTCGAGCGGGATGTCCTGGACGGTCCCGTCGGGCATCAGCTTGTGGGCCTCGGAGGGCATCAGCCGGGCCAGCTCTTCGAGCGCCTTCGAGGCCCCCATCACCGACTTCATCTCGATCCAGTGCCCCACCAGCATCACGTCGATGAGGGTGACGAGCTCCCAGAAGAACGGCATCCCGTCGAGCCCGAACACGACCGCGGCGCTGTAAACGTAGGCCGTCGTGATGGCGACGGAGATCAGCGTCATCATGCCCGGCCGCCGGCTCTTGACCTCCGAGACGAACCCCTTGAGGAAGGGCCAGCCGCCGTAGAAATAGACGACCGTCGAGAGGGCGAAGACGACGAGGCCGTCCCCCGCGAACCGGAGCGAGTCGCCGAGGCGGAGGAAGGCCTGGATGGCCGGGGAGAAGAGGAGGACCGGGACCGAGAGGACGAGCGACACCCAGAAGCGCCGCCGGAAGTCGGCCACCATCATGGCGTGGTGGTCGTGCCCCATCTCGCCGTGGCCGGGCTTGTGACCTTCGTGCCCGCCGTGCCCCCGTCGGGCGTGCTCCACGGGGCCGCGGCGGCCGTCGTCGTGGCTGCCGTGGGGGCCGTCCTGGGCCGCGTCGCGGAGCTCCTGCTGCTTGAGGCCGGGCTTCTCGCCCGACGGTACCGGGTCGGCGAGGTCGTGCTCGTGGCCGGCGTGCTCGGGGGGCGACGGCGTGTGCTCGTCGTGGGAGGGATCGGTCATGGGAAGATGGGTGGGGTGAGAGGAGGCACTGGGGGGTTATGGTCAGCGGACCGACGCGAAGCCCCCGGGGACCCCGTTCTTGGAGAGCACGACCTGCCAGAGCTGGGCGCCACGCGCCCGGAACAGGCCGGCGCACTGAAGGAGGTAGTACGTCCACATCCGCCGGAACCGCTCGTCGTAGCGGTCCTGGAGCGACGGCCACGCCCGCTCGACGTTCTCGTGCCACGCCATCAGCGTCCGGTCGTAGTGGGCACCGAGGTTGTGCCAGTCCTCCACCACGAACAGCCCCTCCGTCGCCCGCCCGATCTGGCGGATGGAGGGGAGCATCGAGTTCGGGAAGATGTATTTCCCGATCCACGGGTCAGTCGAGCGGACGGAGTGGTTGCCGCCGATGGTGTGGAGCAAGAAGAGCCCGTCGTCCTTGAGGTGGCGCGCGACGACCCGCATGAACGTCCGGTAGCTCTCGACGCCGACGTGCTCGAACATCCCGAGCGAGACGACGTGGTCGAACGACTCGGACGGGTCGATGTCCCGGTAGTCCTGGAGCCGGACCTCGACGGGGAGGCCCGCCAGCCGCTCGCGGGCGAGGGCCACCTGCTCCTCCGAGACGGTGACGCCGACGCCGTGCGCGCCGTAGCGCTCGGCCGCGAAGGCGAGGAAGCTCCCCCAGCCGCACCCGACGTCGAGGACGCGGTCGCCCGGCCTCAGCCCGATCTTGCGGCAGACGAGGTCGAGCTTGGCCTCCTGCGCCGCGTCGAGCGTGTCGGCCCCGCCCCAGTACGCGCAGGTGTAGACCATGCGGCGGTCGAGCATGGCCTCGAAGAGGTCGTTGCCGAGGTCGTAGTGGCGCTCGCCGACCTCGAACGCCTTCGACGGCCGTGCCCTGCCCGCGAGGGCCGCCGCGATCGCCGGGAGGAGCACCCGCGGGCTGCGAATCGCCCGCCGGACGGCCGCGCGGGCGTCCGGGCGGAGCAGGCGGCAGAACGTCTCGTCGAGGCGCTCGGCGTCCCACCACCCGTCCACGTAGCTCTCGCCGAGGCCGAGCGAGCCGCCGCGGACGACGCGGCGGTAGAAGCGGTCGTCGTGGACCTGGGGGTCCCACGGGTTGGGGCCGTCGATGGTGAGGCCCGTGTGGGCCGCCAGCTCGAGGACGACGCAGTGGGCCGGGGAGGTGCCCCGGTGGCGGACGGGACGGGTGGGTTCGAGGGTTGGCAGTCGAGATCCACCGTCCGCCCGTACGGGGGCGACCACGGCACGGTCGGCGGCGGAGCGGCCAGACCCGTTGGAGGGGTAGGTGTGAGAGGTGGGCTTCACGGGAGGGACTGGCGGGGTCCGTCCGCGAGGGCGAGCACGACGGAGCCCCCGTCCGAGGACGTGAGGACCTGCCGGACGAGGCCGCCGCCGGGGAGGAGCGTCTCCTCGGCCCGGTAGCGGGCGTTCTTGACCCGGACCCCGAGGACGTAGGCCCGCAGGCGGACCGTCTCGGTGACGGTGTAGGCCCCGGCAGGCGCGTCGGTGGCCGAGGGCCGGGCCACGCGGCTCTGGAAATCGACGCGGCTCCTCCCGCCGAGGAAGCCGAGCGTGCCGCGCACGACGTCGGCCTCCAGCGTCACGTCGTCGAGGGCGACGCGCTCGGCCGGCGGGCCGGGGTAGAGGAGCGCGTCGCCCGTCACGCGCAGCGCGAGGTCTCGGCCCTCGGGGCCGAGGAGCGCGACGACGTTCATCACCATGCCCGCCTCGTCGACCCGGCACCGAATCGTGGTCTCGGACGCGTCGGCGGCGTCCCCGTCGCAGGGCCGCACCGTGAGCGTCGCCGCCATCTCCTCGCCGGTGACGACGACGGCGCCGACCTCCAGGGTCTGGCACGCGCCCTCCGCTCCCTGGGCGTCGACGGTGCGGCGCGTGTAGCGGCTGCCCTCGACGAGGGCGAGCGGCATCTGCTGAGCGGCCACCGCCGACGCGCCCAGGCTCAGCGCGAGGGCGGCGAGCGCGGTCCGCGTCGCGCGGGCCGGGGGCCGGCAGAACGGGTTCGGGGTGAGCGGCGTCATGAGGCGGAGGGGGTTCACCGTGCGAGGTACCCGCCGTCGACGGGGTAGTAGGCCCCGGTGACGAACGAGGCCTCGGCGGACGAGAGCCACGCGACGAGGGCCGCGACCTCGTCCGGCGTGCCCAGCCGCCCCGCGGGGTGGAGGCCGACGAGCATGGCGAGCGTCTCGGGGTCCTCCTCGAGCGCCGAGATCATGGGCGTCTCGATGAAGGCGGGGCCGACGGCGTTGACCCGGATGCCCTCGGCCGCCAGCTCGATGGCGGCGGTCTTGGTGAGCCCCACGACGCCGTGCTTGGCGGCGACGTAGGCCGGGGCACCGGCGAACCCGACCTGCCCGAGGATCGAGGCCACGTTGACGATGGCCCCGCCGCCGGCCTCGCGCAGCGCCGGGATCTGGGCCTTCATGCCGTAGAAGACGCCCGAGAGGTTGACGGCGAGCACGCGCTGCCACGCCTCGACGGGGTAGTCCGCCGTCGGGGCCTGCTCCCCGCCGATGCCGGCGTTGTTGCAGGCGACGTCGAGCCGGCCGAAGGCGCGGACGGTCTCGGCGACGAGGGCCTCGCAGGCGGCCGGGTCCGACACGTCGGCCGAGACGAAGAGGGCCCCTCCCCCGCCCTCCTCGATCTTCTGCACGGTCTCCCGTCCACCGGCCTCGTCCACGTCGGAGACGACGACGCGGAACCCGTCGCGGGCGTAGCGGAGGGCGATGGCGCGGCCGATGCCGGAGGCGGCACCGGTGACGAGGGCGACGGAATCACGAGTCATGGGAGGCGAGGCTGGGGGTGGACGAAGGAGGGGTCGGTCGCATGCGGGCGGCCTTTTCGAGCATCATCAGGAACCCGAGCGCGGGGTCCCGCGACTGCGCGTGGTGGAGGACGTCCCAGTGCGCGCGGAGGTGGTCCTGGACGAACCCGGCCATGTGCCCGAGCGAGAGCGCGAGGGGGGCCGGGTGGCTGCGCGCGCCGTCGGAGGAGAAGACGGCCAGGCGGACCTGGTGGCCGGCCGTGAGCTGGGCGGTGCCCCGGCGGAGCAGCTCCTGCGCGGCGGGGGCGGCCTCGTCCGGGCCGGCGCACCCGAACCGGGCCAGGGCCGCCTCGATCACGGCCGCGTCGAGCGTGGCCTCGTTGAAGCGCCCCCGCCCCTCCTTCACCTCCGCCACCAGCATGTCGGGGCGGTCGGCGGGAGCGCGCAGGGCCGGGTCCGTCTCGAACCGGTGCCGCCCCCCCCGCCCGAGCACGCGGCGGCCCGCCCCGGGGAACCGGACGGCCAGCACGTCGAGGTCGGTGACGGTGCGGTAGCCGCCGTGCCGGGCGGCCTCGAGGACGGGGTACTCCGTGACGGTGAAGTAGCCGTTGACGTGGAGGTAGGCTCGGACGAGGGCGACGGCGTTATCCATAGGTCACCTCGGGCTGGCGCTCCTTGCCGGGCGGCTCCGGCGGCGGCCCGTCGTAGCGGACGCCCGGGCGGGGGACGAAGCGGGGGACCTGGGCCGCGTAGGCGTCGTAGGCCGCGCCGAAGCGCTTGCGGACCTCGCGCTCCTCGATGCGCGCGAGCCGGGCGTACCTCCAGACCAGCACGGGGAACATCGCCAGCGTGAGGAGGGTGGGCCACTGCACGAGGAAGCCGAAGAGGACCGCCACGAACCCGACGTACTGCGGGTGGCGGACGCGCGCGTAGAGCCCCGTCGTCGCCAGGCGGCCGTCCCGCTGCGCCTGGTAGAGCACGCGCCAGGCGCTCATGACCACGAGGACGCCGCCGCCGATGAGCACGTTGCTCAGCACGTGGAGCACGTTGAAGTGGGCCGCCCACGGGCTCCCCTCCCCGATCCCGAAGAGGGTCTGCCAGAGGTGCCCGCTGTCGTGGGCGAAGAGGTCGAGGCCGGGGTACCGGCTCCCGAGCCACCCCGAGAGGAGGTAGATCGTCAGCGGGAACCCGTACATCTCCGCGAAGAGCGCCACGACGAAGGCCGAGAACGCCCCGAAGGAGCGCCAGTCGCGCCAGTTCTTCGGGCGCGTGAAGCTGAAGGCGAAGGCGACGAAGACGGCCGACATCACGACGGCCACCAGCCAGTATCCGTAGTCGTAGGGTCCGTTCATGCGTGGGGGCGCGGTGGAGCGAAGGGCTTAGGATCCGGTCCGAAGGGGCCGACGGGCGCGAGGGGGCTGGGGGTGGCCCCGTCATGGGGAGGAGGGCGGCGGTGCGGGGGCGGCCCCTACACGGTCGCCGGGCGACACGCCCGGTGCGGGCGGGCAGTCGCAGGCGTGGAAGCCGTGGTCGGGGCACGCCGTGCACAGCGCCTCCAGCCGCTCGCGGAGCTGGCGGCGGGCGCGGTGGCGCCGCACGTTGAGGTTGCCTCGGGTGATGCCGAGCTCGCGGGCGACGGCGTCGGGGTCGCGCCCCTCCAGCTCGAGCGCCTCGATCAGCACGCGGTACTCGGCCTTGAGCGTCGGGAGGAGCGCCTGGAAACAGAGGCAGAGCGCCTCGTCCTCCGTGGGAGGCACGGCGCCTTCCCGCTCGTGGCGGTAGCGTTCGAGAGACGCGGCCTCCCGCTCACGCCTCCGGTACACGTCGGCGATGGCGTTCTGGACGATGCGGCGGAACCACGGGACGAGCTTCTCCTCGTCCCGGAGGTCGGGGGCGGCGCGGAGGGCTCGGAGCAGGCTGTCTTGCACGACGTCTTCGGCGAGGGCGGGGTCGTTCACGCGGGAGGCGACGTAGGCGAGCAGGTAGGCCCTGCCCGCGACGAGGTGGGCCTCGACGAGCGCGTGAGGAGCGGCGTCTGTCTGCGGTTCGGTCATCGTCTACCTGTAGGGACGCCGGGAGGCGCGAGTGATTACAGTTGCGAGCCCCGGGGGCCGGTCTCGCCACGAGGGGCCGGAGCTGGCGGGGGACCAGACCGGGGTGGGCGCGCTGATCTCCCTGTAGGACATCGGGGGACGGGCTGGAGGGTGCAGAGGACGCTCCGCAGCGGGGTAGGCACCGGGAGAGGGCGTGGTGGAGCCCTCCGGCCGCCGCACGGCCCCGGCCGCAGGCGTCACATCGCGTCGTAGATCGCGCGGTCTACCAGGCGCACGGTCTCGCCCGGACGCAGGCACGCCACCTCGTTCATGCGGTGGGGGTGCCACACCGCCACCTCGCGGCCGGCCACGACGAGACGGTTGAGGCACCGGGAGACGCCGACGGTGTCGGGGGCGCAGTCCTCGTCGGTGAGAACTCGCGCCTCTACGGCAGAGGGCGGGACGACGCCCTCGACGAGGGTCACCGCCAGCACGCCCGGCTTGTGTGGGAGGCGCTCGGCGTCGGGCGTGACGAGCACGGCGCGGGGCTCGGCGGGCCGGGCGCGGGCGGTCCTGTCGGGGGCGGGAGCGTCGTTGGTGCCCAGGAGGAGCCAGGCGACGGCCGCGACGAGGAGACCGAGAAGGAGGAGGCGTGTGATCCGGACGCGCATGGGTCGGTCGGGGCTGCCGAGGCTCCTCCGTGAGGGCAGGCAACAGAGGGCGCCTCCCCGAAACGACGCCCCAGCGTGGAGGTCGATCTGGTGCCTCCAACATCAGGCAACGCACCCGTACGGAACCTGAGTGCGCCCTTAAAATCCACTCAGGTCGCCCGCTGAATCGTCGGGGCTCGGGGGAAGCCCTGTCGTCGAGACGCTGGCGCGGCGCGGTGGCGCCGGGTCCCACACGGCGACGCACCGGCCTCGTGGGGGCACCTTAAAAGACGCTCAGGTTCCCGCAGCCGGTCGATCCGATCCGCCCACAGTGGGTTTGCAGGGGTAGACCCCGCTTGCGGTTTCGGCCCCGCCGCCGAGTCCCCTCTCCCCTCTCCCGACCCTACACCTACCATGTCTTACGGACGGTTCTTCGCCATGATCGCCGCGTCGACGCTGGCGATGTTCATCCTCATGTACTCCACGGTGTTCAGCCTAGACCACGTCTGGTTCAGCAGCACGAAGACCCTCATGGCGATCTACATGGGCGCCACGATGGCCGTGATCATGCTGGCGTTCATGCTGAAGATGTACAGCGACAAGAAGAAGAACGTCGCCATCTTCGCCGGGAGCGCCGTCGTGTTCATCGCGGCGCTCTGGGTGTTCCGGGCCCAGGCCGTCGTGGGCGACGTGGCGTGGATGGAGCAGATGATCCCGCACCACTCGCTCGCCATCCTGACGAGCGAGCGGGCCAACATCTCGGACCCGCGCGTCCGACGACTGGCCGACGAGATCATCCTGGCCCAGCGGCGCGAGATCGCCGAGATGGAGGCGCTCATCGGCGACCTCGAGGGCTCCGACTACGAGAGCGCGGACCTGGAGCCGGACGTCCCCCCCGTCGAGGGCGGGTCGGTGGACAAGACCGGGCCGGTCCCCGGCGCCCCGGCCCTCTTCACCTCGGGCGCCCGGCTCGTCGGCGACGTCCTCGTCGTGGACTCGGTCAAGGTCGTCTCCGACGGGTGGGTCGTGGTCCACCCGGCCGGCGGCGACGGCGGTCCGGACGTGTCCCGGGTCCTCGGGCGCGCGTTCGTCCAGCACGGGACCACGGAGCGGGTGCCGGTCGACCTCGGCGGACCGGTCTCGTCTGGCACGGCGCTCGCTGTCATGCTCCACGACGACACCGGCGAGATCGGCCGGTTCGAGTTCGGGGGCGCTGGGACGCCCGACCAACCCCTCGCCGAGGGGGGCCGCCCGGTGACCGAGTCCGTCGTGGTGCGGTAGCCCTCCTCGACGTCCCCCCCCTCTCATCAGCCCCTGAGGTCTCCCCATGAAGAACGTCACGAGACCGGCCGCCCGACCGTGAACCCGCCCGCGAAGCTGACCTCGGCCTTCGAGCCGGTCTGCCCCGGCCCGGCGGGGGCGAAGGAATGGATGCACATGGTGTTCTCGCTCCAGACCGGGATGGTCTGCCTCCCAGTCATCGAGAACTGCGCCGTCTTCCGGTCGGGGCAGGCGTTCTACCGCGCAGGGCTCCCGTTCTGGGGCAGCGCCGCCGACGCGGCGGCGATGGGGCCGGGCGAATCGCACGGGTCCCTCCGCGCTCTCAAAGGGCACTGTGTCGAGAGCGGGTTCGGCCTCGTCTCGGAGGACGGGCGTGTCGCCCTCCTCGACCCCACGGCGACCCCGCTCGTCCTCGACGCCGTCCGCGCCAGCAGTCGCGCTGCGGGCATCCGGCTCCGCGTCTTGCGGGAGCCGGACGGGGAGGCGATGTCCACGACGCGCGTCGAGGAGGTCACCCGCTGAGGCTCTCTCGCGTCGGTTCCGCTCTCCCCTCACTCTGGCCCCTTATGTCCCGCACCGACGTCCCCAACCCCTCCCTCTGGCTCGCCACCGCCTCCGGCGTCGGGTACCCCGCCCTCGCCCCCGACGAACGGGTCGAGGTGGACGTCGCCGTCGTCGGTGCGGGGATCGCTGGTCTCACGACGGCGCTCCTCCTCAAGCGGAGCGGCGCGCGCGTGGCCCTCGTCGAGGCGGGCCGCGTCTGCGCCGGCGTCACGGCCTACACGACGGGTAAGGTCTCCTCGCTCCACGGCCTCACCTACCGCGAGCTCCGCGCGGACTTCGGCGCGACGACGGCGCGCATCTACGCCGAGGCGAACGAGGCGGCGATCGCGCTCGTGGCCGGGTTCGTGGACGAGCTCGGGATCGAGTGCGACTGGCGGCGCGGGCCGGCCTACACCTACACGACCGACGAGAAGACGCTGCCCCGCGTCGAGGAGGAGGTCGAGGCGGCGCAGGCGGCGGGGCTCCCGGCCTCGTTCACGACCGAGACCGAGCTCCCGTTCGAGGTCCTCGGTGCGGTCCGGGTCGAGGGGCAGGGGCAGTTCCACGCCCGGCGCTACGGGCTCGCGCTCGCCGCGGCCGTCGACGGCGACGGCAGCCGGGTGTTCGAGCACAGCAGGGTCGTGGACGTCGACGCCTCGGCCGGGGTCTGCACCGTCGAGAGCGGCGGGGCCGTAGAGGCCAATCAGGTCGTCCTTGCCACGCAGATCCCGTTCCTCGACCGGGGCGGGTTCTTCGCGAAGGTGTCGCCGTCGCGCTCCTACCTCCTCGCCGTCGAGGTCGGGGACGAGGCCCCCGTCGGGGCGCCAGAGGGGATGTACCTCGGCGTCGGCGGCCAGACGCGGACGCTCCGCAGCGCCGAGGGCGGGCGCTACCTCGTCCTCGGCGGGGCGAGCCACAAGGCGGGGCAGGAGCCCGACACGACAGGGTGCTACGACGAGATCGAGCGGTGGGCGCGCGAGCACTACGCGGTCGAGACCGTCGCCTACCGCTGGAGCGCGCACGACTACGTCCCCGTCGACGGCCTGCCCTACGTCGGGAAGCTCCCCTTCGGGGACGGGCGCGTGTGGGTCGCGACGGGGTTCAACAAGTGGGGGCTGTCGAACGGGACGGCCGCCGCGGCGATCATCGCCGACGGCATCGCCGGCGTGCCGAACCTGTGGGCCTCGACGTTCGACGCGAACCGCGCGGAGTCGGCGGCGACGTTCGTCGAGGAGAACCTCAACGTGGCCGCCCGCTTCGTCGGCGACCGCATCCGGCACCTCGTGGGGAAAGACCCCGCCGAGCTAGGGCCGGACGAGGGGGCCGTGGTGGACGTCGGCGGCGAGCGCGTCGGGGCGTACCGCGACGCGGAGGGGCAGCTCCACGCCGTCTCGCTCACGTGTACCCACCTCGGCTGCCACGTGACGTGGAACCCGGCCGAGCGCTCGTGGGACTGCCCGTGTCACGGCTCGCGCTTCGACGTGGACGGCCGCGTGCTCCACGGCCCCGCCCTCCAGCCCCTCGAGCGGAAGGCGCTCGGTGGAAGCGAGGCGCGCTAGCTCGGCGCTCCCCCGTCTGCCCTGAGGCCGTCGGGGGAGCGCCGGGGGCTTAGGCCATCGCGCCCTGCGGCATCGCGCTCAGGAGCGACTGGCAGGCCTTCGAGCACTCGCGGCAGCACTCCATGCACACGCGGCAGTGGTCGTGCATGTCCGCGTGCTTGGCGCACTCGTCGGCGCAGGCGTCGCATGCCACGCGGCAGGCCTCGAGCTGAGACCGGAGGAGTTGGGTGTTCGGCTCGGTCATCCGCGAGACGGCCCGCCCCGTCGTCGCGCAGATGTCGGCGCAGTCGAGGTTCGTCCGGATGCAGTACGTCAGGTCCATGTCCGAGTCCTCGCCGAGGCAGGCGTCAGCGCAGCTCGTACAACACTGCTCGCAGGCGAAGGCGGCGTTGACGAGGGCGACGATGGCGTCGAGGTTCTGGGACGGGTTCGGGTGGGTGGAGAGGATGTCCTGGGTGCGCATGGGAGCGTGAGGTGTGGGATGAGAGGGGACCCGCAGAGTGTGCGGAGCGACGATCTACGGTCGGCGCTTTCACGGCCGACCGCCCCAGACGTTCGCGTGAGTCACCTGAAATCGGGCTCAGGTTTCCATCAGCGATCGCTCTCTCGGGGCCGCCACCGGGCCGCTCCGGGGTCGGGGCGGCGCTCCGGGGTCAGGACGAGCTCACGGGCCAGTCGTGGCCGGTTTGTCGGACGACGGCCCAGAGGATCCGGCGCTGGTCCGCGCGGTCCTGGTTGGCCGCGAGGAGGGCGCGGTCGGCGTCGGCCGCGGCGCGCGGGAGCCCGCCCGCCGTCGGCGGGGGCGGGGCGTCCTCGGACGGGCTCGCGAGCATGTCCCGGACGGTGCCGAGGTAGTCGTCGAGCGCGCCCTCGACGGCGCCGAGGGCGACCGGGTCGGGCCGGGCCGCCTCGGGGAGCCCGTGGCGGAGGAGCAGGAGCGCGTCGCTGAGCGCGGCGAGGCGGGGGGCCAGCGCCGTTCGGGGCCCGTCGCTCTCGAAGTAGTGGAGGACGGGGTAGACGAGGTGGCGCTCGGCGTGGAGCGTGAGGTCCGAGGCGACGGCCTCGAGCTGGCGCTCCAGGCTGGACCCCGGGCCGCGCGCGCCGCCCGCGACCTCGGCGCCCGTCGAGCCCAGCGCGTGGATCCGCCCGGCGAGCGAACGCTTCTCCGCGACCGCCTGGACGACGGGGAGGACGTAGGTGATGGCGAGGGTGACGAGGAAGAGGCCCGTGAACGAGGCCACAGCCGTCAGAACCTGCCACGTGGCGCCGACGGGGACGTAGTCGCCGATGCCGAGCGTGAAGGCCGTGAACCCGACGAAGTAGACGCGGGCAGGGAGGTCGGCCGGCACCTTCGTCGTGGCGTCGACCACGGCCCCCTCGACGCTGGAGAACACGAGGGTCCACCCCGCCCACAGGAGGAGGGTCCACGCGACGGGGATCGCCGCGAGGGCGACGCCGCCGGCCGCGCGGCGCGGGAGGCCGTGGGCGGGGCCATGCCCGAGGAGGGCCCAGACCCCGGCCGAGAGCGCGCTCGTGAGGGGAGCCCCGCCTTGCGCCGAGAGGGCCGTCTTGAGGCCGTCGTAGAGGGCGACCAGGACGAGGGCCGTGCCGAGAGCGGCGAGGAGGGCGGGCATGGGGCGGGGGTCAAGCGGCGGGGCGTCCGCCCTCGCGCAGGAGGCCGTCTAAACGGGTCCGGGCCGCCCGGGCGGCCCACGCGCCGGCCGCCGCGCACTCGCGCCGGGCCTCGAAGTCGAGCGTGTGGATGGCCCGGGAGAACCGGGGGCGCAGGACCACGTCCGCCTGCGCGAACCGGGCCTCGGCGTGGGCGCGGCTCGTGATGACCGCCGCCCGTTGGAGCGCGGTGTACCCGTTGTCGATGGACGGCGCCGCTGCCGACTGGCCGACGTCGACGGCGACCACCCGCGGCGGGCCGAGGTCGCGGGCGAGGTCGACGGGGGCGGGGTCGGCGTAAGCCCCGTCCGCGAGGAGGAGCCCGTCGCGGTCGAGCGGCGGGAGCACGCCCGCGAGCGCGGAGCTGGCGTAGACGGCGTCGGCCGCGTTCCCCTCACGGATCACGTGCCGCCGCCCGCCTACGAGGTCGGTCGCCGTAATCGCCACCGGGAGCCGGGCCTCGGCGAGGTCGCGCCCCTCGGTGAGCACGTCGAGCGCGCGTCGCCCCGCGTCGTAGGCCGGGACGCCGACGCCCCACCCGGTCACGAGACGGACCGCGAACTCGGCCCCGAGGCGGCGCGCGCGGAGCCGGGCGAACAGCGAGCGCTCCAGTTCGTCGCCCGGCGGGAGCGGCGGCGGGAACGCCCGCGTGTCGAGGGCGAGCACGGCGTCGTACCAGTCGTCGCGGAGGGCGTAGGCCGCGGTCACGGCCGCCCCCATCGACACCCCGACGAGGGCCGAGGGCCAGAGCCCGTCGGCCTCGAGCGCGCGGATCACGCCGACGTGGGCGAACCCGCGCGCGCCGCCGCCGCCCAGGAGGAGCGTGAACGGGCGGTGCGGGCGCGTTCGGGGCGTCGAGGCGGCACGGGCAGGCGGGCGGACTCGCAAGGGCGGCGTTCAGGCGTGGAGCTGCCCGCCGGTGACCTCGACCAGCGAGCCGGTCACGAACGAGGCGTCCTCGGCGGCCAGGAACACGAAGGCCGGCGCGAGCTCCTCGGGCTGGCCGGCCCGGCCCAGCGCGTTGTCCGAGTCGTAGCCCTCGACCATGTCGGGCTCCATCGTGGCCGGGATGTTCGGGGTCCAGACCGGGCCCGGGACGACCGCGTTCACGCGGATCCCGCGGTCGGCCAGCATCAGCGCGAGGCTCTTCGTGAACGTGTGGATGGCGCCCTTCGACGCCGTGTAGTCCAGCAGGAACGCCTTGCCCGTGAGCCCGATGATGCTCCCGGTGTTGATGATCGCGCTGCCGGCCGAGAGGTGGGGCATGGCCGCCCGCGTCATGTAGTACGTCCCGTAGAGGTTCGTCTTGACGGTCCGGTCGAACTGCTCGGGCGTCACGTCCTCGAACGCCCGCTGCATCATCTGGTACGCCGCGTTGTTGACGAGCACGTCGAGCCGGCCGTAGGCCGCGACCGTCTGGCGGACGGCCTCCTCGCACTGGTCGGGCTCGCGGACGTCGGCCTGGACCGTGAGGCACCGGCCGCCCTTTCCCTCGACGAGCCGCTTGGTCTCGGCCGCGTCGTCGAGGCGCTGGTCGTTGAGGATCGCCACGTCGGCGCCCTCCATGGCGTACGCGATGGCGACGGCCCGGCCGATCCCGCTGTCGCCGCCCGTGATGAGCGCGGCCTTGCCCTTCAGCTTGCCAGCGGGCTTGTAGTTCGAGAGGTCGGAGTCCGGGGGCGGGTCGAGGTCGTCCTGCGACGCGGGGTAGGCGTATTGCTGAGCGTGGATGTCGTCGGGGCGCGGGCGGCGCTCGTCGGAGGCGGAGGTGCGGGCGTCGGTCATGGGAGGGGACGTCAGTCAGGGGAGGCGCTAGTCGACACGGAGGCGGCGGGCGTTGACGGCGACCACGACCGTCGACAGGCTCATCAGGACGGCGCCGACGGCGGGGCTGAGCACGACGCCCCACGGGGCGAGGACCCCGGCCGCGAGCGGGATCGCGACGACGTTGTAGCCGGCGGCCCACCACAGGTTCTGGACCATCTTCCGGTATGTCGCGCGGGCGAGCGCGATCACGCGGACGGCCGCGCGCGGGTCGCTTTCCACGAGGACGATGTCGGCCGTCTCGACGGCCACGTCCGTCCCGGCCCCGACCGCGAGGCCGACGTCGGCCGTCGCGAGGGCCGGTGCGTCGTTGACGCCGTCGCCGGTCATGGCGACGACGTGGCCCTCACGCTGGAGCTTTTGGATCTCGGCGCTCTTCCCGTCGGGGAGCACCTCGGCGATGACCCGGTCGATCCCGAGCTGGCGGGCCACGTGGTCGGCCACCTCCCGCTTGTCGCCCGTGAGCATGACGGCCTCCAGGCCGAGCTCGTGGAGGCGGTCGATGGCCTCCCGGCTCTCGGGCCGGACGATGTCGGCGAGCGCGAGCGCTCCGAGGGGACGGGCCGTGGCGCCGTCGCCCTCGACGACGTAGACGACCGTCTGGCCCTCCCGGCCGAGGCGGTCGGCCGACGCGCGGATGGAGTCGGGGAAGCGGACGCCCTCGGCCTCGATGGCCCCGGGGCTGAGGATCTGGACGGTCCGCCCCCCGACCGTCGCGCGGACGCCCTTGCCGGTGATGGCCTCGAAGTCGGAGACGTCGGGGAGCCCCAGCCCGCGGTCCCGTGCGGAGCGGACGACGCCCGCCGCGATGGGGTGCTCGCTCCCGCCCTCGACGGCGGCGGACAGCGCGAGCAGCTCGGCCTCGGCGACGCCCGGGGCCGGGAGCGTCTCGGTGACCCCGAACCGGCCCTCGGTCAGCGTCCCCGTCTTGTCGAACACGAGCGTGTCGAGGTCGCGGGCGCGCTCGAACGCGGCCCGGTCGCGGACGAGGAGCCCGTTCCGGGCCGAGATCGCCGTCGAGACGGCGACGACGAGCGGGATGGCGAGCCCGAGCGCGTGGGGGCACGCGATGACCATGACGGTCACGGCCCGCTCGATGGCGAACGCGAGCGGCCCGTCGGACAGGAGCCACCAGCCGAAGAACGTGAGCGCGCCGACGGTGATGGCCGTGATGGTGAGGTAGAAGGCCGCGCGGTTGGCGAGGTCCTGCGTCCGCGACTTCGACGCCTGCGCCTCGCGGACGAGCGTGACGACCTGGTTGAGGTAGGCGTCAGCACCCGTCTTCGTGACCTCGACCGTCAGCGCGCCGGACCCGTTGACCGAGCCCGCGATCAGCTCGTCGCCCACGCCCTTCTCCACCGGCACCGACTCGCCGGTCAAGGCGGCCTGGTTGACGGCGCTCCGGCCGTCGACGACGGCGCCGTCGGCGGGCACCTTCTCCGACGCCTTGACCAGGATCGTATCGCCGGGGCGGAGCTGGTCCGTGGGGACGTCCTCGACCTCGCCCGAGGCCGTGAGCCGGTGGGCCTCGTCGGGCATGAGCCGGGCGAGCTCCTCGAGCGCGCGGCTGGCCCCCATCACGCTCCGCATCTCGACCCAGTGCCCGACGAGCATGAGGTCGACGAGGGTCGCCGTCTCCCAGAAGAAGAGGTTGCCGTCGAGGCCGAGGACGACGGCGACGGAGTACACGAACGCGACGGTGATCGCGAGGGCGACGAGCGTCATCATGCCCGGGCGCCGCTCCGCCAGCTCATCGCGGGCGCCCGCGAGGAAGGGCTTGCCGCCGTAGAGGTAGACGACGCTCGCCAGCGCCGTGAGGACCCAGACGTCGCCGGGGAACCGCCACTCGACGCCGGCCCACATCTGGAGCATCGGGCTGAGCGCGAGGATGGGGACCGTGAGCGCGAGGCAGACCCAGAACCGGCGCTTGAAGTCCTCGACCATCATCGCGTGGTGGTCGTGGTGCCCCCCTCCCCCGCCGCCCATCTTGGAATGGTCCATCTTGGAATGGTCCACGCCGTCGCTCGGGGCCGGGCCGTGGTCGGCGGCCTCGTGGGCGTGCTCGCGGGCGTCGTGCTCTTCGACGGGGCCCTCGCGGCCGTCGTCATGGGACCCGTGGGGTCCCTCGTGGGCGGCCTCGCGCAGCTCGGCCTGCTTGAGGCCGGGGAGGTCGGCGGGGTCGTGCTCGTGGTCCATCGGGCGGGGCGGCTCGTTCCGGAGCGAACGCCGCTCTGGCTCCCAGGGTCGCGCGCTAACCTTAAATGGCGTTCAGGTTGCCCGCCCCGAACGCATGTGGCTGAGGCCGAGGGCCAGCCCGGCCGCCGCCGCCGCGCCGAGCACGTGCAGGGCGTGCGGGAGCCCGCGCGCGTAGAGGGCGTCGTCGAGCCGGGCGGTGGCCCGGAGCAGCGCGGGCTTGTGCTGCGGCTGAACGACGACGTCGGGCTCAAAAACGCGGGCCGCCCGTCGACCGCTCTCGACCGCGCCCTCGATGCTCCAGATGTCGGCCTCGGTCTCGGTGTGGGCGCCCGCGAGCACGAGGTTGGGGACGGACGTGGCCTGGGCGGGGCGGTGCGCCCGCGTGTTCGTCGTGGTGACCCACTTGGGCTGATCGGGCGTGATCCCGTCCGGGGAGAAGTGCCACTCGGGCCAGACCTCGGTCCGGAGGACGGGGAAGTCGCGGAGCCCGCGCCCGTCGTTCGCCTCCCGGATCATGAGGTCGAGCGCGTCGGACGCGTAGATCTGGGCGAGGACCTCGTCGAGGAACTCGTCCTCCGTGCAGGTCCGCAGCGGCTTGCCGTGGACCGGGCCGGGCACGGTCGACACGCAGGCCGTGCCGGTCCAGAGCGACCGGACGCCCCGGCCGAGGTCGACGCTGGCGGGCCACGCCTGCTCGTTGGCGAAGAGCGTGACGTTGAACGCGGAGTCGGTGAGGGCGATGGCCGTCCGCTCGCGCGGCCACGCCATCCGCTCGTCGAACGCGATCCGGAACGAGACCTGGGTGTGGGGGCCGTCCTGGACGAGGGGCCGGAACTTCGCGAGCTGCTCGTCCCGCGCCAGCTCCGGCGTCCGGGCCACGACCTCGGCCGCCGCGAAGGGGGTCGTCGCCAGGACGTAGACGTCGGCCTCGACGGACGTGCCGGCCCCCACCGTCGCCCCGCTGACGCGCCCGCCGTCGACGTGGAGCTGGTGGAGCGGCGTCTCCCAGTGGAACGCGACGCCACGGCGGCCGAGGTCGGCGACCCAGCGGTCGAACCACCACTCGTTGCTCGGCCCGCGCAGGAGCGACCAGCCGCCGCCCGGCTCGTGGGCCCACGCCGGGCCCTCGGCGTCGGCCGGGTGCGGATGCCGCGGGCCGGACCGGACGTTCCGGCCGAAGAACAGCCCGACGTGGTGGAGCGAGGCGTACGGCCAGTCCGACCCGATCCAGGGGCCGAAGAGCGCGCGCCACGTGGCGTGCCCGACCGTCGACATGCGGGGCTCCCAGTAGGCCGCGGCGTTCGTCCGCGCGTAGCGCTCCCTCGACCGGGCGTTCGCGGACCACGCTTTGAGCAGGCCCCACCCCAGCGAGAGCGTGTCGCGGGCGGTCATCCGGAACGCGCGGGGCTTGTCGAACAGGCCGTCCATGTCCAGATCGTCGTCGGCCGTATCGGTCACGACGGCGTACTCCACCGGCCGCGAGAGCACGCGGTCGTAGAGCGTGCCGTCGTCGTCGAAGGGGATCTGCCGGAGGAGGTCGAACGTGTTGTGGTACCACGGGCCGAACCCGTGCCACGAGTACTCGGTGGGCAGATTGTCCTCTGTGCGTCGGGCGCTGCGGAAGAAGCCGCCCGCCGAGCCGTTCCGCTCGTAGACCTCGACGCGGTAGCCCCGCCGGACAAACTCGTGGGCTGCGCTGAGGCCGGCGATGCCGGCGCCGAACACGACGACCTTTCGGGACACTCCGGGGTGGGGGCAATGGGTGACGGGGCCCTCCACGCCTGCGGCGGAGGGTGTCGGATGGGCGCACCTCCGGCTCGGGGGGTGGGCCTACAGGACCTGGCGAGGCCGACGCGGCTAGCGGGCCGACGACCAGTGGACGGCGGCGACGCGCCAGCCGTCGGGGGTCCGCTTCATGACGAGCAGCTCGGCCATCTCCACGTCGCCGAGGCGCTGCGTGGAGGCGACCCAGGCGGCGTCCCCGGCGACGCCGGTGCGGCGGTAGAGCGGCTCGGGCGCGGTGCCGGACAAGAACTCGGCGTCGCGGGCGAAGTGGTGCGAGAGGTACTCGGCGCGCGACTCGTGGCCGCCGCCTTCCAGGACGACGGCGTCGGGCGCGAGGAGCGCCTCCATCGCGGCGCGGTCGCCCGCGGCGAGGGCGGCGTGGAAGCGGTCGGCGGTGGCCGAGGCGGCGAACTCGGCCTCGCCGACGGTCGGCGTGGCCGGGCGCTCGTCGCCGTTTTGGACGCCCGCGTTGCGGCGCTGCATCGCGACGCCCTCGGCGTGGTCCATGCCCGCCATCTGCGAGTGGTCCATCCCTTCCATCTGACTATGGTCCACCGAACCGTGGTCCATGCCCTCCATCTGACCGTGGTCCATCGAGCCGTGGTCCATCTGGCCCATGCCCGGCATCCCGCCCGGCATGGCCTCCATCATCCGGCGCATCTCGGGGTCGGCCATCATGCGCTGGTGGACGGCGGGGGTCGCCATGAGACGGGCGTGGGCGGCCTGCATTCGGGCCATGAACGCGGCGTGGGCCTCCGGCGTCATGGCCTGCATCCGCTCGCGCATCCGGGCCATCATGGCGGCGCGGGCGTCGGCGTCCATGGGCATCTCGTGGTCCATGCCCTGCATCTGGCCGTGGTCCATGCCCGAATGATCCATCCCAGGCATCACCTCGGCCATGAGCGCCTGCATCTCGGCGTCGGCGCGCATGGCGGCGTGGATCTCGGGGTCGGCCATCATGCGCATGTGGAGCGCCATGAGGGCGTCGTGGTCCATCGCGGCGCGGTCCATCCCCTGCATTTGGGAGTGGTCCATCTGCGAGTGGTCCATGCCGCCGTGCTGCTGGGCGAGGGCGGCGGGGGCTGCGAACAGCACCGTGACGAGGAGGAGAGAGCGTTTCATGACGGTAGGGGAACGGGGTACGAAGGGGCGACCGCGCGGTGGGCGCGGTCGCGGAGCGGGAGGTCAGCGAGCACGGGGAGACCCTGGATGATCGCGGCGATAGGGAAAGCCGCAGCCTGCGTGGACGGCGCCAGCACGAGCACGACGACCATGAGACCGTTGAGGGCGGCGGCCACGCCGTAGAGCGCTTTTCGGCCCCGGCCCTCGACGGCGAGGGCGCTCGCGGCGAACCCGGCGGCGCCGAGCGCGAACCAGAGGTGGTAAAAGCTGGCGTCCTGGTCGAGGCTCGCGAGGAGGCCGTCGCCCTCCCCCGCGGCGGTGCCCACCGCGGCGCCCTCGCCGTGCCCCCCCCCGGTGCCCGGGTGCGTGCCCCCGGCGAGGACGACGTAGGCGTTCTGGGCGAGGCCCGCGAGGACGAGCCCGACCCAGACCCACCCGTGCGCGCTCGCGCCGGGACCGCGGGCGAGGACGGCCGACAAGGCGATCGGCACAGCCATGAGCCCGGCCCAGAGGGCGACGATCGTCGCGTGGACCTCGAGCCCGAAGAGGCCCCGGTCGGCGGCGCCGAGCGCGGCCGTCGCGAGCCACCCGACGGTCGTGGTGAGGCCCCAGGCTGCGAGGAGGTGTTGGCGGGTCATGGGCTAGCGCCAGAGGCGGATGCCGAAGACGACGTTGGCCTCGGAGGCCGAGCCGCCCTCGGCGCGGGCGAAGTCGGCGGCGGCCCCGTAGCGCTGGGTCCAGTTCACGCCGACGTACGGGGCCACCTCGCGGCGGACCTCGTAGCGGAGACGGAGGCCGACCTCGGTGTCGTTGAGGCCCGACCCGACGCCCCAGTCGGCCACCTCCTGGAGCGCCGCGTTCACCTCCAGCCGGGGCTGGGCCACGAGCCGCTGTGTGAGCAGGAGGTCGTAGGACCCGACGAACCGGGCCGAGAGATCGCCCGCGGCCGAGAGGAACACGGCGGGCTCGACCTCGAAGAAGTAGGGCGCGAGCCCCTCGAGCCCGACGACGAGGTGGGGCCGGGCGCGGACGTCGCCGTCGCCGAACTCGGTGTCGAGCCGGAGGCCCGCCTGGGCCTCGAAGTACGACGTGATGAGGCGGCTGTAGAGCGCCTGGCCCTCGACCTCCCCCTCGGCGTCGGCGATGAGCCCCTCGCCCTCGCCCTTGATGTAGAGCCGGGTGTAGTCCGTCCCGATCCGGTACAGGCCCTCGACGCGGGCGGGCACGCCGGAGGCGGCCGGGGCGGCCTCGAAGAGGTCGAGGAGCGCGAGGGAGTAGAGGTTCTGGTCGGCCGCGGCGACGGCGCCGGGCCGGAAGTCGGGGTACTCCGGGAACGGCGGGGCGTCCTGGGCCGAGGCCGGGGCGCCGGCGGCGAGCGTCAGTAGGACGGCGACGAGAACGAGGGGGACGGTTCGGAGCATCGGAGAGGGTCGATCGGGAGCAGAAGGGGCCGCCCCCCTCCCCGTCGCTCGGAGGGTCGGGGGGCGGCGTCGGGCGGCCGGAGGTGGGGCCGCCCGGGTCGGTCAGCCCTGGGGCACGTACGAGGCGGCGAGCTCGGGCGGGAGCGTCTCGCCGGGGCGCTGGACCATGGCCACCCTGAACATCCCGAGGTCCATGTGGTAGAGGATGTGGCAGTGGAAGGCCCACGGCCCGAGCGCGTCGACCTCGACCAAGAGCGAGACCCGCTCGGCGGGCTTGACGACGATGGTGTGGACGCGCGGGATGTAGTCGCCCTGCCCGTTCTCGAGCTCCATCCACATGCCGTGGAGGTGCATCGGGTGGTTCATCATGGTGTCGTTGACCATGGTGAGCCGCAAGCGCTCGCCGAGGGTCATCGGGATGAGCGGCTCCTCGGCGTAGGTCTTCCCGTTGATCCCCCACATGTAGCGCTCCATGTTGCCGGTGAGGTGGAGCTCGATCTCGCGGTCGGGCGCCCGGCGGGGCTCGGGGTGGAGCGCCTTGAGGTCGGTGTAGACGAGCACGCGGCGGCCGTCGTCGCCCAGCCCGACGCCGGGCTCGTGGAGGCGCGAGCGCGTCTGCATGGGCGCCATCGCGTTGGCCTTGCCGTGATCGTCGGGCCCGTGCATCGTGGGCTCCGGGATCGTGCCTGGCGGGCGGAGGCCGGTGCGGTCGACGCCGGGCATCGCCATCTCGCCGCTGGCGGCGCCCATCGCCATGCCGGAGTGGTCCATGCCTTCCATCGAGGCGTCGGAGGCTGGCATGTCCATCGCGCCGTGGTCCATCCCGGCCATCGCGCCGCCCGAGGCCGCGCCGCCGGACATGTCCATGCTGCCGTGGTCCATTCCGTCCATGCCGCCCATCGCGCCGTGGTCCATCCCCATGTCCATCATGGTGAGCGACGGGCGCTCGCGGCGCTCGGGGACGGGCGCCGTCATGCCGACGCGCGGCGCCAGCGTGCCGCGCGCGTAGCCGGAGCGGTCCATGGCCTCGGCGAAGACGGTGTAGGCCCGGTCGCCGGGCTCGACGACGACGTCGTAGGTCTCGGCGATCCCCATCCGGATCTCGTCGGTCTCGACGGGCTGGACGTGCTGGCCGTTGACCTGGACGACGGTCATGGGGAGGCCGGGGATGCGGACGTCGTAGAACGTCAGCGCGCTCGCGTTGACGAACCGGAGCCGAACGCGCTCGCCGGGGCGGAACAGCCCGCTCCAGCCCGGGTCGGGGGCCTGCCCGTTCATCAGGAAGGTGTACGTCGCGCCGGTGATGTCGGAGATGTCGGTCGGGTCCATCCGCATCCGCTCCCACGCGAGGTAGCTCGACGGGCTGACGTCGCCGCTCAGGACGTCGCCGAGCGTGTTCCGCTGGTAGTTGTAGTAGTTCGCCCGGTTCTTGAGGTTGTCGAGCACGTCGTGGGGGTCCTCGAACGTCCAGTCCGACAAGACCACGATCAGCTCGCGGTCGAAGGCGTACGGCTCCGGCCCGGCCGGGTCGATCACCAGCGCGCCGTAGTGGCCGAGCTGCTCCTGGAAGGCGGAGTGGCTGTGGTACCAGTAGGTCCCGTACTGGCGGATGGGGTACCGGTACTCGAACGTCGACCGTGCCGCGATGCCGGGGAAGTTGACGTGGGGGACGCCGTCCTGGTCGTTGGGGAGGATGAGCCCGTGCCAGTGGACCGACGTCATCTCGTCGAGACGGTTGTGGACGCGGATGACGGCCTCGTCGCCCTCGGTGAACCGGAGGAGCGGGCCCGGCACGCCGCCGTTGATGGTGACGGCCGTCCCGCGCTCGCCGCCGAACAAGAGGGGGGTCCGGTCGATCGTCAGGTCGTACTCGACGAGGCCGGGGCGCCGGACCGTGGGCGCCAAGCCCTCGACGCGGGCGGGGCCGAGGGTGAGCGCCGAGCGCGCCCAGGCCGGGGTCATCGCGCTCAGGCCCGCGAGGGCGCCGAGGGCGGAGGCGTTGCGGATAAAGAGTCGGCGGTCCATTAGGATGGGGCGTGGGTCGTGGGTCTCTAACGGGGCGTGCGTGCGGAAGTGCGGCCCCACACCTTAAAAGACGCTAAGGCCGCACGCGAAGAGGGCGCGAAGCGACGCCGCGCCCCCCCCGTCACTGGTCGTGGTCCATCTGGTCATGGTCCATCTGGCCGTGGTCCATGGGGGCCTCGCCGTCCATTGTGTGGTCCCCGTCCATCATCATGCCGTCCTCCATCGTGTGCTCGCCCTCGGGGTGGTCCTCGGCGGCCTCCGGGCGCTCGCTCGGCGGCACCGGCGGGGCTGGGGCGGGCCGGGCCGGCTCAACCTGGGGGACCCCGAGCGGGTCGCCGGGGTCGAGGGAGCCGTCCTCCAAGGCGCCGTCCTCGGCGGAGAGATCGTCGTCGACGGAGAGCTCGTCCTCAACGGCGGCCCCCGGGGGCGCGTCGGGGACGGCGGGGGGGTCCTCGGAGGCACACGCGGCGAGGGCGAGGGGGAGAGCGAGGAGCAGGGAGACGCGCATGGACGTGGGCGGCGGGGCGCCGCGGGGTGTAGGGGTGTAGGGGGGCGCTACTCGACGGGGGTCGCCGAGAGCGCGAGGACGCGGGCCGTGCCCGCGCCGTCGAGACGGAGCCCGACGCGGCCGGGCGGGGCGGCCGGGCCGTGGGGGTGCGTGAGCTGCTCGCCGCCGAGGTAGCCCCGGAAGTGGGTGCCCACGGCGTACGCCTTGAGCTCGGCCGGGCCGTCGAGCGGGGCCGCCCCCTCGTCCATGGTCGTCTCGCGGCCGTCTTCGACGCGCCCCTGGCGGAGCATGACCTCGCCGGAGGCGGGCTTGTCGAGCGCGAGGAAGTCGTAGTTCCGGGCGTCGCGGACGTGGTGGACGAGCATGGCCGTGCCCGTGAACCCGGAGAGGTCGAGCGTGGCCTCGGCCACCACGTCCCCGACGGGGCCGCCGGTCGCCACGAACGCCGGGCGGCCCGGCGCGGCCGTGAGCGTGGCCCCGTCGGGCGGGGCGCCGGAGAGGACGTCGAGGGCGGGGAGGCCCGCTGGGGCGTCGGCGCCCGGGCTGTCCGCTACCGAGTCGTCCATGACCATGCCCGAGTGGTCGCCCATCCCGCCCCCGCCGGGAGCGTCGGCTTGGGCGGCCGCCACGGCCACGCCGTACTGGTACACCATCTGCCCGCCGCGCTCGGCCGTCTGCTGGACGAGGAACAGCCCGACGAGCCCGAGCGCCGCCAGCGGGGCGTGGACGGCGAGCCGACCCGGCTCCCGGCCCCGCCCGTCGAGCCACAGGGCCGCGACGCGGACGGCGGCGTAGAGCCCGGCGAACCACACGAGGTAGAGGGCCCAGTCGGCGTGGGCGTTGAGCGTGGTGAGCGCCTGGGCCGGGAGGTCGACCTCGTCCGAGGCGTCGCGGCCAGTGAGGAACCCGGCCGCGGCCCCGAGCGCGCCGAGCGCGTAGAGCCCGACGGCCGAGGCCCGGACCCACGGGTACGTCCGCCGGACGACGAGGGCGACCGCGTCCACAAGCGCAGCCACGACGAGGAGCGCGATGGGGAAGTGGACGACGAGCGGGTGGACGTTGGGGAGCCAGTCGGGAAGCATCAGCGGGGGAGGCGGAGGGTGGCGTCGAGGACCCGGACGGCGGGCGGCGCGAGCGCACGCCCGACGGCGGCGATGGCGGCGACGAGGGCGGCGAAGTAGAGCGCGACGGCGATGGCCATGGGGGCAGAGTGGTGGCGTGCCCATGAAACGGGGCGCCGGCTGAGGTAGGGCTGAGCGGGACCTGAAAAGGCGTTAAGGTGCCCGCCCCCACCGCGATCCGTGAGTATCCCGTGCCTGACCCGTTCCCCTCCCCCGACGCCCCCATGTGGGTCCTCCTCATCGAAGACGAGGCGCGCCTCGCCGACTCCGTCCGCCGCGGGCTCGAGGAGGAGGGGTACCGCGTCGACGTGGCCGGCGACGCCGAGGTCGGCGAGCGGCTCGCCCTGGAGAACGCCTACGACGCGTTCGTCGTCGACTGGCGGCTCCCCCGAGGCGACGGCAAGACGATCGTCGAGCGGGTCCGGGCCGCGGGCAAGGACCAGCCGGTCCTGATGCTGACGGCGCTCTCGGACGTGGAGCACCGCGTGGCCGGGCTCGACGCCGGCGCCGACGACTACCTCCCCAAGCCGTTCGCCTTCGAGGAGCTCGTGGCCCGGCTCCGTGCGCTCCTCCGGCGGCCCCCGCTCTCGGACCAGAAACGGACCGTCGCCGTCGGCCCCCTCGTGCTCGACGGCGAGCGACGGAGGGTGACGATGGCCGGGCCGCTCCGCGAGGCCGTCCTCAACCTCCGCCCCAAGGAGCACGCCATGCTCGAGGTCCTCATGCGGAGCGCCGACGCGGCCCTCTCGCGGACGGTCCTCGCGGAGCGGGTCTGGGGCGACCCGCTCTTCGTGACCGACAACGCGCTCGACGTGACGGTCAGCGGGCTCCGCCAGCGGCTCGCCGACGCCGAGAGGGAGTCGGGGGCCTCGGGCGCTCCGTCGATCGAGACGATCCGGGGCGTGGGCTACCGGCTCGCCCCCGCCGACGGCGCCCCGGGCGCGGAGTGAGCGCCGACGAGCGTTCGTCCCCCATGAGCCCGCTCCCCCCCCTCCCGATCTCGGCCCGGCTCGCGCTGTGGTACGCGCTCACGCTGCTCCTGCTGCTCAGCGCGTTCGCCGTGTTCTGCTACGTCGGGTTCCACGCCGCCGCGCACCGCTCGTTCGACCGGCACCTCGACCACGAACTCGAGGCCGTCGTCCCCCTCCTGGCCGTCGGCGAGGGCGGCGTCGACGCGGGCGCGCTCGCCTCGACGGCGGCCGTCGCGACGCGGCTAGACGGGCCGAACGCGACGTTCGTCCGCGTGCTGACGCCCGACGGCGACGTGGCCTTCGCCTCCCAGAACGTGCGCGGGCGGCCCCCACTCGGCGTCGCGCTCCCCGAGGGCGGCGACGCGCTCCGGGCGAGCCGGGAGTGGGCGGGCGAGCCGCTCCGGTCGCTCGTCGAGCCGCTCCGGGCGCCGTCCGGCGCGCTCGCGGGCTACGTCGAGGTCTCGGGCGTCGAGTGGAGCCGGCACCGCGAGCTCCGCGACCTCGGCCGGACGCTGGCGCTCGGCGTGGCGCTCGGCGTGTTGTTCGCGCTGGGGGCCGGGTGGTGGCTCGCGCGTCGGGCGCTCCGCCCGGTCGCCGTGCTGACTGACGCGGCCGGGCGGCTCGCGGCCGACGGCGGCCGACTCGGCGGGCGGCTCCCGTCAGACTTCGAGACGCGCGACGAGCTGACGGACCTGGCCGAGACGTTCAACGGGCTCCTCGCCCGCCTCGAAGCGTCGGTCGCGAGGGAACGGCGGTTCACCGCGAACGCGGCCCACGAGCTCCTGACGCCGCTCGCGACGCTCCGGAGCGAGGCCGAGGTCGCGCTCCGCCGAGAGCGCGAGCCCGAGGCCTACCGCGAGACGCTGGGCCGGGTCGTCGAGGACGTGGCCGAGATGACGGGGACGGTCCAGGGCCTCCTCCACCTCGCCCGGGCCGAGTCGCTCGAGAAGACGCCCGACGCCCGGCTCGACCTCGGCGCGCTCGTCCGCCAGCGTGCCGGGCGGCTCCGGCCCGAGGCCGCCGCGCGCGGGCTCGCGCTCGACGTGTCGGCCGAACCCGACGTCCGGCTCGCGGCCGAGGCCGGGCCGCTCGCCGAGGTCGTCGACAACCTGGTGGGGAACGCGGTGAAGTACACGCCCCCGGGCGGGCGGGTCTCGGTCCGGCTGGGGCACGTCGACGGGTCGGCGCGGCTGGAGGTCGAGGACACGGGCGCCGGGTTCGACGAGGCGACGTGCGAGCGGCTGTTCGACCGGTTCTTCCGGGCCGACACGCCGGAGGTCCAGGCCGAGCCGGGGAGCGGGCTCGGCCTCGCCATCGTCAAGGCCATCGTCGAGGGGTACAGCGGGGAGGTCGGGTGCGCGAGCCCGGGCCCCGGCCTTGGCGCGACGTTCTGGGTCCTCCTCCCCTGCCTGCACGGGTCGGACTGACCGGCGCTGGCCCGTCTCGCCCCGACCGCCCACCGGCGAGCCGGTGCGTCCCGCGCGGGAGCCCGGGCGCGCGGCGTCGGGCGCCCGGAGGGGGGGGCGCATCGTGAGGGCTGGGGATGGAGCGCGCGGGCCAGGCCACTGACGGGTCGCTAACGGGCCGCCGGGGACGCCGCCGGGGACGCCGCCGGGGACGCCGCCGGGGACGCCGCCCAGGACCCGCGCTCGGGAAAACCATGATCCAAGTCAACCTGAGCGCATTTTCAGGTTGAGGACGAGACGCGACAGGAATGGGCTCAGTAGCTATGGGCCTCCCCTCTCCACTCCCCCATGACTGCGACGACTTGGTACTGGATCGGCACGGCGGCGATGGCGCTCGGCTCCGTGCTCTTCGGGGTCGGCGCGGCGAAGGCCGATCACCGGCCCCGCGAGATCCTCTACACGCTGAACTTCTTCATCTGCCTGGTCGCCTTCGCCCTCTACCTCACGATGGCGATGGGGTACGGCGCCTACGTCTCGGCCGACGGGACGCGGACGACGTGGGTCCGCTACGCGACGTGGTTCCTGACGACGCCGCTGCTGCTCCTCGACCTCACGCTCGTCGCGTCGAGCCGGAACGTGCTGGCGGCCCAGCTCATCGGGGCCAACGCCTTCATGATCGGGACCGGGTTCATCGCGACCGTGCTCCCCGAGGACGCGACGGCCATCACGTGGTACCTCGTCTCGTGCGGGGCCTACCTCGCCATCGCCTACATGCTCCTCGGGCCGTACCGGCGGAGCGCCGTCGCGGCCCACCCCCAGTCGGCGGGCGCGTTCCGGCGGCTGGTGGGCGTCCACGTGTTCCTGTGGACGATGTACCCGCTCGTCTGGATCCTCAGCCCCGAGGGGCTCGACGTGGTCGGCGACGCCTGGGAGGCCGGGCTGTTCACGGTCCTCGACGTCGTCGCGAAGGTCGGGTTCGGGTTCCTGGCGCTGAGCACGCTCTCGACCGTGATGCGGAACCGTGAGTTCTTGGGCGACGAGGCCGTCCCGGAGCGGACGACGGTCCCGCGCCGCCCCCTCGCCTGACGTCCGCCCCGATGTGTGCCCGTCTACACGCTGCCCCTCGCGCGAGCGCCGCGCTCGCCCCCCCTCTTGCCGCCCGCTGGCGGGGGTCCGTGGCGGCCCTGCTGCTCGCCGCCCTGGCGCTCTCCCCCCAATCCGCCGCCCAAGACGACGGGTGCGGCGGGCTGCTCTGCACGCCCTCGGTCACGTTCGAGCCGAGCGTGGCGGCGGGCAACGCCTTCGGCGGGCCTCGCGTGCGCGACCTCGCGACGGGCGAGGTCCGCGAGCTGGACCCCGACGCCCAGGTGCTCCTGGTCGCCACCGTCGCCGTGCCGACGCGGCTGCCCCGGACGTCGCTCGGGCTCCAGGTTCTCTGGACGCCGTTCGCCGACACCGACTCGAACCCGTTCACGGGGTACAGCGCGGAGTCGCTCGGCGAGGGCGCCGTGGCTGCGAACGCCCCGCTGGTCGAGGTCTCCCTCGACCTCGCGCTCGTGGAGCGGGCACAGCTCGGCGGCTGGGCCGCCGTGGGCCTCGGCGTGGTCGACCAGTTCGGCCCGGCCGCCCGGCCCGACGACGACGGCACCTACGTCCAGCGGTTCAACCTCGAGCTCGCCGCGACGGGCTACCCGCTCGCGGGCCTGCCGGAGGGGCGGCCGGGGGCCTCCTTCCTCCGCGACGTCGGCGTGTACGTCCTGCTGGACTACCTGACGGGTCTCCCGGACGCGGGCGACGAGGTCCGCCGCGGCGGCCGGCTCTACCTCGACGACGCGAGCCCGTGGTCCGTCATCGGCGGCGTCGTCATCCCCCTCGCCCCGAACCTCTAGTCCCATGCATCCCGAAACCGCCGAGGGCTGGGTCCTCGACATCGCCTGCCTCCGGAAGTACCCGCGCGACGAGTACGCCGAGCGCGCCCGCGCGCACACGACGGCGTGCTCTCAGATGGGCCACTGCCTCGAGAGCGGCTACGCGCTCGTCGACGCTGACGGCCGGGTGACGCTCTTGGACCCCAAGGCCACGGCCCCCGTGCTCGACGCGCTCCGCCGCTCGGACCGCGAGGCGGGCGTGTGGCTCCGCGTCCGCCGCGAGCCCGACGACGGCGCGCTGGCGACGGTCGAGGTCACCGAGTCCCCCTCCCCTCTTTCCTCCGCCTCCGATGCCTAGACCCGACTCTCGCCGTTCGTTCCTCAAGTCCATGGGCGTGCTCGGCGCCGGGGCCGCCGTGGCGGTCGTGCCCGCCGAGGCCGCGCCCCGGCCCAAGCGCCGTGCGCGGGGCGGCGCGCTCGGCGAGGACCAGGCCTACGTGTTCCTGACCGAGCCCGAGGCCGCCTTCGTCGAGGCCGCGGTCGCGCGGCTCATCCCGGCCGACGAGCTCGGGCCGGGCGCGAAGGAGGCCGGCGTGGCCTACTTCATCGACGGCCAGCTCGACGGGGCCTACGGGGCGTTCGCCAAGAACTACGGCCAGGGGCCGTGGGCCGACGGCACGCCCGAGCAGGGCTACCAGCTCCGGCTGACGCCGCGCGAGGTGTACCGCCTCTCGATGCGCGAGATCGACGACTACTGGGTCCGGCGGACCGGCCTCCCGTTCGCCGAGATCGGCCCCGTGCTCCAGGACGAGTTCCTCCGCGACCTCGAAGCCGGGGACGTCCACCTCGCCGGCGTGCCCGACGCCGTGCTGGCGCGGTTCTGGGAGCTGCTCCACGCGAACACCATCGAGGGCTACTTCGCCGACCCGGCCTACGGCGGCAACGCCGACATGGCGGCTTGGAAAATGATCGGCTTCCCCGGTGTCGTGGGCGAGTACGAGGGCATCATCGAGGACTACGGCGTCGACCACGCGCCCGGCCCGACGAGCCTGGCCCAGGTGCAGCAGGGCGAGGTGAGCATGGGCCACGGGCACGACCACGGCGGCGGGCCGAAGGGGATGGCGACGGTCACGCCCCAGCCCCGCGGCGACGGTCACGGGGACGATGGCGATGGCCACGGCGGCTCGGACGACGGCCACTCCCACGACGGCGGCCACTGACCGTCGCCCCCCTCTTTCACACTTCAGACCTCCCCTCTCATGGCCCACCGACTCCCCCCCGTCGACGCCGTCACTGTCGGCGTCGGCTGGACGGGCGGCATCCTGGCCCACCAGCTCGCCGAGGCGGGCCTCACGGTCGTCGGCCTGGAGCGCGGCGGCTACCGCGCGACGAAGCCCGACTTCCAGCCGCCCCACGTCCACGACGAGCTGCGGTACGCGGTCCGCTACGAGCTCATGCAGGACCTCTCGCGCGAGACGCTGACGTTCCGGAACAACCGGAGCCAGCGGGCGCTCCCGATGCGGACGCTGGGCTCGTTCCTGCTCGGCGAGGGGCTGGGCGGCGCGGGCGTGCACTGGAACGGGCAGACGTGGCGGTTCCTGCCGTACACGTTCGAGGCGCGGAGCCGGGCCGTCGCGCGCTACGGCGAGGGCATCCTGCCCCGGGACAACACGATCCAGGACTGGGGCGTGACCTACGACGAGCTCGCGCCGTTCTACGACCGGTTCGAGCGGACGTGCGGCGTCGGCGGCGTGGCGGGCAACCTGGGCGGCGCGGTCCAGCCGGGCGGCAACCCCTTCGAGGGGCCGCGCGGGCCGTACCCGAACCCGCCGATGAAGACGAGCTACGCGCAGCACCTGTACAAGGAGGCGGCCGAAGGGATGGGACTGCACCCGTTCCCCGGGCCGTCGGCCAACTCGACGACGGAGTACACGAACCCCGACGGGATGCAGCTCGGCGCGTGCCACTACTGCGGGTACTGCGAGCGGTTCGGGTGCGAGATCTACGCCAAGGCGAGCCCGCAGGCGACCGTCATCCCAGCGGCCCTGAAGACGGGCAACTTCGAGCTGAGGACGGGCGCCCACGTGACGCGCGTGCTCATGAGCCCGGACGGGACGCGCGCGACGGGCGTGCTCTACGTGGACGCTCAGGGCCGCGAGGTCGAGCAGCCGGCCGAGATGGTGCTCCTGACGGCGTACGGGCTCCACAACGCGCGGCTGATGATGCTCTCGGGGATCGGCGAGACCTACGACCCGGCGACCGGCCGGGGCACCGTCGGCCGGAACTACGCCTACCAGGCGGTCACGAGCGCGACGGTCTTTTTCGACGACAAGGACCTCAACACGTTCGCCGGCGCGGGCGCGATGGGGACGGTCGTGGACGACTTCAACGGCGACAACTTCGACCACACCGGCCTGGGGTTCGTCGACGGCGCCTCGCTGGGCCTCTACATCACCGGCCACCGGCCGATCAACACGCACCCGATCCCGGACGGGACGCCGTCGTGGGGGCCGGAGTGGAAGCGGGCCGTCGCGAAGTACTTCAACCGGGCGGCGACGATCGTGAGCCAGGGGGCGGTGATGAGCTACCGCGGCAATTATCTCGACCTCGACCCGACGTACCGCGACGCCTATGGGCAGCCGCTCTTGCGGATGACGTTCGACTGGGGCGGGAATGAGCGCCGGATGACGGAGTACCTCACCGACCGGGCGGCCGAGATCGCCCGCGCCATGGACCCAACGCACGTCAAGGTGAGCCGGCTCTCGGACCACTACAGCATCGTGCCCTACCAGACGACGCACAACACGGGCGGCACCGTCATGGGGACCGACCCCGAGACGAGCGTGGTCAACCCGGACCTGCAGGTGTGGGGCGTCGACAACGTGTTCGTGATGGGCGCGGGCGTCTTCCCCCAGAACGCGGGCTACAACCCGACGGGGACGGTCGGCGCGCTGGCCTACCGGGCGGCCGACGCCATCGTGAACCGCTACGTGCCCTCGCCGGGGCCGCTCCACTAACCACGGCCGACCGGCCCCACCGCCCATGCCCCCTCCCGACCCCGCCGACGCCGTCCGCGACCACTACGACCGGATCTCCGTCTTCTACCGGACCTTCTGGGGCGACCACATCCACCACGGGTACTGGGAGGAGGGCGAGGACGTACCGGCCCGGACGGCCCAGGAGCGGCTCGTGGCCCTGCTGGCGGAGCGGGCTGGCGTGCCGGAGGGCGCCCGCGTGCTCGACGTGGGGTGCGGCGTGGGCGGGTCGGCCCGGTGGCTCGCCGCCCACCTGGAGTGCCGCGTCGACGGGATCACGCTGAGCCCCGTCCAGGTGGACATGGCGACGTCGGGAGCCCAGGCGGAGGGGGTCGGCGACCGGGTCCGGTTCCAGGTCCACGACGCCCGTGACCTCGACGCGCTGGGCACCGACTACGACGTCGTATGGACGGTCGAGTGCACCGAGCACCTCGAGGACAAGGCCACCTTCGTCGAGGCCGCCGCGCGGCGGCTCCGCCCCGGTGGGGCCCTCGCGCTCTGCGCCTGGCTCCGGGGCGACGGCGGGGTCGCCGACGGGACCGCCGAGGGAGCCGCTAGCGGGGGCGGCCTCGACGCCGAGGGCGAGGCGCTCGTGGCGTCGGTGTGCGAGGGGATGCTGTGCCCCTCGCTCGCGACGGCGGCAGAGTACGAGGGGTGGATGCGGGCGGCCGGATTCGGAGACCTCCGGACGTGGGACCTCACGCCGCGCGTGGCCCGGACGTGGGACCTCTGCGCCGCGATCGCTCGGCGTCCCGAGGTCCGCGCGATTCTCGCGGTGAGCGACGGGCGTGCCCGGCGGTTCGTCGGGGCGTTCCCGGCCATGCAGCGGGCCTACGCCGACGGCGCCATGCGCTACGGGATGCTCGTCGGGCACCTCTCGTGACCGGGGCTCTGGTCGCCGTCGGAGGCGGGGCGCTCGTCGCGTTCGCGCTCGTCGACGCGCTCTGGACGACGGTGGCCCCGCGCGGGGCCGGGCCGGTCGCGGGCCGGGTCGGGCGCGGCGTCTACGCGCTGGCGAAGGCGCTCGGAGGCGGACGCGCGCCGGGGTGGACGGGTCCGGCCACGCTCGTCGCCGCGTTCCTGTGGTGGACGGGCGCGCTGTGGCTCGGGTGGTGGCTCGTGTTCTCGGCCGACCCCGCCTCTGTCGTGGACCCGAAGACGAACGCGCCCGCCGACGCGCTCTCGCGCGCCTACGCCGTCGGGACGTACCTCTGGACGCTCGGGCTCGGGGCGCTCTGGGCGCCCGGTTCCGGCGGCTGGGGCGTCATCGCGAGCGCCGTCGCGCTCAACGGCTTCGCCGTCGTCACGCTCGTCGTGACCTACGTGCTCCAGGTGGTCGGGGCCGTCACGGGCGCGCGCCAGCTCGCGGGCGTCGTGGACGGGCTGGGCGCGACGCCGCACGAGGTCGTCGCGCGGGCGTGGACGGGGTCCGGCTTCGACGGGCTGGGCCAGCACCTCGCGAACCTCACGCCGATGGTGGAGGCGCACGGGCGGCGACACGAGGCGTACCCGGCCCTCCACTTTTTCGGGAGCCGCGAGCGGCGGACGTCGGCGCCGGTGATGCTGGCCGTGCTCGACGAGGCGCTCCTGCTGCTGGCGGAGGGCGTGACGCCCGCGGCCCGGATGGCGCCCGCCGAGGTCGAGCCGCTCCGGCGCGTGCTGGGCGACTACCTCGACACGCTGAGCGCGTCGTTCGTGGACGAGGCGGACGGCGCGCCCGAGGCCCCGTCGCTCGCGCCGCTGGCGGCGGCGGGCGTGCCGACCGTGGAGGACGAGGCGTTCCGCCAAGCGGCCGAGGCGGAGGGGGCCAGGCGGCGGTGCCTGCTCGGGCTGGTGCGGGACGCGGGGCGGGAGTGGAACGCCGTAGACCACCCCTAGCGGCCCGGGTACGCCCTCGCGCACGGCACGAGGTTCCAGGACGCGTCGCCAGCCCCTGTCGGCGTCGCAATCGTAACCCCTCGGCGTCGCGGTCGGCGAGCCGACGGGCCGCCGCGTTCTGGTCCGGCTGGGCGTCGGCGGGCACGTAGCCCACGAGGCAGCCCGGTGCCCCCTCGCGCCCCACCGTGACGACGGCGAGGTCCGACCGGCGCTCGGCCGCCGTCCCGCCCGTCCCCTCGACCTCGTACCGGACGATGGCGGGGAATGGCCGCCCGTCGCGGAGACGCCACTCGACCGTCTTCCGACCGACTTGAACCCAGCGGGCGTGTCCCACGAGCCGTTCGGGACGCCCGCGTCGACGTCGGTGCGGAGGTCGCCTTCGGAGACGAAGAGCGCGACGCCGCCGTAGCCGGGGCACCGCTGCTCCGTCGTCCCGGCCTCGACCTCCGCCTCGCGGAGCGTCTCGCAGTTCTCGGTCTGGGTGTACGCGCTTGGACGTCGGCACGAGACGCGGCCGTCCCGCTGGCGACACCCGTCTGCGCGTCGGCACAGCGGACGAGCGCCGACGCGCCCGCGTAGGCCGACTCGATGCGGAGCCCGTCGGCCGTCCGCTCGATCCGGTACGAGGTCGGCTCCGGGACGACCTCGACGGCCCCCTCCGTCTGGTACAGCGTCGTCTCGACCTGGTAGCCCCCGTCGTGCGCCGAGACCTCATCGACGACCGCGAAGCCGTAGAAGAAGTCGAGCGTGTCCGTCCGGACGGTCAGTCGGCCGGAGGTCATCCCCTGCGCGCAGGCGTCGGCGTCGGCGTCGTAGGTGCCGAGGAGCGCGGCGGGCAGCCCGTCGCCGGTCGTAGCCGCCTCGGGCGGGTCGGCGTCCGGCCCGCTGGCGGTTGGAGAACGACCCGACTCCCCGCACGCGGCGAGCCCGATGAGAGCGAGGGCGAGGGCTGGGACCCGGGGGAGGCGCGTGATGGGCAAGGCAGGCACGGGCTAGTCGACTCGGAGGGTGACAGCGCGACGGGCTGGAGTCAAGGCCGCCGCCGCGTCCGCCAAGGTCTCCACGGCGACCTCGATCCGGTCTCCCCGGCCGCTCGACTCGCCGCCTGAGACTCGGTCTACGACGAGGACCCGCGTGCGCACGGAGGTCCCGTACGGCCGGTACACGGCCTCGCCGACCTCGACGTCGGCCCGGAGACGGAAGGGGTTTCGGTCGACGGCCCCGAAGAACGCCCGGTGCGTCGGCTTCCCCCGCCGCACGCCCGCGCTCAAGACGGCCACGAGCCGCCCGCCCTCGTCGAGCCTCCGGAGTGCCTGGAGCACGTGGTCCGTCCCGACCGTCGGGACGCGGCGGTGGCCGAGCCGCCCGGCCGTCTGGGAGAAGGGTGGATTCATCAGGAGCACGTCCGCTCTGACCCCGGGGGGGAGGATGGCGTCGAGGTGGTCGGCGTTCTCGCGCGTGAGGGTCCGGCTCGGGTCCTGACCGGCCTCCGCGAGGAGCGATGCCAGGAGGTCCGCCCTGCGACCACACAGTTCGTTGGCATGAACCGAGGCGCCCGCCGCGAGTGCGAACGCGCAGAGCGCGCCGGTCCCAGCTGAGGGCTCGATCACACGGTCCCCCTCCCCCACTCCACTCACCCACGCGCACAGCGCGGCGTAGGCGGCGGGCGTCGAGAACTGCTGGTAGTCGTTCTGCGCCGTCGTCCGGCGCGTCTGGCTCGGCAGGAGGCCCGAGAGTCGTTCGACCTCAGCGAGCGCGGCGGCGGGGTCGTCCCCGAGCGGGAGCCTGAGCCGGAGCAGGTGGAGGTGGAGCCCGAACTCGGCGGCGTCGTAGGCGTCGCGGGGCGAGAAGGCGCCCTCGGAGAGCGTCCCGCCGAAGGCGTCGGCCGCCAGCGCGAAGAGGTCAGCGGGCGTTGTCGAGCGGGACGAAGCGAGCGCGGACTCGACGAGACGGGCGAGCCGTTCGGGGCGGGGCGCGCCGAGAGCTGTGGGAACGTCGGGCTCTGGTCGGTCGAAGAGGGTCATGAGTTCGTCAGGGTGAGTGGGAACGGCGCTCCCCCCTGTGCGCCCGTTCCCACGCAGACCGGACGCCTCTCCTCCTGGCCTTTCGCTGGCCTGCGTGCCCCAGCGTCCGAGGCTCTACAGGCCCTCTCGCCGCGCCCCCCTCCCCGCCCGACCGGAAACACTCGGGGCGTACTTGCTCGCAGCAGCGGGCACGCCAGGGGCCTACACGGGCACCTCCCCCCTTCGATGACCGCCCCCGCATCCAGTCTCGACCTGACGGCCCGCTTGTACGACTTCCTGTGAGTGCTCAGGCACTTGTTAAAGTGCCTGAGCACTATTGAAAAGTGCCTGAGCACTAGTACCTTTGCACTCCCCTCCCCCCGGCCCCATGAAGACGATCGCGTTCACGAACCAGAAGGGCGGCGTCGGAAAGACGACCTCCGCCGTCACCATCGCCGCCGTCGCGGCCGAGCGCGGGGCGTCCGTCCTCGTCGTCGACCTCGACTCGCAGGGGTCGGCCACCGAGCTGTTCCTGGGGAGCGATCCCCCGAGCCCCGGGCTCAGCGACGTCCTCTCCGGCGAGGCCCGGTGGGCCGACGTCGTCCGGACCGGCCGGGAGCCCGGCGCCCTCGGACCGGGCTCGGGCCGCGTCGACGTGCTGGCGGCGACGGAGGGGCTCACGCTCTTCGAGGAGTCCATCGCCGAGACCGGCGACCTCTGGGCCGTCGGGACGCTCGTCAGCGGCGTCCGGAAGGCCGACCGCTACGACCTCTGCGTGGTCGACTGCCCCCCGGCCATCGGCCGGCTGAGCCTCAACGCGGTCGCGGGCGCCGACCTCATCGTGGCGCCCGTCACGCTCTCGTCGCTCTCGATGCGCGGGGTCGTCCGGCTCCGCCGGATGGTCGACGCCGTCGAGGGCGCGCTCGGCGAGGTCCCCCGCGTGCTCTACCTCCCGTGCGCCGTCGACGCCCGGTACTCGGAGACGGCGGAGTTCCTCGGCGTGCTCCACGAGGCGTTCGGGGAGTACCCCGAGGGCGCCGTCCTCCCCCCCGTCCGCACAAGCTCGGCCGCGAGCCGGTCGTACGCCCGCGCGCTCACGGCCGTCGAGTACCGCCCGGACGGCCGACTCGCCGAGGACTACCGAGCGGTACTCGACGCGCTCGTCCAGCGCGGCTCCCTCGCCCTCCCGGTCCAGGCCACAGCGTAGCCCCCTCCCCCATTTCCAGCAGCACCGAATCATGGCTGACGACGAACGCAAGATCGACTTCCTGGGGATGCTCACGCAGCCCCGCCGCCCGACCACGACGCCGGAGCGGACGGACCGCTCGCCCCCCCCGGCCAGCCGGGCAACGCCGACCGAGCCCGCCCCGGCCCCAGCGAAGCGCGCTGCCGCCAAGAAGCCCTCGAAGGGCGGCACCAAAGGCTCCAGTTCGAAAGGAAAGAAGGCCACGCCTAACCGAGGCAACTACCTCGGAAACGGGCTCTACCTGCACAAGGGAGGCGAGAAGCGGAAGATGACCTCGTACATCGATCCCGCCATCCACAAGGAGGTGAAGGTGGCCGGGGCGAGCGGCGACGACTCACGCGGCTCGGACATGAGCGAGATCGTGGAGAACGCGCTTCGGGCGTTCGGCTTCGGCGGGGAGGCGTGAGCGGTCGGCTCGGGACGGTCGCGCGCGCGTCGCTGGGGCTGGGGGCCGTACTCCTCGCCGTCGCCATTGCGGCCCACGCCGTCGGCGTCCGGTTCAACTACACCGACAGCCTCCCCCGCGGGCTCTACCTCGCCTCCGACTTCGACCCGTCCGACGCCCGGACCGGCGTCCTCGTCGAGGCGTGCCCCGACCAAGAGGCCGCCGAAGCCGTCGCCGACTACCTCCCGAACGGGGCGTGCCCCGGCGGGGTCATCCCGCTCGGGAAGGAGATCGCGGGGCTCCCTGGAGACCGGGTCGTCGTAGACAGCGCGGGCGTCTCCGTCAGCGGCACTCGGCTCCCGAACAGCGCCCCCCTCTTCCGTGATCGCGCAGGCCGTCCGCTCGTCCCGCGTCTGGGAGAGCACGTCCTCGGTCCGGGCGAATACTGGCTCCACTCCAGCCGAGTCCGAACGTCGATCGATTCGCGGTACGTAGGACCCGTCTCCGACATCAGATCCAGGCTCCGCGCGCTCCTCGTAGAGGACTGATTCCACGGCCGGTACGTCCTCGGGCGGAGGAGCCATCGTCGGTCCACTGTGCACAATCGGTGAAGGAAATGCTCTGTCGGGCTTGACCCGAGCACCGGCGTATTACAAATTGAACCACGCGAATACGGCCCGCCCCGCCCCTACAGATGGCCCAGCAGCACGACACCCCAAGGCGCGACGAGGACTCGGCTACCCGGAGGGTCCCCCTCCTCCACGGCCGTAAGCGGACCGCCCCCGACGTCTACCAGAGACTCCGAGAGGTCGCCGACCGGGTCCACCGGCGGGAGCGCGTGTGCACCGTGGGGCCGACCGGGCTGGCGCACGAGGCGTACCTCCGGCTTCCCGACGAGGTCCGCGACGACCCCGACGCCCACATGGGCCGGGTCTACCGCGAGATGAACCACGTGGTCGTCGCCCGAGCCCGCGCGCGGAACCGGCAGAAGCGTTGGGGCTCCGCCGTCCGGGAGACGCTCGTGGAGGAGCGTCTGCCCTCGGACGTAGACGCCGACCCTGAGTCGGTCGTCCACGGCGCCATCGACCTCGGGGCGGTCCTCGACCGCCTGGGCCAAGTGTCGCCCCGGCTCCGGGAGGTGGTCCGGCTCCGCTTCGAGGTCGGGCTCACCGTCGGTCAAGTGTCGGCCACGCTCCGGGTCCCGCTCCGGACGGTCGAGCGGGACTTGACGAAGGCCCGCGGGCTCCTCGGGGTCCTCCTCCGGCCGGACACCCCTCTCGACTGAACGACGCGGCCCGCCGCCCCCGTTTCGGGCGTTGGAGACGGCGTCCCGATCCCTAGACGAGGGCTATGAGCGACGACGACGAGACGCCCCCCGTCTCACGAGGTGACGGCTCCTCCACCGACGCGGCTTCTTGGCTCGCGGAGCACTGGGAGGACGTAGAGCAGTCCTTCGACGATGTGTTCGCACTCCCCGAGGAGGAGCGCCGTTCGGCCATCGGACGGATGCCGCCCGGTCCCGTTCGCCGGGGAGTCGAGGACCTCTTCGAGGCGGCCGACTGGGGACAGACGGGGGACCGATCGGTAGGGGGACAAGGTGCGGGCGACTATAAAGTGAGTGCCCAGGCACTTTCAAACCATAGTGCCCAGGCACTCGACCCGAACGAAGCTCGCTCTTCTGACGATTTCGCTGCCCGCCCGTCTCCCCGAACGTCCGGCGACCTCATAGGAACACAGGCCGGATGCTACGTGGTCCGGCGCAAAGTGGGGGAGGGCGGGATGGGGGCCGTGTACCTCGCCGACGATCCGAGGACGGGTCAGCGAGCGGCCGTCAAGGTGCTGACCTCGACGGCCCCCAACGCACGCGCGAGGTTCGCGAGGGAGCAGCGCCAGCTCGCGGCGCTCAGACACGAGTCGATCCCCAAGCTCCTCGGCTCCGGAGCGACGGAGGACGGGCGGCCGTTCTTCGCGATGGAGTACGTGCGCGGCGCCCCGATCACGGACTTCGCCAGGGCGCACTCGCTGAGTCCGACGGAGCGGCTCGGGGCCTTCGCGATCCTCTGCGACGCCGTCCGCCACGCCCACGCCAACCTCGTGGTCCACCGCGACATCAAACCGTCGAACGTCGTCGCATCGAGGGGGCCCGACGGCGAGTGCCGCGTCCACCTTCTCGACTTCGGCGTCGCGAAGCCCCTCGACGACCGCGATTTCGGGACCTCGTGGGGCAGGGGAGGGGACACGACCGGGCCGGGGTTCCGGCCGATGACGCCGGCCTACGCTGCCCCTGAGCAGGCCCTCCCTGCGGGAGCGGGGCGGGCCGCGGAGACGACGACGGCGACCGACGTGTTCGCCCTCGGCACCCTCCTCTACGAGCTCCTGACCGGCCGCCGGCCGCTCGACGGATGCGCCCCACCCTCGAGGGTGGTCGAGCTCGACTTGAGCCGCCAGGGGCGCTGGGCCATCGACGCCATCGTCGAGCGGGCCATCGACCCCGACCCGGATCAGCGGTACGGTTCGGCCGACGCCCTTCACGTCGACGTGCGCCGGGTGTCGAACGGGCGTCCTCCCGCCGGGGTCGGTGTCAGCTTCACCCGTCGCGCCGCGTGGTTCGCCGCCCGGCACCGCGGAGGGCTCGTCGCGGCGTCGGCCTGCGTGCTCGCTGTGGTGCTCGCCTTCGCCGCCGCCGAGCAGCGCTGGCGGGCCTCGACCGGAGGCGCTGAGGCGAGCGCCGGTCAACTCGCGCTCGTCGTCGAGGACGTGATCCGGTCGGCGCCCACCGAGGCCCGCGCGGGGCGGGCCTTCCTCGTCCGGGCCGCCGAGATCGTCGAGGGCGGCGTCAGCCAACCGACCGTCGGCGCCGACCTCTCCCTCACGCTCGCCGAGCAGCTGTCCGAGCGGGGAGACCTCGACGAGGCGCTCCGTCTCTACAGCCGAGCGGTCCTCCTCCGCGCGGCGAGCGGCCCGGACCACCCCACCGTCATCGCAGCGCTCCGGGGTCAAGCCCGGTGTGCGGCCGGGTTCGCCGGGCGCGAGATCGCCGGGACCCCGACCTCGGACGGTCTCCGGCGAGCCACCGAACTCGCCGTAGAGGCTCGCGCCCTGGCGGTCTCTCGTTACGGCGAAGGCAGCGCAGTTGCCGCGTCCATCGACACCGACCTCGCGCTCTACAGCGTGTACGCGGGGGAACTAGAAGGGGCGCTCGACCTATCGCGACGTGCGAGCGCCGTGTTCGACCGGCTTGGCCTGGACCCCGAGGCCGAACGGGGGGGAGGAGGCCTTGCCGGGGTCGGGAGTACTACCGATGCGTTCCCACTCATGAAGAGCACAGTGGGCCTCGGCTTGTTGGCGGCTCGAGCCGGGACGGTCGCTGCGCTGGCGCTCACCGCACAGGGCAAGCACGACGAGGCTGCCGAACGAGCACGGAGCGCGACCGCGGCGCTCCGTGCTCTCGGCCGGCCGAACGGACCCGTGGAGACGACCGAGGCTTGGGCCGAAGGCGTTGCCCTCGGGCTCCACGTCGAAGCCCTCGCCCTCCGGCGGGCGGGTGCCCGTTCCGAGGCGCTGGAGGTCACGGGCCGGGCCGTTCGGGTCTTGTCAAACCAGTTCGGCGAGGGCGACCGCCGGTCCGTTCGTGCTCGGACGCATGACGCCGTTCTCACGGCGAACAGGGGACCGCAGGCCGCCGCCGTCTTCTCTGACGTGGTCGCTGACGCGGAGGCCACGGGAGACCCGGCCATCCTCGCGTACGCGCTCACGGAACAAGGCCGAACGCTCTACCAGTGGGGGAGCAACGCCGCTGCTGCGGTTCCGCTCCGGCGGGCGGTCGCCATGAGGCCGGAGGACGCGGGGCCGGGGACCGCGGCGGTGGCGCGAGCGGCTCTCGCCGAGATCGCGCTCGAGTCCAGCGACGTCGCCCGTGCGCTCGAACTCAGCGAGGCCGGTCTTCAGATCGCTCGCGACCATTTGCCATTGTTTGGACCGTACTTCGACGCTCTCTTGACGGCCGCTTCTGTGCACGCCGAGGCCCTGGTTGCCGACGGGCGCGGGAACGAGGCCGTAGTCGTCCTGAAGTCCGCCGTGTGGGGCACGAGATCGGAGGGGGGCAGAGCGTACGAGCGCGTCGAGCGTCTGCTGGGGACACTGGAGGGCCAATAGAACCGAGGCTCATATTTAAGTGCCTGGGCACTTACTATTGTAGTGCCCAGGCACTTGAAGGTCGGCCATGGTGGACGCCACCAGTCAGGCGGGGAGGGGGGGAGGGGGACGTCCGAAAAACTGCGGAGGAGGGTGGCGGGATCGGAGGCGGTCCGGCACCTACCGGGATGAGCACTCTGCCGCAAGGCGCTCAGACCGACTTCCTATGACCTCGCTCGCCGCAACGTCGTCCGGCCAGGACCTCTCGAAGGAGTCCCGCTACCGTGGGCTCATGGAGCGGTACCTCGGCCCCGAGGTGGTCGCCACGTTCGCCGACGACGACGTCACCGAGGTCTACGTCAACGCGGGCGACGGCGTGCTCCGAGCCGACACGCACTCGCGCGGCAAGGTCTGCCTCGGGGCCGCCGTCCGCGGCGACCAAGTCGAGCAGTTCCTGGGCACCGTCGCGGCCTACCGGGGAGACACGCTCGGTCCGACGACGCCCTCGGTCCAGGCCGAGCTCCCGGCCGAGACGTTCGGGGGCGCCCGGCTCCAGGGGTTCGTCCCGCCGCTCGTCCCCCGCGCCTGCTTCGTCATCCGCAAGCCCGCCCGGCGCGTGTTCACGCTCGCGAGCTACGTCGAGCACGGGACGATGACGTCCGCCCAGTGCCAGGCGATCAAGGACGCCGTCCGCGACCACGAGAACGTCCTCGTCTGCGGCGGGACCGGCTCTGGCAAGACGACGCTGTGCAACGCGGTCCTGCTAGAGATGAGCGAGCAGTACCCCCGAGAGCGGGTCGTCGTCCTCGAGGACACGGCCGAGCTCCAATGCCGGGCCGACGACCACCTCGCCCTTCGGACGGTGCCAGGGACCGGCACCGGCGAGGGCGTCTCGCTCTCGGACCTCGTCCGGTTCACGCTCCGCTGCACGCCGGACCGGATCGTCGTCGGCGAGGTCCGCGACGGGGCCGCGCTCCACCTCCTCGACGCCTGGGCCACGGGCCACCCCGGCGGGTGCGCGACGGTCCACGCGACCGACGCCCAGGGCGCGCTCCGACGCCTCGACCGCCTGGCGCAGCGGGCGGGCGTGCCCTCTCAGCGCGCGCTCGTGGCCGAGGCCGTCGGAGTCGTCGTCGTGATCGAGGGCGGGAACGAGGGCCGACGTGTCCGCGAGCTCGTCCGGGTGGACGGGTACCGCGACGGGGCCTACGCGCTCCACCCCATCTGACACCGGGGACGCCCACTCGGGCACGGGGCCGACGGCGGCCCCTGCCCGACCAACCCACACGCTGGGGACGCCCGGCTTCACCGGCGGACCGACTCCGCCCACCGCCCTCAAGGGCAGCACCATGAACTCACTCTCTCCCTCCACGTCCGGGGCTGCCCGGTTCCTCGCCCGCGTCCCGGTCCGCCTCCTCGGCCTGTTCGCGCTCACCGTCCTCATGGCCGCCGAGGCCTCGGCCTCCGGCGGCGCGGCCATGCCGTGGGACGGCCCGCTCCAGACCCTCGCCGACGCGCTCACCGGCAACACGGTCCGCCTCGTGGCCGTGATCGCCATCGCGATGGGCGGCATCATCTGGGCCTTCACGCGGAACGAGGAGGGCGCCAAGCGGATCGGCCAGGCCGTCCTCGGGCTTGGCATCGCGATCGGCGCGACGACGTTCGCGGCCACGCTCGGGATCTCCGGGGCCTCCTTCTAGACCGCCCCGTCCGGGCCGGTCGAGGACCTCCACGCGCCGACACGCGCGCTCCATCGGCCCGGTCGCTGGGTCCACGCCACCCGATCCCCCATGTTGTCCCCCCAGACACGCCGCCGCGACCGCGCGGACGGGCTCCAGGCCGCCGAGCGGCTCCCCGAGCGCCCGGTCCACCAGTCGCTCGTCCGCGTCCCCCGGTTCGCCGGCGTCGACCGCTCGTTCCTCATCCTCGAGGTCACGCTCGTCGTCTGCCTCGTGTACCTCCTGGGCCTCTCGGTCGGCTCAGGACTCGTCGTCCTCGCCGTCGTGGCCGGGGTCCACCCGCTCATGGTCAAGCTCTCGGACGTGGACGAGCTGCTCCCCCAGTTCGCCGCGCGGACGCTCACGCAGGCCGACGCCTACGACCCGCTCCCCCCCGCCTCGACAGGCTCGCGGAAGCCGACCCCGTCGGTCCCTAGCCGATAACAACAGCCCTCCGCCCACTCCGCCATGAGCCTCCTCGCTGCCGCCGCTGGACTCACCGCGGGCGCCCTCGGCGCCGCCGGACTCGGCCGCCTCCGTGAGCACCGGGCGGCCCCGCGCGGGCTCTCCGACCTGCTCGGTTGGGGGTTCCTGGTGGGGGAGGGGGTCGTCCTCACGAAGGACGGCTCGTTCCTGGCCGCGTGGCGCGTCCGGGGCCGCGACCTCGCCTCCTCGACCGCCGCCGAGGTCGTGAACCTGGCGGGCCACGCGAACGCCGCCCTCGCCGCGCTCGGCGACGGGTGGATGGTCCACGCCGACGCCGTCCGCCGCGACGCGACGGGCTACGCGCCCCCCGAGCGCTGCCACTTCCCGGACCCCGTGAGCCGGGCCATCGACGGCGCCCGCCGCGCCCGGTACGCCTCCGTCGGCGAGCACTACGAGACCGAGGCCGTCCTCACCGTGACCTACACGCCGCCCGCGGGGCTCGCGAGCCAGCTCCAAACGCGGCTCGTGAGGGGCCGCGAGGACGGGTCCGCGTCCGAGGTCTGGGACCGGCTCGTAGGTCAGTTCGAGCGCGACCTCCGCGGCGTCCGCGACCGGCTCTCGTCGGCCATGCGCGTCGAGCGGCTCGGGAGCGCCGCGCTCCTCTGTCACCTCCACGAGTGCCTGACCGGGCTGGGTGACGCCGTCGGCGTGCCAGGCCGGGGGGCGTACCTCGACCACGCCCTGAGCGACCAGCCGTTCGTCGGCGGGTTCGAGCCTCGCGTCGGCGCCAAGCACGTCCGCGTCGTGGCGGTTCAGGGCTACCCGAGCGCGACCCGGCCCGGCCTCGCCGACCCCGCCCTCCGCCTGCCCTTCCCGTACCGCTGGAGCGTCCGGTTCCTCCCGCTCTCGCCCGCGACGGCCGTAAAGGCCATCGGGAAGGCCCAGCTCGGGTGGTTCCAGAAGCGCCGGGGCGCGGGCGACTGGGTGAAGGACCTGGCCTCGAAGCAGAAGCGCGAGACGACCGAGATGGACCTCGCCTTCCAGGACGGGAACGCGACCCAGATGGTCCACGACGCCGGGAACGCCCGCGCGGCCAACTCGGGCGGCGACGTCCGGTTCGGGTACCTCACGGTCTCCGCCGTCGTCATGGCCGACACACGGCGCGAGGCCGACGACCGCGCCGCCGCGCTCCTGAAGGTCGCCCGGGACCTCGGGTTCACGGGGCGCGTCGAGGACGTGAACGCCGTCGACGCCTTCCTAGGAACGCTCCCGGGCCACGGCCACCCCAACCTCCGCCGTCCGCTCTTGACCACGGAGAACGTCGTCGACGTCCTGCCGCTCACGGCACCGTGGGGGGGCCACGAGGCCGTCCCCTCCCAACTGTTCCCCCCGGACAGCCCGCCGCTCCTGTGGGCCAAGACAGACGGCTCGACCCCGTTCCGGCTCTGCCTCCACGAGGGCGACGTCGGCCACACCCTCGTCGTCGGGGCCACAGGCGCGGGGAAGTCGGTGCTCGTCGGGCTCCTCCTCGCGCAGTGGCGACGCTACGAGCGCGCCCGGACGGTGACGTTCGACGTCGGCTACAGCCACTACGTCTCGGGCCGCGCGATGGGCGCGGCGCACTACGACCTCGCGGGGCCGCTGGCGGCCCGGAACCCGGTCGAGATGCAGCCGCTCCGCGACGTGGACCGGCCCGAGGTCCGGACGTGGGCCGTCGACTGGGTCGAGTCGCTCGTCGAGCTCCAGGGCCAGGCGCTCACGCCGGAGGAGCGGGGCCGGCTCACGCACGCCGTCGGCCTGCTGGCGGAGAACCCGCCGGAGGGCCGGACGCTGACCGCGCTCCTCGTAAACCTCGGGACCGAGCGGCTGAGGGCGCTCGTCCGGCCGTACACGCTGGAGGGGGCCTACGGCGCGCTCTTCGACGCGGACCGCGATTCGTTTGCACGTGCGGACGTGCAGGCGGCCACCGACGGCCGCGGTCGGGGAGAGGGGGCCGTCCGGCACCAGGTCGTCGAGCTCTCGCACCTCGTCGGGATGTCGGACCGCGTCCTCGTGCCGGCCCTGACCTACCTGTTCCGCCGCGTCGAGGAGTCGCTCGACGGCTCGCCTACGCTCATCGTCATCGAGGAGGCGTGGGCCGCCCTCATGCACGGCCGCTTTGCCGACCGGCTCCGCCAGTGGCTCCTCACGCTCCGCAAGCGGAACGCGGCCGTCGTCGTCGTGGCCCACAGCCCGGCCCAGTTCCGCGACGGCGTCGAGGGCGCCCAACTCCTGATCGAGAGCTGTCCGACGCGGATCTTCCTGCCCAACCCCGACGCCACAGAGCCCGACACGGCCGCGCTGTACCAGTGGCTCGGGCTGAACGGGGCCGAGGTGTCTCGGCTCGCGCGGGCGCGGAAGAAGCGGGACTACTACGTCCGCTCGCCGTCGGGCGCGCGGATGTTCGACCTCGCCCTCTCGGACCTCGAGCTCGCCTTCCTCACCGCGCTCCCCGGCCGGTCAGCCGACGAGACGGTTCGGGAGGCCGCACGGCTGGCCGAGACCGAGGGCGCCCGGTGGCCGCAGGCGTGGCTTCGGCTCGCCGGCCTCTCCGGCCGCGCCGACGCGCTGGCCGAGCCGTGCGGCTCGGGTGGCCGACGCGACGAGAGGGCAACGAGCGGTCCGGCCGCCCACCCTCACGGGCCGGGTCTGGTCGGCCGGGCGTCGGCGACGCACGCCGACGTCTCTCCACCGTCGGCGGTCGGCCCTACGCGGCCATGACCCCGGCGGTCCAACCCTCAACGGGACCGGCCGGCTCTCGCCGTCGGGCGTCGGGCCTCCCGCTCCCACAGCCCAAGCACCATGCTCAGGCACTCTCTCTCCGGCCCCCCAGCGGTCCGGTCACGCCGCCACGTCCCCGGACGCGGCGGACCTTCCCCGACGAGCACGCGACGGGTCCGCTCCAGGACCCTCGCCCCGCTCGCCCTCCTCTTCCTGTTCGCCCTGCCCGCTCAGGAGGCGAAGGCGCAGTGGGCGGTCGTGGACCCGGCTCACATCGCCAAGAGCGTCTGGAACGGTCGGAAGATCGTCGACCAGCTCCGCACGAACCGCGACCAGCTCCGGGCCTTCACGGAGAACCTCCGGCGGCTCGCGCGCTACAACCTCCGCGACGTCACCGGGTTCGTCTCGGCCGTGGACGCCACGCTCGTCTCCGGCTCGAACGTGGCGTACGCCTCGGCCTCGCTCGTGAGCGACTTCGACTCGTTCTACCGGGGGGCCGACCCCACGGCCACCGCGACGACGACGGACGCCTGGCTCGACGACGAGCTCGACTCGGCCCTCGGGACGCTCCGCTCGATCCGCGAGCACGCCGTCCAGATCCAGGCGGCGCAGGCGGACCTGGCCGAGTTCCAACGCCAGATCCGGGGCGCCGACACGGCCCAACGGATCGCCGAGGTCCAGGGGACCGTCCAGGCCTACCAGGCCCAGGAGTCCCAGCTCCTCCGGCAGACGGCGCTCCTCCAGATCGACCAGGAGGCCCGGACGCAGGCGGCGGTCGCCGCCCGACGGGCCTACGTGGTCGACGTCGGTCGGAGGGCCGCCGCGCAGGCCGCCGCGAACTCTTCGGGCATGGGCGGAGTGGACTACAACACGACCGGGATCTTCTAGCCGTCCCGATCTACCGAAAAGGTCCCCGGCCTATGCGTCGGCCGGGGACCCTCCCAGAATTACCGGCCCCATGCGCTCCACCGCTCCCCTTTGCACTCCTCGCCCCATCTCTCGGACTCGACAGCCGCTCTTCGCCATGATCCTCGTCGGCCTCCTCGCCGCCGGGTGCGGATCGGAGACCGACACGGCGCCCTCTGGTCCTGCTGCCGACGGGATGGCAGAGTCGGTCGCCCACCTCGCCGCCTGCATCGATGACGCCCCCGACGAGCCGTGCGCCCCCCTCCCCGAGTACGGCGCGGCCTACTGGCTGTCCGAGGGGGAGGGGAGGTCCGAGACCTACCTCGACGGTGCCGCGCTCTGTCTCGAAGCGCTTCTCGAAGGGGCCGTCGTCGGCCGACGGGGCGCCTGCACGGACGTGTACGAGGCCTACGTACCCGAGGCGCGCGGGGGTAGCCGCGACCTCGACGGGCGGCTCGACGAGGCCCAGTCGGGCCGGGCGTTCGGGCTCGCCTATAGCGCCCTCGTCGCCGAGCGAACCCGCCGGAGCGCCGAAGGGATGACCGGGCGGGATTACAACACCGGCTCCATCTTCGACGCCCCCCCGGCGGACTCTACTCCACCACGCCGGTAGCGGCGACACCACCACGACCGCCCCCCCCTTACCCCGGCACGATCACACGCTCGCTCTGCTCCCTCTGTCCGCCGGGTGCGGTGACGGCCCCGATCCATACGCCGGCGGACCGCCCCCAGGCGCCGATACCGACGGACGCCCGCGCCCATAGCCCACCTCCAAGACTCCGTCGAGGACGCGCCCGACCGGCCGTGCGAGCGGCTCGCGGGCACCGACGTGGCGTGCCGGGTCCGGCAGGGGGTCACCTCGCCGGGACGAGGTCGAAGTCGGGGACGCGGAGCCCGGCCCGGTAGCAGAGGCCGATGAGGTTGTCGGTCGAGAACTTGTCGAGGTGGCCGTTCTTGATCTCGGAGACGCGCGGCCGGGAGACCCCGAGGGCCGCGGCGGCGTCGGCCTGGGTGTCGAACTCGGCCACGAACGACGCGAGCGACGAGAGCAGGCGGCTCTTGACGCGGAGGAGTGCGGCCTCCTCGGACTCGAAGCCGAGGTCCTCGAACACGTTGCCGGTGGAGCGGGTGGGACCGGGCATGGCGGTGGGGGTCTAGGGTGCGGGTGGCGACAGTCGGGTTCAGCGGAGGCCCTCGGACGCCCGCCACTCGACGATCTCTCGGTACCGGGCCGCCGCCAGCTTCTTCTGACGCTCGGGGAGGGCCTTCCCCGTCGTCGCCTTCTTGTGGACGACGTAGAAGCAGTAGACGGCCTCGGCGAAGCGGGCGACGTAGAACGTCCGGTAGGTCTCGGAGTCGCGGTCCGTGGTGATGGCGTAGACGCCCTTCCCGACGTCGTTCCGGGGCTTCGCGCTCCCGGACGTCTTGCCGCGCTGGGCCTCGTCGAGCGCGAACCCGACCCGCTGGCGGACGGGGGCCGGGCAGCCTCGGAGGACCTCGCGGGCGTCGGCCCAGAAATCGAGCGGCTTGCGGGAGTCGGACACGGCGTGTGGGTGACTCCTTCATTGTACGAAATTTCGTACATCGTGTTCCAGCACAGCGACCATAACTCTTGAGGCTGACCCGAGGGTGGCGTGGACCCGTGCAGTGGCCGGCGGTCGTGTCGTCGACCTTCAGGGCGGCTGAGGTCCGTACAGCGGACCGCCAGGGCGCACCTCCTTGCGGGCGAAGCCTGAAAGGACCCTGGGCACACGGCCGTGGATCAGCAGGGCGCCGACCAGCACGATCAGGACCGATGGGAGCACGACCGGGAGCGCGCCAGGTCCCGCGACCATCGTTCCCACCTGGGCGACGCCCGCGGCGACGAGCCCGACGTACGACCAGCTCATGAAGTAGGCGTGGGCCTCCAACCAAGACCCCCCCGGCCGGCGCAGGAGGGCCGGGACGAGCCCCGCGCTCAGCGTGGCGAGGCTGACGAGCGCGAGGACGTGGAACGGCCCCGGGCCCGAGGACTCCTCGTAGACCAACAGCGCGCTCACGTTCACGAGCACCAGTGCGCCAGCGTAGAGGCGGCCGAGGAGACGATGGCGCCGGCCGCCCTTCGGCTGGAGGAACACCATCGCTCCCAGAGTCAGGGAGGCGACAGCGAGTGCGATGTGGGCCGTGCCGAGCATTGGCGCGCTTCCCATCTAGCTCCCTCGCACAGCGAGGACATCGACGGCGGCAGCGAGACGGACGAGCACGAGGGGCGGTGTCTGGGGGCGAGCCCCCTACGGGACCCCGCTCCCCAGGTTGCGGTGTGAGGCCGCAGAACGGGTGTTGGGAGACGCAGGGCCGGTTAAGCGTCGGCCAGTCACCGGGCGGCAGTGCCGCTCTGTCCAGCGCGGCCCAACCAGCGAGGGAAATCAGATGGGAGTGGCGGGGTCGAGCACGGTCCGGCACCTACCGAGGTGAACCACACTCCGCCCGCCGATGCCTCGCACGCCCCGCCCCGTCCTCGCCGCCGCGCTGGCGGCGCTCGTCGTCGCCTCTGTCCCCGCCGCCCTCGCGCAAGCCGACGCCGGGCCGTCCGCTGCGGACCCCGAGACCATCGTCCTCGCCTCCGGCGCTACGGCTACCGTCGCCACGCCCGGCCCCGACGGCACCCTCGTCGGCGACGGGTTCACGTCGGGGTCCGTCGTCGTCACGTCGGCCCAGATGGAGCAGGCCCTCGGCGAGCTCGTGGCGGAGTACCAGCGGACCGGGCGCGCGGGCGTCCTCCGCCAGTCCACGGTCATGGTGTTCCCGTTCGGGCACAGCCAGCCCGTCCTCGCAGCGGCCCCGCTCCGGGCCTCGGTCATCGAGCTCCAGCCGGGTGAGACGGTCTTGGGCATCGTCGCCGGCGACACCGAGCGGTTCGCCATCGAGCAAACGCAGACCGGACCGGCGGGCCGTGTCCCCCTCGTCGTCGTGAAGCCCCTCGCCCACGACGTGACGACGAACCTCGTGGTCTCGACCGACCGACGGGTCTACCACGTCACGCTCGACTCGGCCCCGGCACCTCGGCGCGCGCGGTCCCGACGTGCCCGGCGCGCCGAGGCGCAGAACCCGCAGCCCCGCTACGCCCGGCACATCCGGTTCTACTACCCCGACGACGCCCTCGCCGGGACCGCCTACGGTCCCCGCGCGGCCGAGGCCGCCGCGGTGGCCGCGCGCTCGGCCGAGCCGACGCTCGAGGACCTGGCCTCGCTCGACGACCTCTCGTTCAACTACCAGACCGTCGGCGACCGCCAGGCCCGCGAGATGGTCGCGCGGGTGTTCGACGACGGCGTCCACACCTACGTCCAGCTCGACCCCGCGCAGCTCCGGGGCGGGACGGTCCCCGTCCTCTACGTCCAGGGGCCGGGCGGTGAGCGCGAGGTCCTCAACTACGCCTACGACGACGGGACCTACGTGACAGACCGGACGGCCGACGTGTTCGAGCTCGTGCTCGGGGCCACAGTCCGCACCGGCTTCCTCGGGCTCGGAGGGACGCGCCAGGTCGAGCGCTCCGTCCGAATCCTCCGCGCCAACGACTAACCCGTCCCGCCCTCGACCGGCGAGGGTGGCCCAGCGCAGAAGCACGCCATGTTCCCCCACGACGACGATCTCCAGCCGTTCGGTCCCCCCGACGTGGACTCGCCCATCCTCGATCCCGAGGTCTCCGCGCCGTCGGCCCCGCCCGGTGCGTGGACCGCCTCTGGCGACGGCGCTCCCGGCGATGGCCCCCAGCTCGACGACGGCCAACCCGAGGACGACCGGGCGACGCCCAGCGCGCTCACCGATGAGCGCCGGGTCGCCGACGTTCTGGAGCCCGAGCCCGACGAACGGAACGAGCCCGTCCGGATCGACCGGAAGTTCGCGATGGCGGGCGTCCTCATCGCCGGGACCGTCCTCTGCCTGCTCCTCGTCGTGTTCGGGGGCGGCGACTCGGCTGCACCGGACGCTCAGGCCGCGCCCGCCGGCCCGCCCCCGGGCGCGTACGTCGACGAGGCGACGGCCGGGTACTACGACGAGACGGCCCTCGACCCGGCGGCGCCCGTGGACCCAGCGTACCCGGACCCCTACGGGTCCAACCCCTACGGCGCTCAGGCGTACGGCTCCTACGGCGGGGGCGGCTCCGCGGCCCCGGCGCACGGCTACGCCACCACGCAGGCGTACGGAGCGACGGGGAGCGGTCAGGGCGCCGGCAGCCGCCCGGCGTCGGGCGCCCCCGCTCGGACGCCCGACCCGGCACGGGAGTCGTACGAGCGCGCCGTGGCCTCGCCGCTCATGGCGGGGTCGTCCGCGAGTGGACCGCAGAGGCCGGACCCGCCCGCCGACCTCGGGCCAGAGGTCGCCGAGGAGCTGGCGTTCATGCGCGAGGTGGCCGGGATGTTCTCGTCGAACGACGCCCCGCCGCCGACGGCGCGTGTCCCCGCCGCTGTGGCCCACCCGACGGCCCTGACTTCGCAGAGCACGGGGGCGACTCCCCAGAGCCGAGCCTCGGCGACCGCCAGCGCCGGGCGCGGCACGGAGTACGAGGTCGTCGCCAGACCGGCCAGCGGGCGCCCAACACTCCGGGCCGGGTCCGTCATCCCGGCCGCGCTCGTGACGGGGATGAACTCGGACCTGCCCGGCCCCGTCGTCGCCCAGGTCACCCGAAACGTCTACGACTCGGTGACCCAGCGCGACGTACTGATCCCGGCCGGGACCCGCCTCGTCGGCGAGTACGACGACCAGATCGCGACGGGCCAGAACCGGGCGCTCGTGGCCTGGACACAGATGACCTTCCCCAACGGGACAACGGTCGAGCTGCCGGGCCTGCCCGGCGCCGACCTCGAAGGCAACGCGGGGCTCTCCGACCGGGTGGATCGCCACTACGGCCGCGTGGTCGGCTCGGCGTTGCTGCTGGCCGCCGTCGGCGCCGGGGTCGAGATGGCGGCGCCGTCCAACCGGGGCATCGGGTTCGACGTGTCGCCCCAGGAGGTGGCCTCGCGACAGGTCGCCATCGAGCTCTCGCGGATCGCGACCGAGACGGTCCGCCAGGATCTCCGCGTCCAACCGACGGTCCGGGTCTCGCCGGGGTACCGGTTCTACGTCCTGCTCGCGCGCGACCTCCCGTTCGCCAGCCCGTACCGGGCTCGGGCGGCCGTGGGCCGGTTCGCACGGGGGGCGTCCTCCCGCCGGTAACACCGCTCTACAGCCGCCATGCCCACGCCTGCCCCCCGGACCCGCGCCGTCGGCCGAGCCGCCCGCGTGGTCGGACGCTGCGCCGCCGTCGCCGCGGTGGCCGCGCTCGCGGCTCCCGAGGCCGCCGCCCAACTCGCCCCGGTCCCCGTCGTCCCCCCGCCCGTCCTCGACACGATCGTCGACGACTTCCGCACAGCCGTCCAGGCTGCCCGGCCCGCGCTCCTCGGGATTGCGGCCGGGACGTTCGGGGTCCTCGCCGTCATCGAGATCGCCCTCTCGGCCATCGTCTGGACCCTCCGCGAGAGCGGCCCCGACCGCATCCTGAGCGCGCTCGTCTTGAAGCTGGCGTGGCTCGCGTTCGCGTTCGGGCTCATCGCCTCGTTCGGCGTGTGGTTCCCGCCCATCATCGACGGGTTCCTCGCGGCCGGGCAGACGGTCGCGCCCGGCGTCGTGAGCCCGGGCGACGTCCTGGGCCTGGGCGTCCAGCTCTCGACCTCGATGGTCAACGGGTTCTTCGACGGCGTGAGCTTGATCGACCTCTCGTTCTCGCTCATGGCGACGGCCATCCTCGTCGCGCTGGCGGCCTTCTTCGTCGAGCTCATGTACGCGGTCATCGCGGCAGCTCTCGTCGTCGTCATCGTCGAGTCGTTCATCGCGCTCGCGGCGGGCGCGCTCGTCCTCGGGTTCGCCGCCTTCCGCGGGACGGCCAACCTCGCCGACCGGTTCGTGGCCTACGTGTTCAACCTGGGCATCCGGCTGTTCTCGCTGTTCCTCCTCGTCGGCGTCGGGTACAACGTGGCCCAGACGTGGCTCCCGCTCGTTTCGGGCGGGTCGAGCGACGTGACGGCCGCGCTCACCGTCCTCGGGGGCTCGCTCACGTTCACGCTCCTCGTCGTCGTCATCCCCTACAAGGTCTCGACGCTCCTCACGCGCGACCTCACGGTCGGGTTCGAGCGGGCGCTGAGCTCCGTCTAGCTGCGCCGTCTGCGGCGCACAAGCCATGTCGATCCTCGACCGCCTCACCCGCCGTCCCCGCTCTGCCGCCCCCTCGGGCGACGGCCATGCGGGGAGCCTGCCCCCCGCTCTCGCCGCTGAGGCCCCGCCCAAAGGGTGGGCGCGGGACGAGAAGGCGCCGCCGGAGGTGCTGCGGGGCCGGTACGAGTTCACCCGCCAGTTCTCCGACCTCGCGAAGGGGAAGCGGAACTGGCAGCTCGTCGCGTTCGGGTCGCTCGCGCTCCTCGCCCTCTCGGTCGTCGGCCTGGTCACGCTCTCGCTCCAGAGCCGCGTCGTCCCCTACGTCGTCGAGGTGGACCGGCTCGGCCGCGCGGAGGCCGTCGCTCCGGCCGACGCCGTCCCCGCCGCCGAGGACCGCGTCGTGACGTCGGCCGTCGCCCGGTTCGTCGCCGACATCCGGACGGCGTACCCGGACCCGGTCGCCCAGCGCGACGCCGTCTATCGGGCCTACGCCCACGTCGCCGGCGACGCCCGGGGCTACCTCGAGGGGTACTTCTCCGACCCCGCCAACGACCCTCGCCAGCAGGGGAGGGGGTACCGCCGGGCCGTCGAGGTCACGAACGTGCTCCCGGTCCCCGGCGCCGCCGAGGGCGGGCCGGCGACGTACCGGGTCCAGTGGAACGAGCGCGAGGAGTCCCCGCGCGAGGGCGTGCGGGAGCGGGCGTGGGAGGGGTACCTCTCGGTCACAGTCGCGCCACCGACGACGACGGAGGCCGTCGAGCGGAACCCGCTCGGGGTCTTCGTGACCGACCTCTCGTGGAGCCCGCTCGCCCCGACGGCAGGCGACGCCGCGCCCTCCGACTCCGACACCGAGGTGGAGGAGCGCCCGGCCCAGCGGGAGACCGAGACGCCGCCCGTCAGGCGGCCGGTGAGCGCCCCGCCCCGCCGCCCGGCCGCTGCCGAGGCCCCGTAGCCCGTGCCCGCGCCGACACCGCCCGGCTCCCGGTCGTCGGTCACGCTCGTGGCCGTCCTCTTGGGCTCCGTCGTTGTCGGCGCGCTATACGCCGCCGCCGCGCTCGCCAACGCCGCCGGGTACGGCGCCCACCTCGGCCCCCCCGCCGTCCGCCTCGTGGGAAGCGGCCTGGTCGTCGTCCGGTGCGCCCTCGTCCTCGGCGCGGGCGCCGGACTGGGGCTCGCCGTATACGGCCGCTGGCGTCCGGCGCTCGCAGTCCTCCTGGCCGTCGTCGTGTGTGCGCCCGCGTGGGCCGGGCCGGTCTACGCCCCCTCTGACGGGGCGCTCTGGACGTCCCAAGCAGCACGGACGCTCGGGGCCGACTCCGCCGAGGTCGGGCTGGCCGTGAAGGCGGGTGCGGTCGGCGGGCTCCTCGCGCTCACGCTCCTCGCCGCGCTCACGGCGCCCCGTCCCACGCGGCCGTCGTCCGCCCACGGGACGGCCGCGTGGGGCGAGGGCCGGACCCTCCTCGACGCCCCGGCCGGTCTCGTCCTCGGGCGGTCGAACGGGCGGCCTCCCGAGGCGGGGCACGCCGTCGAACGGTCGCGGGCAGCAGGGGAGGGGAGAGGCCGCCGGCCGCTCGGCGGCCGTAAGCCCGGGGGCCGGTCTACCGGCCCGCTCCTCCGCTACGACGGGCCGGGCCACGTCCTCACCGTCGCGCCGACCCGGGCGGGGAAGGGCGTCGGGGCCGTCGTCCCGAACCTCCTCGACCACCCCGGGCCGGTCGTCGTGACCGACCCGAAGGGGGAGAACCTCGCGCTCACGGCGCGCTATCGGGCGGGCGTCCTCGGCCACCGGGTCGTCGCGCTCGACCCGTTCGGGCTCGCGCCCCGGGACCTGTTCGGCGACGTCGGGCGGGGTCGGATCGAGCGCGGGCGGCTCAACCCGCTCGACCTCGTCGGCCTCGGATCCGCCGACGCCGCGGACGACGCCGCGCTCCTCGCCGAGATGTTGGTCGTCGAGGACGGGGGCGCGGGCGAGAGCCGGTTCTGGTCGGACGAGGCCAAGGCGCTCCTCGCCGGGCTCGCCCTCTACGTCGCCCTCGACTACGACGGGCCGGGCCGGTCGCTCCTCACGGTCCGCGAGCTCCTGACCGGCGACGCGCGGACGTTCAAGGCCCTCCTCGGCACGATGATGGGGCACGACGACCCGGTCGTGCGGCGGACGGGGAACCGGATGGACCGGAAGCACGAGCGCGAGCTCTCGGCCGTCGTCTCGACCGCCCAGAGCCACACGCACTTCCTCGACTCGCCCCGGATGGAGGCCGTCCTCGGCCGGAGCACGTTCGACCCGGCCGACCTCCGACCCGGACGCCCCCGCCGCGCCGGGCACGTGTGGGGCGTCGGCGACCACGCGCTGCCGGACCCCGAGGGCGGGGCGGGGCGGCTCCCCCACCCGGGTCCACTCTCGGTCTACCTCCTCCTCCCGCCCGACCGGCTCGACGCCTTCTCGCGGTGGCTCCGGCTCTCGGTCGCGACGACGATCTCGGCCCTCGCGCGGCTCGGGCCGCTTCCGGGCGGGGCGCCGTCGCCGGAGCGGCGCGCGCTGTTCCTCCTCGACGAGTTCGCCCAGCTCGGGCCGATGCCGCCCGTCCGCCGGGCCGTCTCGCTCATGGCCGGGTACGGCGTCCAGGTCTGGCCCTTTTTGCAGGACCTCGGCCAGCTCCGGCGGCTCTACCCCCGCGACTGGGAGTCGTTCGTCGCCAACGCCGACGTGGTCCAGGCGTTCGGGACGACGGACCAGTTCACGGCCGAGTACCTCTCGAAGATGGCCGGGACGGCGACGGTCTTCCACCAGTCGCAGTCGTCGGGGCGGAGTCGGGGGAAGCACTCGTCGCGGTCGTCGTCGGCCGGGGCGACGGAGACGGGCCGGCCGCTCGTGACGCCGGACGAGCTCCGACGGCTGGGGCGCGACGACCAAGTCCTCCTCGTGCGCGGGGAGGACCCGGTGCTGGCCCGCCGGATCGCGTACTACGAAGACCAAGCGTTTGGACCACGCGCTCGGACCAGGTCATCTACTGGCCCCCCGAACCCCAGTAGCAAACCCCAAAGGACAGCTCGACCTGCCGCGAAGGTGTGATAACCGCCCTCACACCATGTAGGGCACGTCGGAGGCGTGCGTGGGGTAGGCCCAGATCGTCTCGCGGAGCGCGCGCGCCGAGACCCCGTGGCGGATCGCGAGCGCGAACACGTTGACGAGCTCGCCCGCGCCCGGCCCCAGCAGGTGCGCGCCCACGACGCGGTCGCCGGCCGTGAGCACCTTGTAGCACGCGACCTCGGCCCGGACCCGGCGGTAGGTGTACCAGTCGGTCGTGTCGCCCGTGTGTACCTCGATGTCGAGGCCCCGCGCGTCGGCCTCGGCCTCGGTCAGCCCTACGCGGGCGAGGGGCGGGCCGGTGAAGGCGACCGAGGGGACGCCGTCGTGGTTCGGCGTCCGGTGCGGGCCCTTGAGGAGGTTCGACGCCACGACGTGGGACTCGTGGGCGGCGACGGGCGTGAGCGGCGGGCCGCCCGAGTCGGCCGCGTCGCCGGCGGCCCAGACGCGCGGGTTCGAGACGCTCCGGAGGTGGTCGTCGACCGTCACCCCGCGCTTCGAAGACTCGACGCCCGCGGCCTCCAGGTCGAGGTCGGCGAGGGCGGGGACCCGGCCGGCCCCGTGGACGACGAGGTCGGCGTCGACCGTCCAGCGCTCGCCGCCCGTGGTCTCGGTCGTCACCCGGAACCCGTCGCCGTGGCGCTCGACGCCGACGACGGACGTGCCCAGGCGGAGGTCGACGCCGATCTCACAGGTGTGGGCCGCGAGGCGGTCGACGAGGTCGGGGTCGAAGGCCTCGAGCGGCCGCTCGCCGCGGTGGACGACCGTCGCGCGGGCGGCCGTCCGGGCGACGACGTGGGCGAATTCCATCGAGACGTAGCCGCCGCCCACGAACACGACGTGCTCGGGGAGCGCGTCCAGGTCGAGGAAGTCGGTGCTCGTGGCGACGTGCTCGGCGCCGTCGAACGGGAGCGGGGCCGGCTCGGCGCCCGTCGCGACGAGGAGGTGCTCGAACGTCAGGCGACGCTCGCCGTCCTCGCCGTCGACCACGAGCGCGTCGGGGGCGACCAGGCGGGCGCGGCCATGAAGCGTGTCGATCCCCTTCTTCTTGAAGGCGGCCTCGCGCTTGTCGGGGACGGGCTCGGTGAACGTCCGCTTGAAGGCCATCAGGTCGGCCCAGTCGATCGAGGGGGGCGCGTCGACGCCGTGGCCGGCCATCCGACGGCCCCAGTCGACGAGGTGCTCGGCGCCGACGAGCACCTTCTTCGGGTCGCACCCACGGAGGGCGCACGTCCCGCCGTAGGGGCGCGAGTCGACGACGGCCACGCGCCAGCCGGCGGCGGCGCACTTGTGGGCGGCCGTCGAGGCGCCGGAGCCGGTGCCGAGGACGACGAGGTCGTAGGGGTCGGGCATGGGCTCAGGCGGCGCAGCAGCTCAGCTGGCCGACGTCCTTCCGGAACGTGATGGCGGCGAGCTTGACGGCCTCGGAGAGGGTGAGGTACGGGTGGAAGGCGTCGGCGAGCTGCCGGGTCGTGATCCCGTGGCGGACGGCGAGGGCCACCTCCATCAGGAGCTCCGAGCCCTCGGGCGCCAGGACCCGGGCGCCGAGGACGGCGTCGGTCTCGCGGTCGCGGACGAGCGTGACCGAGCCCCGCGTGTCGCGCGCAGCCAGGGCGCGGGGGACGTGCTCCATCGCGAGCGTCGAGGCCTCGGCGTCGAAGCCCGTGGCCTGGGCCTGGGCGAGGTCGAGGCCGACGCCGGCGAGCTGGGGGTCGGTGAAGACGACCCAGGGGAGCGCCGTGTAGTCGGCCCCGGCGTAGAGGCTCTGCTGTGCGTTTCGCGCGGCGAGCGCGCCCTCGTACGCCGCCGTGTAGACGAACATCTTGTCGCCGAGCACGTCGCCGGCCGCGAACACGCCCTCGGCAGATGTCCGGAGGGTGGCGTCGACGGGCACGAAGCCCCGTTTGTCGGTGTCGATGCCGAGCGCCTCCAGGCCCAGGCTGTCGGTGTTGCCGCGGCGGCCCGTCGCGAGCAGGAGGTGCGAGCCGCGGACCGTCTCGGTGCGGCCGTCGACCTCGATCTCGACGACGGTCTCGGCGCCCCCGCGGCGGACGGCCTGCGTGGCGACGCCGGTGCGGACGGTGACGCCGTCGGCCCGGAGGAACCCTTCGAGCGCGTCGGTGAGCGCGGCGTCTTGGCGGGGGAGGACGCGGGCCGAGCGCTGGAGGAGCGTGACGGGCACGCCGAGCCGGGCGAACGCCTGGGCGGCCTCGACGGCCACATATCCACCACCGAGCACGACGAGGTGGTCCGGTGCGGCGCCCAGATCCCAGAGCGTGTCGTTCGTCAGGAAGCCCGCGTCGGCCAGGCCCGGGACGTCGGGGACGAACGTCCGGGCGCCGGTGGCGACGAGGACGGACCGGGCGCGGAGCGTCGGGCCGCCGGCCACCTCGACCGTGTGGAGCCCGCCCCCCGCGAGAGGGCCGCCGTCACGGCCCGCCAGCCGGGCGCGGCCGGCGACGAGGTCGATGGCGTCGTCGCCCGAGACCACGTCGACGTACTTGGCCTGGCGGAGGTCGGCGACGAGGGCGCGGACCTGGGCGAGCACGGCGCCGAAATCGGCCACGCGGCCCGTCGTCTCGACGCCGTCGAACGCCGTCCGCTGGGCGCGGTGGACGGCCTCGGCCGCGCGGATGGTCGCCTTCGAGGGCACGCAGCCTACGTTCACGCACGTCCCGCCGATGGGGAGCCCGTCGTTGACGATGGCCGTGCGCCCGCCGAGCTCCGACGTTTTGAGCGCGGCGGCGAAGGCGGCCGAGCCCCCACCGATCACGACGAGGTCGTAGGTGCCCTCGGGGAGGGACTCGAGCGCCTCGGGCTGGACGGCCGAGGCCGCGCCGTCGCCTGAGGGGACGGCCGGGGGCTCGGTGGGGGCGCCGTAGCCGGCCGCGGGACCGGAGGCGGGGGCGGCGGGCGCCTCGCTCGGTGCGGCGCCTTCGAGGGCGGCGCCTTCGAGAGCGGCGCGGTAGCCCGCGGCCTCGACGGCGCCCACTAGGTCGGCCGGGCTCGTGGGCGCGTCGTCGTCGAGCGTGACGTCGGCCCGGCCGGACTCCCAGCCGGGGACGTCGGCCGAGGCCACGCCGGGGAGCGCCTCGAGCGCCTTGGTGACGTGACGGGCGCAGCCCGAGCACGTCATCCCGCCGACGGTGAGGGTCAGGGTCTCGGACATGTCAAGCGTCGGTGGCGGGCGTCGTGGGGTAGCCGGCGGCAGCGGTCGCGGCCATCAGGTCGGCGACCGTCGCCCGCGTGGGGTCGAAGGAGACGACGGCGCGGGGCGGCGCAAACGAGACGTCGGCCGCGTTCACGCCGTCGACGTTCAGGAGCGCGCGGCGGACGGTCGCGTCGCACGAGGCGCACGTCATGCCCTCGACGGTGAGCGCCACCTGGGCCGTCGCGAGCGGGGCACCTGTGGGGAGCACGGCCGAGTCCGGCGGCCCGCTGGCGGCGCGGACGAGCCACGGGGAGGCGAGGAGCAAGACGGCCGCGAGCGCGCCCACGCCCAGGATCGCGCGGCGCGTGCGGGGCTGGACGGCGTCCTCCTCGCAGTCGCAGTCGGCGGCGTCGCTGCCCGAGGCGGCGAGCCGGGCCGCGCGCCACTCGCGCCAGGCCACGAAGCCCAGCGCGCCGACGGCGAGGACAATAAAGAAGGGCCGGTAGGGCTCGAAGGCGGTGAGCGAGCCGACCCAGGCGCCGCCGACGCCGAGGGACACGAGCAATAGCGGGACGGTGCAGCAGGCGCTCGCGGCCACGGCCGCGCCGATCGCGGCGGCCACGCCCCAGCGGGCGCCCCGGTCGGCGGGGGGGTCAGGCGGAGGGGTCGTCATCGTGGCGGAGGGCGTCGAGGATGGGGCAGGGGTCGGTCGGGGCGTGGTCGCGGCACGCCGCGATGAGACCGTCGAGGGTGTCCCGGATCCGTTCGAGGTCGCGGACCTTCGCGGCGACGTCGGCATGGTGGGCCTCGGCACGGGCGCGGACGTCGTCGCAGGGGTCGCCCTCAGAGACCGCGAGGTCGAGGAGCCCGGCGATCTCGCCGAGCGAGAACCCGAGCTCCTGGGCGCGCCGGACGAACCGGAGCCGCTCGACGTCGCCGGGTCCGTAGGCGCGGTACCCCTTGGCCGTCCGGGCGGGCTCGGGGAGGACCCCGGCCCGCTCGTAGTAGCGGACGGCCGATGGGGCCACGCCGGCGGCGCGGGCGAGGGCGCTGCGGGTGAGGGCCACGGCCTCAGGCGCCGAGCGCGGCGTGGAGGCCGGCCTCGGTCACGCCGCCCGCCCGGCAGCACGACGCGAGCTCGCCGTCGACGGCGACGGCGGGCACGGACCGGACGCCGAGACGGGCGGCCTCGGACGCGACGGCCTCGGCGTTGACGGAGCGGACCGTCACCGTGTCGTCGGGTCGGGCGAGCCGTTCGACGAGCGCCACGGCGTCGGCGCAGAGGGGGCAGTCGGCGGAGTAGACGTCGATGGTGCGGGGCGTCATGGGGGCGCGGGGCGGGTTCGGAGGCAGGGTAGGGCCTGCACCGTGGTGCAGGGACCTTCACGTGACGCGGTCTTCACCCTGGGTCCGGGTCCCGCCCGCGTCATGCGTCGGCCTCCCGGTACGCGAGGAGCCGGAGGGCGTTGAACACGACGACGAGCGTGGACCCCTCGTGGAGCGCGACCGCAGGTCCGATCCCGAGCCCGAAGAGCGTAGCCGGAACGAGGAAGGCGACCATCCCGAGGCTCATCCACAGGTTCTGGCGGATGATCCCGCGGGCCTTCCGCGAGAGCCCGACGGCGAACGGGAGCTTCGAGAGGTCGTCGGCCATGAGCGCCACGTCGGCGGTTTCGAGGGCCACGTCCGAGCCCGCCGCTCCCATCGCGATGCCGACGGTTGCGTTCGCGAGCGCGGGCGCGTCGTTGACGCCGTCGCCGACCATCGCGACCTCGCCCGACCGTCGGAGCGCCTTGATGGCCTCGACCTTGTCGTCGGGGAGGAGGTCGCCGCGGGCCTCGTCGATCCCGACGGCGCGGCCGACGGACGAGGCGACGGCCTGGGCGTCGCCCGAGATCATGATGGTCTTCTCGATGCCGAGCGCGTGGAGCCGGCGGATCACGTCACGCGCCGACTCGCGCGGCGTGTCCATGAGTCCCACGACGCCCAGGAACCGGTCGCCCCGGCGGACGAGCATGGTCGAGCGGCCGTCGGCCTTGAGCGCGCGGTCGCGCTCCAAGAGGGCCTCTGGCGCGGCCGTGCCGCCATCCAGCGTAAACAGGTCGGGTTTGCCGACCTCGGCGGGCTCGCCCGCCAATGTGGCGCGGACGCCGTGGCCCGTCACGCTCTGCAAGTCCTCGGCCGCCACGCCATCCGAGGCCCGCTCGCCCAGGTCGCGGACGATGGCGCGCGCGAGCGGGTGCTCGCTCAGGCGCTCGACGGCGACGACGGCCTCGACCAGCTCGGCCTCGGTCGCGCCGTCGGCGGGCACCACGTCCGTCACGCGCGGCTCGCCCTCGGTGAGCGTGCCGGTCTTGTCGAAGGCGATGGACGTGAGCCCGCCCAACGCCTCCAGCGGGCCGCCGCCCTTGACGAGCACGCCGGAGCGCCCGGCGCGGGCGACGCCCGAGAGCACGGCCGAGGGCGTGGCGATGGCGAGCGCGCACGGGCTGGCGGCCACGAGCACGGCCATCGCGCGGTAGAACGAGACCGCGAACGGCTCGGAGAACCACCCGAGCGCGTCCAGGGCCGGCGGCCCGACGAGCAGCAAGACCACGAACACGAGCACGGACGGGACGAACACCCGCTCGAAGCGGTCGGTGAACTTCTGCGTCGGGCTCTTCTCCGTCTCGGCCTCGGCCACAAGCTGGACCACGCGGGCCAGCGTGGACTCCGACGACGTCTTGGTGACCACGATGTCGAGCGCGCCGGACCCGTTGAGCGTCCCCGCGAACACGCGGTATTCGGGCTCCACGCTCGCGGGGTCCGCCAGCGCGGCGTCGGGGTCGTCGGCGGGCCGCTTGTCGACGGGCACACTCTCGCCCGTCACGGCCGCCTGGTCCACGGCGCTCGTCCCCTTCACGACCACGCCGTCGGCTGCGATCCGCTCGTCGGGCCGGATGACGACCGTGTCGCCGACGCGGAGGTCCTCGACGGGCACCTCGGTCTCGGCGCCGTCACGGCGGACGCGGGCCGTCGCCGGGGCCAGCTCCGCCAGCGCCTCGATGGCCCGGCGTGCGCGGCCCATCGCGTAGCCTTCGAGCGCGTGGCCGATGGAGAACAGGAAGAGCAGGAGCGCGCCCTCGAACCACTCGCCGAGCGCGGCGGCGCCGGCCGCGGCCACCAACATCAAGAAGTCGATCTCGAAGCGGCCCGCGCGGATGGAGTCGACCGCCTCGCGGACGGTGAACCACCCGCCGAAAAAGTACCCGCTGACAAAGAGAGCGAGCGGGATCCACTCGGCCACACCCGTAAACGCCTCCAGCGCCCACCCCACCGCGACGACGACGCCGCATAGGACGGCGAAGACCAGCTCGGTCCGCTCGCCGAAGATGCCGCCGTGGTCGTGCCCGCCGGGGCCGTGGTCGTGGCCGGTGTGGTCCTCCTCGGCCGGCTCGACGGCCCTCGGCTCGCCGGGGAGCGGGCCTCGGCCCTGGGGGTGCCCCTCGGCGGCGGCCACCTCGGATGGCTCCGGCGCCGTGACGGTCACGCCGAGGTCGGCGAGCGCGCGGCGGAGGTCGGCCTCCGTCGTCTGGTCGCGGTCGAACTCGATGCGGACCGGGCCGGTCGCGTTCGCCTCGGCCTCGATCACGCCCGGCCGCTGGCGGAGCCGCTCGGCGACGGTCCGCGCGCGGCGCTGGCGGGGCAGCCCGGTGACCTCCCAGAGCACGTGGCCGTACCGCTCGGTGATCCGTGCGCCGGCCCGCTCGGCCGCCCGCCGGAGGCGCGGGAGCGCGACGGCGTCGGGGTCGTAGTGGAGGCAGAGCTGGGCCGGGCGCTCGCCGTCGGGACCCCGCTCGGGCGGGACCACGTGGGCGCGCTCGACGCCGAGGACGGCCGCCAACTCGTCGGTGAGCCGGGCGACGCAGGCGTCCTGGGCGTCGGGCGCGTCGGGGAGCAAGACGTCGAGGTCGAGGCGGAGAGGGTCGGGCATGGGAGTCGGATCGGAGAGGGTCAGGAGGGGAGGCTCCACGGGCTGTACAGGGTGTGCGCCGGCGCGGCGGCCCAGAGCAGCGCGGGGGCTGCCAGTCCCCGCGAAGCCCACCGCAGGAGCGACGGCTTACGCATCGGCCGGTCCGGGCAGGTCGGTCACGACCTCCTCGATGGCCGCGCGGACGGCGGCCTCGGTCGTCCGGTCCCGGTTGTACTCGACGTGGAGTGTCCCGTCGTCCGTCGTCTCGACCCCCCGTACGCCGGAGACCCGCCGGGTCCGCTCGGCGGCGGCGCAGGCCGCCGCCGCGTCGGCCACGCGGGCGTGGACGTGCCCGAAGTGGGTCCGCTGGCTCTCGGAGAGGACGCAGACCGTGTCCCGGACGTCGTCGGCCGGGGCCACGGCCGGGTCGTGGTGGACGCACAGCCGGACCGGCGTCCCGGCGATGCCGGTCACCACGTGGGCCAGGACGACCCCGTCGTGGGCCTCGAGCGTGGCGACGAGCCGGACCACGCAGGGGTCGTGGGCCTCGTCCACGTCCGGGAACACGTCGGCGAAGGGGAGGCAGAGCGTTGCCATCGGGGTGTGGGGTTGGGGGAGGGGACCGTCAGCCGAAGTAGACGGCGACGAGGGCGAACAGGGCGAAGCCGCCCACGAGGGCGAGCGAGTCCCAGCGCGAGTCCGGCGTCTGGTGGGCCTGCGTCACCATCTCCTCGACGGCGATCGTGAGGAGGATCCCGGCGGTGAGTGCGAGGAGCGAGACCTTGTAGAGGTCCGGGAGCCCACGGACGGCCCAGTAGCTCAGCGTGGCTCCGAGGAGGATGGGGAGCGCGAGCGAGGCCGACAGCAGGAGCCGCCGCCGACGCGGGACGCCCTCGCGGCGGAACGTGGCGATCGTGGCGAACCCCTCGGGTACGTCGGCCGGGACCTGCCCGAGCGCGAGGAGGAGCCCCAGCCCCAGGCTGAGCGTCGAGCCCGCCCCGATGAGGACGCCGTCGGAGAAGAGGTCCACCGAGACGCCGAGGTAGATCATCCACGCGCCCGCGTCGGCGGCGGCGTCGGCCCCGCCGAACCGGCCCCGGACGTACCCGACGGCGGCGTCGAGCGCGACGGCGACGGCGCCCCCCGCCACGAGTGCCAGGATCGGGATCCACGGTCGGCCCACGCCGAGCACCTGCTCCATCAGCTCGATCCCGACCACACCGATGACGATCCCGGCGGCAGCGTGGAGCGCCAGCCTCAGCACGCGGTCGCTCTGAGGGACGACCTCAGCGAGGAGGCCCCCCGCGAAGTTGGCCGCCGCCGGGAGGGCCGTGAGCGCGAGGACGGTGAGGTACTCGTTCATGGGGCCGAGCGGGTCAGGAGGCCGTGGCGAAGTGGAGGCCGAGGTCGGCCGTGAGGGCGGTGAACAGCCGGTGGACGTCGGCCTCTACGGGGGGGTCGCCGGGCGTCGTCGCCAGGCGGAAGCGGTCCTCGAACTCGGCCCCGTCCGAGACGGCGAGGGCGGCCCGCCCCGCCCCGGTCTCCACCGAGAGGACGTAGCGCTTCTCGACGCCCCGAGCGACGCGGACCGTGACCGGGAGCGAGCACCGGGCGGGGCCGTCGGGGCGGGGCGCGCCCGCCTGGACGTCGTCGATCCCGGTCCGCTGGGGGTACGGGAGCCCCCCGTTCAGCCGGGGCGCGGCCTCGCGGAGCGCCTCGACGAGGCCGAGCAGGAGGGGGCAGGGGTCCGGGTCCGTCACGGCTTCGGGGGGTGAAGCGGGAGAAGTGTCGCCCTCGCGGAGCCAGGCCCACGCCTCGGCGAGCAGGGCCTCGGAGAACGACCGGACGGCGTCCGGGGCGAGGAGCCGGTCGAGCCACGCCGTCCACGTGTGCCACTCGCCGTCGCCGACGAGGGCCAGCCGCCCCACGGCGACGGGCCGGACCGGCGCGTCGGCGGGGTCGGCCCACGCCGCCCCGGGCTCGGCCGGGCCGTGGTGGTCGTCGGCGAGGACGAGGAGGTGGACCGGCCCGTCCCGGCCCGCCCGCTGGAGGGCCGCCCGGAGCGCCCGGTAGTCGTCGCCGGTGAGGGCGCCGCCGAGGCGGACGCCGAGGACGTCGTTCTGGGTCTGCGGGAGGAGCTCGTACATGGGGTGGCGGGGAACGGGGCCTACTTCGAGAGCGCGAGGATGCGCCGGGCGCCGTTGGCGACGATGACGAAGACCAACGCGCCCGCGATCAGGTCCGGCGCGGCCGAGCCCGTCGCCCAGACGACCAGGGCCGAGAGGATGACCAGGCCGTTGACCTTGATGTCGTTCGAGGTAAAGATCCAGCTTGCCTCGACGTGGGCCTCGCCCGGGCTGCCTCCCCGCGCCCGGCGGAGCACCAGGAGCGTCGCGACGTTGCCCAAGAGGGTGAGGCTCGCCACGACGATCATCGTCGCCACGTCGGGCGCCTCGCCGCCGACCGCGAACCGGCGGACCACCTCGGCGAGCCCGAACACGGCGAGCCCGCCCTGGAGGTAGGCGCTGTACCGCGCGAGCTCCTTCTTCCGGGCCACGGCGCCGCCGACGGCCGCGAGGCTGAGCGCGTAGACGAGGGCGTCGGCGAGGTTGTCCAGCGAGTCGGCGACGAGCCCCATCGAGCCCGAGACGAGCCCGGCCGTGAACTCGACCACGAAGAACGTGGCGTTGATGCCGAGCGCGATGCGGAGCGGGCCGCGCTCCTCGGTCCCGGTCGTCTCGGGGACGAGGTCCGCTTCGGTAGCGGACTCCGTCTCGCCCGACGGGCGGGCGCCGAGTCCGAGGCCTGTGAGCGCGTCCGTGACCGGCGCGGCGTCGCCCTCGTGGACCACGACCACGCGGCGGGCCGTGAGGTCGAACCGGAGCGGGCCGACGCCCTCGACGTCGGCCAGCGCCATGCGGACGAGCCGCTCCTCGGCGGCGCAGTCCATCTTCTCGACGTGGTAGGCGGTGCGGTTCATTGAGGGGCGTGGGTCTGACGAGCGGCGCCCACAGGGAGGACAGGCCGCGTGTGAAATAGAAGGGAGGCGGACGAATCAGGGCCATGAGGCCAGACTTCGCGCTTATCTAGATCGAGTCTAAACTGACTGACCATGAGACGGATCATCACGGCTGGGCTGGCGCTCGGGACCCTCGGCGTCCTCGGCGCGATGGTGTGGCAGGGGGTCACCTCGGCCGGCAACCCCGACCCGCTCGCGGCCGACCTGAGCCCCGGGGCCGTCGTCATGAACACGGGGCTCATCGTCTTCAGGGAGGGGCTGGAGGCCATCCTCGTGTTCGCGGCGGTGACGGCGAGCATGATGGGCGCGCACCGGGTCTACCGCCGGCCGATCACGTGGGGGGCCGCCAGCGCGTTCGTGGCGAGCGTGGCGACGTGGTTCGTCGTCGTCGCCCTCATCGACGCCGTGAACGCGCCGGCCCTCGACGTCCAGGCGGCGACGGGCCTGCTGGCCGTCGTCGTGCTGCTGGTGATCATGAACTGGTTCTTCCACAAAGTCTACTGGACCGGGTGGATATCGATGCACAACAAGCGCCGCCAGCGGCTCCTCGCCGAGGCCGGGCGCGAGGGCTCGCGGACGGCGTGGGGGTTCGCGCTCCTCGGGTTCTCGGTCGTCTACCGCGAGGGGTTCGAGGTCGTCCTGTTCCTCCAGAACATGCGGCTCCAGGCGGGCTCCGGCGTCGTGTCGCAGGGGGTCGCCATCGGGCTCGCGTTCACGGCCGTCGTCGGGGTGCTCACGTTCGTGGCCCACCACCGGCTGCCCTACAAGAAGATGCTCGTGTTCACCGGCGTCATGCTGGCGGGCGTCCTCGTGGTGATGGTGGGCGAGAGCGTGCAGGAAATGCAGCAGGCCGCGTGGGTCGGCGTCACGCCCGTGCCCCTCGCGATCCCGGCGTGGATGGGGATGTGGTTCGCCGTCTTCCCCACGGCCGAGTCGCTCGGCGCCCAGGCGGTGGCCGCCCTCTTGGTCGGCGGGTCGTACGTCGTCTCGCGGTACCTCAAGGTGTGGCGGCCCCAGCGGAGGGGCCAGCGGCCCGCCGTCCGGCCGTCGGTGCCGCCGCCGTCCCTCGCCGTCTCCTCCCGACCGGAGCCGGTCGTATGAGACGGGACCCTGACCGGCTTGGAGGCTCGCGCCCCCGGCCACCGGGGTCGCCCCCTCTTCGTGTCCCGCCCCGTTCACCTGCCTCTTGGGCGACGCCGTCTTCTCCACCCCCCCACGGCGCCTCAGACCCCTTGGAGGACGACAGCGGCGGAGCGCGCGGGCGGCGGAGCGCGGTCTGAGGCCGCCGCCGAGCTCGGCGGCGGTGATCCCGGCGTTGAGGACGAAGGCGATGAGGAGCCGTCGGCCCGTGCTTCCGTCTACGCTGGCGCTTGGGGCGTGGTCGTGGCTCATGGCGTCTCCGGCGTGAGCCCGCCGCCTCCGCAGTGGATGGGGCGACGGCTCCAACTTCTCGTCTGTGGGCTCATGGGCTCGGTGGGGGCTAGAGGACCCACAGGAACATGACGGCGAGGTAGACGAGGTACGTCGCGTCGAGGGCGACGACCTGACCCCTCGTGAACCCGTGCTCGTCGCTGCCCCAGTGGATGAGCGCGGCGTAGACCGCCGGGAGGAGGGCGACGAAGGCGAGGTTCACCGAGAAGAGCCGGAGGTCCTCGATCGGGAGCGTGACCAGGGCGAGCGGGACGAGGGCGACGGTCATCGTGACGGCGTGGTCGCCGATCACGCTCGACGTGGCCGCCGTGACCTGCCCGCTCCGGGCGATGCTCCACGCCCCGAACAGCTCCGGGAGCGCCGTGGCGAGGGCCGTGATGAACAGGCCCGTGACGATCTCGGAGAGCCCGAGGCCCGAGGCGATGTTCTCGCTGGCGCGGACGACGAAGTAGGCCCCCACGCCCATCGCGGCCACGCCGGCCACCGCCAGCGCGACCTCCTTGCGCGACCACGAGCCCTTCTCGCCCTCCTCCTTCCCGCGTTTGAGCGCCTGCGCGAGGTAGAGGGCGTACCCGGCGAGGAGGAACACGGCGTCGATGGGTTGGAGCCCGCGCCAGGGCGCCGGCAGCGTGAGCACGGCCACGAGCGCGAGCAGCCCGAAGTACGGCAGCGTGAGCACGGTGACGGTCTCCTTCGCGACGGGGAGGAAGTGGTCCTCGACGTGGCGGCGGTGCTCGTCGGCGCTTTCCCCCGCCTCGCTGCCCGAGCCCGAGTCGTCGGAGCCCGAGTCGTCGGAGCCCGAGTCGTCGGAGCCCGAGTCGTCGGAGCCCGAGTCGTCGGAGCCCGAGTCGTCGGAGCCCGAGTCGTCGGAGCCCGAGTCGTCGGAGCCCGAGTCGTCGGAGCCCTCTTCCTCTCCGAGCCGCCGCTTGCGCGTCGCCAGGTAGACCACCGTCACGGTGAGCGGGATGGCGAGCACGTTGGACCCGAGCGACATCCCGAGCCCGATGTCGGTCACGTCGCGGAGCGCGCTCGTGGTGTTGATCCCGATCTCGGAGCCGGCCGTGACGAGGGCGACGAGCGCGCCGCCCGCCGCCGCGGTGAGCCCCCACTGGCGGGTCAGCTTGTGCAGCGGCTTGGCGAGGCGCTCGGCCCCCCAGTGAGAGACCGTCGCGGCCACCAGCAAGACGATTCCCCAGACCCAGGTGCTCATGCGTACGGTTCTTGACGTTGACGGGATGACCTGTCTGGGGACGGCGCCTCGCCGACGGAGAGGTAGACGGCGCCGAGCACGGCCTCGCGGTACGCGACCTCGCGGGCGTGGCGGCGGACGGCCTCCCAGGGCCGGAACGACTCGTAGGCCCGGCTCACCCCGAACGGCCGGTTGACGAGCTCGCCGAGCCGGACGGCCCACTCGGGCCAGCCGTCGGGCCGGCGGAGCCCGGAGACGGCGATCCGCCCGCCGGGCCGGAGTGCGGCGACGGCCCGCTCGACGACGGCGTCGTAGCCCGGGACCATCTCGAGCGCGAACACGGCGAGGACGCCGTCGAGCCCTTCGGGGAACGCGAACTCGCGGACGTCGGCCCGGACCAGCTCGACGTTGTCGAGGCCGAGGCGGCGGACGCGGTCGCGGGCCTGGGCCAGCATTCCGGCCGAGAGGTCCACGCCGACGACGCGGCCGGTCGGGCCGACGGCGCGGGCGAGCGGTCCGAGGTTCGGGCCGGTCCCGCAGCCCAGGCTGACGGCGGTGTCGCCCGGCCGGAGGCGGAGCGCCCCGACGGCGCGGTCGTGGAGCCGCCGGGCGCCGAGGAGCGCGTAGGCGCCCGCGACGCCGTCGTAGACGGGCGCGAGGCGGTCGTAGAGCGCGCGGGCCTCGTCGGCGTCGAGGACGCCCCCGTCGGGGTCGTCGGCCGTGCGCCGGGCGCGGCGCCAGAGGAGCGCGCCGCCCGCGGCAGCCAGGAGGAGGGTGGTAGTCCGCTTCATCGGTTTAGTGGTCGTGTTCTGTGAGCTCGCCGCGGCTCTGGAAGCTCTTGAGCGCGAAGACCCCCGCCGTCACGACGGTCTCGCCGGGCTCGAGCCCCGAGAGGACCTCGACGCGGTCGCCGGTCGCCTCCCCGAGCCGGACGGCCCGGCGGGCGTACGTCCGGGGCTCGCCCTCGACCGGGACCCAGACGTAGGCGTCGCCGCCGTCGCGGTCGACGGCCTCGGTCGGGACCGTGACGGCCGTGCGGCCCTCGGCGGTGCCCTCCCCGGCCTCGACGTCGAACACGACCGTCACGAACGTCTCGGGCCGGAGCTCGCCCGTCGCGTTCGTGACGCGGAGCCGGACCGTCGCCGTCCGCGTCTCGCCCGCGACCTCGGCCCCGACGAACTGGACGACGCCCCGGAACCGGCGCCCGCCCGGCGCCTCGATGACGGCGGCGTCGCCGGACCGGATCGAGGAGGCGAGGTCGGGGTCCACGCTCGCGTCGGCGTAGACCTGGCCCGGCGCGACGACCTCGTAGAGCGGGGCGCTCGCCTGGACGAAGGCGCCCAGCTCGGCCTGGCGCTCGGAGACGACGCCCGAGATGGGTGACGTGACGGTCACGCGGCCCGTGACGGCGCCCGGCCCCGACGGGGTGGCGCCCCCTTCGGCGCGGATCTCGCCCGCGATCGCGGCGGCCTCCGACTCCGACGCCCGGGCGTCGGCGACGGCCTGCTCCAGGAGCGTCTGCGAGATCAGGTTCTCGGCGGCGAGCTGGCGCGAGCGGTCGAGCTGCTGGCGGGCCTGCGTCACGCGGGCCTGCGTCCGGAGGTATTCGCCCTGGAGGCGGGCCACCTCCGGGCTCTCGATGACGGCAACGGCCGCGCCGCGCCGCACGGACTGGCCTTCGGCGACCAGGAGCCGGACGACCCGGCCGTCCACGAGCGCGCCAACCTGGGCCTGGCCCGTCTCGGTCGGGACGATGCGCGCGGGGACGCGGACCTCGGCCGCGAGCGCCGAAGACCGGACGACCTCGGTCGTGATCTCGGTCGCGGCGGCCTGCTCGTCGGTCAGCGTGAGTTCGTCGCCGTGCTCGTCTTCGGCGCCTTCGCCAGCGCCCTCGTCGGCGTGGGCGCCTGGGGCCTCGCCCGCGTGGTCGTCCTCGCCAGCGGCCGCTTCGGAGTCCGAACCGCAGCCCGCCAGCGGGGCGGCGAGGAGCAAGAGGAGGAGGGAGTAAATGGGGAGTCGATTCATCGGAGTTGGGGGGTGGACCGTAGGGGGGACGGTCGGTCTAGAAGTCGGGGTTGAGGAGGGCGTCGGCCTCGGTGCGGAGGCGGGCGGCGTTCGCGCGGGCGTCGAGCGCGGCGGCCCGCGTCTCGATCAGCGCCGTCTGGGCCTGGAGCACCTCGAGGTAGCTCGCGGCCCCCTCGCGGCGGAGCCGGAGGGCGATGGCGTAGGCCCGCTCGGCCTGGGGCACGAGCCGGTCGCGGTAGAGGGCGACCTGGGCGACGGCCGCCCGGAGCGACGCCACGCGCTGGCGGAGGTCGGCCGCGAGCCCGACGACGAGCCGGTCGCGCTCGCGCCGGGCGACCTCGACGGCCGCGGCGGCGGCCCGGTCGGGCGCGTCGTTGGCGAGCCGGGCAAGCGGGACGGCCACGCCGACGCGGCCCCCGAGGAAGCCGACGGCGCCGCCCTCGGTCTGGAGCGCGGCCTCGGCCCCGAACGACGGGAGCCGCTCGGTGCGCACGGCGCGGGCCTCGGCCTCGGCCACGCGGACGGCCGCCTCCGCCGCCGCGACCCGGGGGTTGGCCCGGGCGAGGAGGGAGTCGAGCGCGCCCGTCGCCGCGAGCCGGTCGAGGTCGGGGAGGTCGGCCGCCGTCACCGCGGGGAGCGCGTCGGCGAGCGCGATCTCGCCGGTCCGGGCGAGGTAGGTCGCCAGCGCCGCGCGGGCGCGGTGGGCCTCGCCGGCGGCCTCGGCCTGGACCCGGACGGCCTGGGCGAGCGCGACCTCGGCCTGCAAGGGCTCGAGCGCGCCGGTCGCGCCCAGCTCCTGCCGCCGGTTCGAGGCGGTCGCGAAGCTCTCGGCCACGGCCACCGACGAGTCGGCGAGCGCGAGCCGGGCGTCGGCGGCGACGGCCTCGACGTAGGCGAGCGCGGCCCTCAAACGGACGCCGCGCCGGAGGGCGCCCTGCTCGACCTCGGCCTGGCGCAGGAGCGCGTCGGCCGCCCCGCGCTGGGCGCGGTAGTACTGGGGCAGCCGGAACGACTGGCTCGCACCCAGGCTCGTCTCCGTCCCGCCGAACCCGCCGTCGATGGTGGGCACGCGGTCGACGCCGAGGAAGAACTCGGTCGCGGGCAGGATGCCCGCGCTCTCGCGCCGGGCCGCCTCACGGGCGACGGCGGCCGTCCCGAGCGAGAGCTCGGGCGCGACGGCCTCGGCCTGCTCTAGAGCCCCGGCGAGCGTGAGCGGCGTGGCCGGGCCGCCCACGTCCTGGGCGCGCGCGGACCCCGCCCCCAGTAGGAGCGCGAGGACCAGCCCGAGCGCCGGTCCGGCCCCCGGTCGGCGCCGGGTTTCGGACGGCTCCGGCGCGTCGTGGCCGTCGCCTGCGTGCCCGTCGTGGCCGTGCGCCTCCGCGTCGGCCTCGCGGACGGCGGGCGCGTTGGGCGCCCAGTCCGAACCGATCTCGGCGTCGATCGAGCGGTCGAGGTCGGCCTGGACGTCGTCTGCGCCAGGGAGCTTGTCGGGGGCGTTCCCCGAGCCGAACCAGGCGTAGACCGTCGGGAGCACGAAGAGCGTGAGGACCGTGCTCGTGACCAGCCCGCCGATCACGACGGCCGCGAGGGGCCGCTGGACCTCGGCGCCCGCGCCGCTGCCCAGGAGCATCGGCGTGAACCCGACGCCTGCGAGCGTGGCCGTGGTGACGACGGCGCGGAGCCGCTCGTCGGCGCCGGCGAGGACGGCCTCGCGGCGGGGGAGCCCGTGGATCTCGAACTTGCGGATGGCCCCGACCATTACGAGCCCGTTCAAGACGGCGATCCCGAAGAGGGCGATAAAGCCGACGCCCGCCGAGATCGAGAACGGGAGGCCGAGGAGGTAGAGCATCCCCACCCCGCCCACGACCGAGAGGGGGACGCAGAGGTAGATGATGGCCGCCAGCCGCATCGACCCGAACGTCTGGAACAGCAAGACGAAGATGAGGACGAGCGCGAGCGGGACCACGAGCGAGAGCCGGGCCGTGGCCGCCTCGAGGTTCTCGAACTGGCCGCCGTAGTCGACCCGGTAGCCGGGCGGGAGCGCGACCTCGGCGGCCACGCGCTCCTGGACGTCCTCGACGAACGAGGCGAGGTCGCGGCCGGTCACGTTCGACTGGACCGAGACGAACCGGCTGCCCTCCTCGCGCGAGACGGACACCGGCCCGGACGTGACCTCGACGGCCGCGAGCGCGCCGAGCGGGACCTGCGCCCCGGTCGGCGTCACGACCGGGAGGGCCTCGACGGCGGCCGGGCTCGACCGGGCGCCCTCGGCGAACCGGACGACGAGGTCGAACCGGCGCTCGCCCTCGTACACCTCGCTCGCGACGGCGCCGCCGACGGCCGTCTGGACGATCCGGTTCAGGGCCTCGACCGTGAGCCCGTAGCGGGCCAGCGCCGCGCGGTCGGGCCGGACGACGAGCTGGGGCGAGCCGGTCGTCTGGTCCATCGAGACCGACGTCGCGCCGGGCGTCTCCTGGACGATGGCCTGGACCTGCTCGGCGAGCGGCGTGAGCTCGTCGTAGCTCTCGCCGAAGATCTTGACGACGACGTCACCGCGGGCACCCGCGATGAGCTCGTTCGTCCGCATCTCGATGGGCTGGTAGAACTGGACGCCCGCCGGGATGTCCTCGACGGCCTCCTGCATGGCGGCCACCAGCTCGGGCTTGGTCCGTTGGTCGCCGTCGACCTCGGGCCACTCGTCCTTCGGTTTCAGGATCACGTAGGCGTCGGTGATCTCGACGCCCATCGGGTCGGTCGAGATCTCGGCCCGGCCCGTGTTGCCGACGACGGTCTCGACCTCGTCGAAGGCCATGAGCCGCCGCTCGACGTCGCCCGCGATCTCGACGGACTCGGTGAGCGACACGCTCGGGAGCCGGATGATCTGGACGGCGACGTCGCCCTCGTCCAAGCGCGGGACGAACTCGGCGCCCAGCCCGCCGAAGCTGGCGATGGCAATGGCGAAGAGGACGGCCGACCCGCCGACCACGACGGCCCGCATCGCGAGCGCGCGGTCGAGGAGCGGGCGGTACACCTTGTGGAGCCAGTCGACGATGGGCGAGTGCTTGACCGGCTTCTCCGGGTCGAACACCAGCGAGCACATGACGGGCACGTAGGTGATCGACAAGATCACCGCGCCGATGAGCGCGAAGCTCACCGTGAGCGCCATCGGCGTGAACAGCTTGCCCTCGATGCCCCGGAGGAACAGGATGGGGAGGTAGACGACGAGGATGATGACCTCGCCGAACTGGGCCACCTTCCGGACCTCGAGCGTCCCCTCGTAGACGAGGTCCCGGAACGCCTCCTTGGACAGCCGGCCGCCGCCCTCCTTCTGCATCACCCCGATCCGTCGGAGGACGTTCTCGACGATGATGAGCGAGCCATCGACGACGAGCCCGAAGTCGATGGCGCCGAGGCTCATGAGGTTCGCGCTGGTCCCGGTGATCCACATCCCGATAAAGGCGAACATCATGGCGAGCGGGATCACGCTCGCGAGCACCAGCCCGGCCCGGAGGTTCACGAGCAGGATGAGGAGCACGACGATGACCAGGAGCGCGCCCTCGGCCAGGTGCTTCCCGACCGTCTTGATGGTCCGGTTCACGAGGGCCGTCCGGTCGTAGTACGGCTCGATCGTGACCCCTTCGGGGAGCGCCCGCTGGATCTCGTCGATCCGGTCCTTGACGGCCGAGACCACGACGCGGGCGTTGGCGCCCTTGAGCTGCAACGCGAACCCGGTCACGACCTCGCCCTCGCCGTCCTGGGTGGCGGCCCCGAACCGGATGGCCGGGCCGAGCGTGATCTCGGCGACGTCGCCGAGCGTGACCGGCGTCCCGCCGCGCGTGGCGACGACGGTGTTGCGGAGGTCGTCGAGGCTCTGGACGAGCCCGTCGGTGCGGACCGAGAGCTGCTCCGGCCCGGTCTCGATGTAGGCGGCGCCCGCGTTCCCGCTCGCCTCGGCCGTCGCGTCGAACACCTCGCGGAGCGTGAGCCCGTAGCCCGCGAGCCGCTCGGGGTCGACGAGCACCTGGTACTGCTTGAGGGTGCCGCCGATGGAGTTGACCTCGGCGAGGCCGGGGACCCCGAGGAGCTGGCGTCGGACGATCCAGTCCTGGATCGTGCGGAGCTCCATCGGCGAGTAGGTGCCCGTCGTGTCGCGGAGCGTGTACCGGAACACCTCGCCGAGGCCCGTCGAGACCGGCCCGAGCTCGGGCGTCTCGGTGCCAGGGGGCAGCTCGGACTCGATCCCCCTCAGCTGCTCCAGGATGAGCTGGCGCGCGAAGTAGGTGTCGACGCCCTCCTCGAAGACGACGGTGATGACCGAGATCCCCTGGCGCGAGAGCGAGCGGAGCTCGACGAGGTCGGGGAGCGACTTGAGCGCGAGCTCGACGGGGACCGTCACGAACCGCTCGACCTCGAGCGGGCTGAGGGCCGGGGCCTGCGTCAGGACCTGGACCTGGTTGTTGGTGACGTCGGGGACGGCGTCGACGGGCAGCCGGGTGGCGGCGTAGAGCCCGGCGGCGACGAGCCCGGCGGTGGCGAAGAGAACGAGGACCCGCTGGCGGAGCGAGAACGCGACGATGCGATCGAACAAGACGGAGGACCGGCTACAGGAGGGGACTCCCGACGGGCGGCCCGGACGGCACGGGAGCGTGCGCGTCCGGCGGCGGCCGGGCGGGGCGGGATAGCGGCCGTGTCTCCACAGACACGGCGGGTCCACACGGGGCGGCGCTGGCGGCTAGCCGAGCGCGCCTACGTCAGGCGTGCGGACGGTCCTCAGGCGAGGGGGACGTGGTCGAGCCCCAGCGGCTCGACCTCGGGCGGGGCGGCGCCGACGTAGACGTACGCCGCGGGCTCGGAGGCCGGACGGACGCCGGCGTCCGGGACGATGCCGGTCGGCGCGAAGACGACGTGGCAGAGGCAGTCGGCGAAGGTGCCCTCCTCGTGCTCGTGCTCGTCGTCGTGGCTGTCTCCGGGCGCGGGGACGGGGTGGCCGCCACTCGCGAGCGCGTCCGTGTGCGTCTCTTCGTGCTCAGTTGCGACCGCCTCGTCGGCGCACGCGACGAGGTCGGTCGTCTGCACGACGACGAGGACCGCGAGGAGCGCGGCGAGCGGGGGCAGGAGGCGGCGGAGCGTGGTCATGCGGCGGGGGCCAACGTCGTATCGGCCGGTCGCGTTTCATCCTCAACGGCCACCTCGGCCACGTGCTCGGCGGCCACGCTGAGGAGCGCGGCGACGTGGTCGTCGTCGAGCCGGTGGTAGACCACCTTCCCGTCGCGGTCGCTCGCGACGAGCCGGAGCGCGCGGAGGCCGCGGAGCTGGTGGCTCACGGCCGACTCGGTCACGCCGAGGGTCGCGGCGAGGTCGCACGTGCAGAGCGGGCCGACCTGGAGCGCGGCGAGGAGCCGGAGCCGGGTCGGGTCGCCGAGCGCGGCGAACAAGGCACGGGCACCGTCCAAGCGCTCGGCGCGGTCCGCCAGCGCGACGCGGGCGGCCTCGACGGCGTCGGGGTGGACGCAGCGGACGGCGCAGGAGTCGGATGACGATTGAACCATGGATCAAACGTACAGACGCAGATCAGGTAGCGCAACCCTGCCGAGGTGGTTCGTGTGGGGTTCACAGGAGTGGGCAGTCGGGGGTCCGCGTCTCTCGCCGAGCGTCCGTGCCGCACGGGAGAACTGCTCCCTACAGTCGGACGCCGAACCGGCCGAGCGCGGCGACCATCGCCGCGTAGGCCACGACCGTCGCTGCGAGCGAGGCCCCGAGGCTCGGCCAGAACGCCCACCCACGGCAGAGGAGCGCCGGGAGCGCGACGAACAGGACGAGCGACGGGAGCACGAGCCAGAACACGCCCGAGGCCAGGTCGGCCACACGGGCCACGTCGCCGGTGTCGACGTAGAGCCAGACGAACGCGAGGACGGAGACGGCCGGGACGGACGCGAGGACGGCGCCCAGGAACGAGCTGCGCTTCCCGGCCTCGGCGATGGCGACGACGAGGACGGCCGAGACCAGAACCTTGAGCACGGTGTACGCCATCGCCTTCTGCCGCGCGCTCACGGATGGGCGGGCTCGACGGGCCGGACGGCCGCGACCGGCGCCCCGGCGAGGCCGTCCCCGAACGCGCCCGCCCCGGGCTCCGGGCGGAGCCGGTCACGGCCGCTGAACCTCGCGAAGAGGGCCGGGACGACGGCCATGTTGAGGACCGTCGAGGTGAGCAGCCCGCCCAGGATCACGACGGCCATCGGCGTCTGGATCTCCTTGCCCGGCTCGCCACCCCCGAGCGCGAGCGGGATGAGCGCGAGCCCGGCCGTGAGCGCCGTCATGAGGATCGGGTTGAGCCGCTCGAGCGAGCCCCGCACGAGGGCCTCGCGGAACGGCGCCCCCTCGGCCAGGAGCTGCTGGTAGTGGCTGACCAACAGAATTCCGTTGCGGACCGCGATCCCGAACAGCGTCACGAAGCCCACGAGCGCGGCCACGTTGAGCTCGCCGCCCGTCAGGAGCAGCGCGAACACGCCGCCGGTCAGCGCGAGCGGGAGGTTGACGAGGAGGAGGAGCGCCGTCCGGGCGCTCCCGAACTGCTGGTACAATAGGAGGAAGATGAGCGCGAGCGACAGGACCGAGAGGAGCGCGATCGTCCGCGTGGCCGACTGGGCGCTCTCGAACTGGCCCCCGTACTCGACGAAGTACCCCTCGGGCACGTCGACGCCTGCGGCCACGGCCTCCCGCATCTCGTCGACGACCGAGCCCACGTCGCGCCCGGCCACGTTCGCCGAGACGACGAGCTTGCGCTGGACGTTCTCGCGCGTGATCGTGTTCGGCCCGCGCTCCGAGCGGACGTCGGCGAGTTGGTCGAGCCGGACGCGCGGGCCGAGCGGGGTGTCGATGAGCGCGGCCCGGACGGCCTCGGCGTCGCCGCGCGCGTCGTCGGCGAAGCGGACGACGAGGTCGTAGGCCTCCTGGCCCTCCCGCACCTGCGAGACGGCCTCGCCCGCGAACGCCACGTCGATGGCCTCGCCGAGCGCGGCGGGCGTGACCCCGTACCCGGCCATCCGGGCGCGGTCGGCGTAGACGCGGAGCTGGGGGACGTCGGCCTGCTGCTCGACGGCGAGGTCGACGACGCCCTCGACGGGCTCGACGGCCGCGCGGACGCCCTCGGCGACCCGGCGGAGCTCGTAGAGGTCGGGGCCGAACACCTTGACGGCGATCGACGCCCGCGTGCCCGAGAGCATGTGGTCGATCCGGTGCCCGATGGGCTGGCCGATCGTGATGTTCGTGCCGGGGAGCACCGCCAGCGCGTCGCGGAGGTCGTCGAGGACGGCGTCCATCTCGTGGCCCGAGAGGTCGAGACGGACGTCGATCTCGGCCGCGTTGGCGCCCTGGGCGTGCTCGTCCAGCTCGGCCCGGCCCGTCCGGCGGCTCGTGCCCGCGACGGCCGGGTGCGCGAGCAGGATCTCCTCGGCCTGCCGCCCGATCCGGTCGCTCTCCTCGATCCCCGTCCCCGGGACGGTCACGGCGCTGATGACGAGGGTGCCCTCCTGGAACTCGGGCAGGAACCCGCGCCCGAGGAGCGGGAACGCCGCGAGCGCGACGACGGCGAGCGCCGCGGCCCCGACGAGGACGGCCCGCGTGTGCCCGAGCACCCAGTCGAGCGTGCGCCGGTAGCGGCCCTGGAGCTTCTCGACGAGCCAGCTCTCGCGCTCGCGCCCGACGGCCGCCGTGTCGGGCAGGAGGAACGAGCACAGGACCGGCGTGACGGTCACGGCCACGAACAGGGACGCCATGATGGACACGACGTAGGCGAACCCGAGCGGGCGGAGCATCCGGCCCTCGACGCCCGAGAGGAAGAAGAGCGGGAGGAAGACGACCGTGATGATGAGCGTCGCGTTGAGGATCGGCGCGCGGACCTCCTTCGAGGCCTGGTAGATCACGGCGAGGGCGGGGTGCCGCTCTCCCTCCGGCCGCTGGCGGTTCTCCCTCAGCCGCCGGAACACGTTCTCGACGTCGATGATGGCGTCGTCGACGAGCGCGCCGATCGCGATCGCCAGCCCGCCCAGCGTCATCGTGTTGATCGTCGCCCCGAGCCCCTTCATCACCAGGAGCGCGGCGGCGAGCGAGAGCGGGATCGCCAGCACCGAGATGAACGTGGTCCGGACGTTCCACAGGAAGAGGAACAGGACGACCACGACGAGGACGGCCCCGTCGCGGAGCGCCTCGACCACGTTGTCGACGGCGACCTCGATGAACCCGGCCTGCTGGAAGAGCGCCGGGTTCACCTCCATCCCGTCGGGGAGCTGGGTCTGAATGGCGTCGAGCTCGGCCGCGATCCGCTCGGTGAGGTCGAGCGTGTTGGCGCCGGGCTGCTTCTGGATCGAGAGGATGACGGCGGGCTCGGCGTCGACCGAGGCCGTCCCGTACCGCGGCTGCGGGCCGACCTCGACCCGGGCCACGTCGCCCAGGAGGACGGGGACGCCGCCGCGCGTGGCGACGACCGTCCGCGCGATATCGCCGACGTCCTGGGCGCGCCCGATCCCCCGGATCAGGACCTCGCGCCCGCTCTCCTGGTAGACCCCGCCCGCCGCGTTGAGGTTGGACGCCGCCGCGGCCTCGACGACCTCGCCCAGCGTCACGTCGTAGCCCTGGAGCGCGGCGGGGTCCACGAGCACCTGGTACGCCTTGACGGCCCCGCCGATGGGGACCACCTGGGAGACGCCCGGGACGGCCAGGAGCCGCCGCCGGACCTGCCAGTCGGCCGCCGCGCGGACCTCCATCGGCGTGTGCGCCTCGCTCGTGAGGCCGACGAGCAGGACCTCGCCCATGATCGAGGTCACGGGCGCCAACACCGGCGGCTCGACGCCCGCCGGGAGCCCGGCCCCGACGAGCTGGAGCTTCTCGCTCACGACCTGGCGGGCGCGGAAGATGTCGGTGCCCCAGTCGAACTCGACCCAGACGATGGAGATGCCCTGCGACGAGGCCGAGCGGACGCGGCGGACGCCGGAGGCCCCGTTCACGGCCGTCTCGACGGGGAACGTGACCAGGCTCTCGACCTCCTCGGCGGCCATCCCGTGCGCCTCGGTGAGGACGGTGACCGTCGGGGCCGTGAGGTCGGGGAACACGTCGACCGGCGTCGAGACGGCGGCCCACGCCCCGAGCGCGAGGAGGACCGCCGCCGCGAACAGGACGACGAGGCGGTTCTGGAGGGACCAGCGGATGAGTCGGTCGAGCACGGCGGCGGTCGGTTACGAGCGGGGCGCTAGTGGGCGTGGCCGTGGCCGATCTCCTGGGCGCCCAGCGAGGCGAGGTGGACGGCGTAGGCCCCGTCGGTCACGACGCGCTCGCCGGGCTCGACGCCCGAGTACACGACGACGAACTCGCCGTCGGACGTCCCGAGCGAGAGCGGGCGGCGCGTGAACGACTCCCCGCCCGTCTGGACGTAGGCGACCGGCTGGCCGTCCTCGAGCTGGACGGCGGCCTGGGGGATCGTCGTCGCGCGCTCGGCCCCGCCGAAGAACACGCGGGCGTCGGCGAGCATCCCGGCCCGGAGCGTCCCGTCGTTCGAGGCCACGGCGAGGTGGACCGGGAGCGTCCGCGTCTCGGGGTCGATGGCGGGGGCGGCGCCGACGCGGCCCGAGGCCCGGTAGGGGCGGTCGCCGCCCTCGACGGTGAACACGGCGGCGTCGGCCCCGAGCCCCTCGCTCGCGAACCGGGCCGGGACTTCGAGCCGGAGCCAGAGGTTGCCCGGGTTCACGATCCGGTAGAGCGGGTCGCCGGCGAACACGCGGGCGCCGGGCGAGAGCATCCGCTCGGCGACGACGCCCGAGATCGGGGCGCGGACGGGCTCGGCGTCGCGCGCCGAGCCGCCGCCGCGCATGGCCGCCAGCTCGGCGCGGGCGGTGCTGAGTGCGTGACGGGCCTCGGTCAACCGGATCTGGGGGACGGCCTCGACGGCCACCAGCCGCTCGGCTCGGGCCGCCTCGCGCTCCAGCTCCTCGATCCGGGACCGGAGCGAGACGAGCCCGGCCGCCGACGCCCCGCCGTCGGGGGCGCCGGGGAGCTGGATGGCCGCGAGCGTCTGCCCCGCGCGGACCGCCTGGCCCTCGCCGGGACCCGAGCCCCGAACCACGCCGCCGACGGGTGCCGTGACGGTCGCCTCGGCGCCCGACGCTGGGGTCACGCGGCCCCGGACCTCGACCGACCGCTCGACCTCGCGGACGCCGGCCTCGGCGGTCATGAAGTCGATGGGCCACTGCTGCTCCTTGAGGAACGCGATCTCGCCGACCGGGTCGGGCGGGTGCGGGGCCTCCGACGAGTCGGCGACGACCTGGACGGCCCCGGCGACGAGCCGGTCCCGGAGCCCCGGCCCGTCGACCTCGACGACGAGCCGGTAGACGCCCGCCTCGGGGACCGTCGTCTGCGGGGTGTAGATGCCGGGCCGGGCGGGGGCCTCCGCCTCGGTGACGTAGGCCCCGCCCTCGCGCCGCTCGAACCGGAGCCGGAGCGCGCCCGAGGTCACCGGCGAGAAGTCCGAGAGCCGCGTGACGTGGACGGCCCACGGGCCGCTCGGCTGGCCCGCGATGAGGACCGGGTGCTCGAAGAACAGCTCGGTCGAGTCGGACCAGACCGTGACGGCCGTGCCGCCGTGCTCGTGGCCGTGGTCGTCGGCCGCGGGCTCGGCGTCGCCGCCGCAGCCGGAGGCCGCCAGCAGGGCGAGGGGGAGGAAGAGGAGGCGCCTCATGGGGGCGGGTCGGGGAGGGTGCCGGGCTCGGAGTCCGGTGGTGGCGCAGTGCGCGGGCTCCGAGCCCGGCGGGGGATCAGTGCTCGTGGGTCTCGCCGTCCGCGTGGGTGTGGGCGCCCGCTTCCTCCGCGGCGGCCTCGGCCTCGTCGAAGAAGCCGGTCGTGTCGGGCGCGGCGCCGGTCGTGTCGAGGACGGTCGCGGTGGCCGGGGCGGCGAGGTCCGGGGCGACCTCGGCGGTGCCCGTCACGGGCGACGGCGTTTCGGCGGGGTCCGGGTCGTCGGCGCAGCCGGCGAGCGGGGCGAGGGCGACCAGGGCGAGGGGGAGGAGGCGCGTCATGGCGTTCGGGGGGTGAGCGTGAGGGCGGGGAGCGCGCCGCCGGCGGCCCGGCGGAGGTCGAGGTAGGCGAGCGCGGCGGCGGCCTCGGCCGCCGCCACGGCCACCCGGGCCTCGCGGTAGGCGTCGGTCGCGTCGAGCAGCTCGACGAGCGAGATCTCGTCGAGCCCGTAGGCCACGCGCGCGATGCGGAGCAGGTCGTCGGCCCCGTCGAGGAGCCCGCCGCGGAGGAGCGCCGCCCGCTGGCGGCGGGCGTCGAAGGCCTCGAAGGCGCGGCGGACGTCGGCCTGGACGGCCCGCTCGGCGAGCGCCAGGCGAGCCCGCGCGCCCTCGACGCGGGCCAGGGCGGCCTGGACGTCGCCCTCGCGGCGGTCGTAGAGGGCGAGGGGGAGCGAGACGCCGACGGCGGGGCCGACGCCGCCCCCGGGCTGCCGCGTGAGCCCGGCCGAGACGGTCGGGGCCGGGCGGGCGCCGAGGCGGACGGCCTCGACACCCGCGAGCGCCGCCTCCAGCTCGGCGCGGGCGGCGAGGACCTCGGGGCGGGCCGCCGCGGCGAGCGCGTCGGTGACGAGGACGGAGGGGGCGGGGCCGGTGAGCGTCTCGGCCGGGGCGAGCACGGCGCCGTCGGCGAGGGCCTCGGGCGAAAGCGCGAGGGCCGAGAGTTGGCGCCGCGCGAGGGCGCCGTCGAGGGCGGCCTCGGCGAGCGCCGTCTCGTACCGGGCCTGCTCGACCCGGAGCCGCCGGAGGCTGAACCCCGACAGCTCGCCCTCGGCGTAGCGGAACTCGGCCGACCGGACGGCCTCGCGGACGACGGCGGCCACCTCGGCGAGCGTGGCCGTCCGGGCCTCGGCGACGGCGGCCTCGACGTAGGCGCGCGCGACGTCGGCCCGGAGCCGGAGCGCCTCGGCCTCGACGCGGGCCTCGGCGGCGCGCGTGGCGCCGGTGGCGGCGTCGAGGCGGGCCTCGCGGAGCGACGGGCGCTCGAGGTACAGGCTGGCGCCGACGGTCGCCTCGACGTCGAACGGTCCCCCGCCGAGCGGGGCGAGCGGGATCAGCTCGCCGGAGACCGTGGGGTTGGGCCGCAGCGTCGTCTGGAGCGCGCGGCCCTCGGCCTCGGCCACGTCGGCGCGGGCGAGCGCGAGCGCGGGGCTCGTCTCGGCCGCGAGCGCGAGGGCCTCGGCGAGCGTCACACGTCGGACCCCGGCGGGGTCGACCGGGACCGGAGGCGGGACCGCCAGCTCGACCGCGACCGAGTCGACGGCGAGAGAATCGACGGGCTGGGCGGTCGCGGCCGATGCCACCGTGGCGACCACGAGGGGGAGCACGCGGCGGGCGCCGGCAGCGGGCCGGGGACCGAGGCTCCGTCCCACGGCGGCCCACGCCCCGAGGAGGGCGAGCCAGACGAGGACGAGGGCGGTGGCGATCACGGGGCGCGGGGGGAGGCCGGTACCTTACCGGACGTCCCCCCGCAGGGACCTGTCGCCCGTCTGTTGGATCTCACAGGTTCACGCCCGTTCGCCCGTGGCCTTCGCCCCTGTTTCGCCCTCCGCCGCCCGGCTCCTCCTCGTCGAGGACGACGCCGACATCGCCGGACCCGTCCGCCGCGGGCTCGAGGAGGAGGGGTACGCGGTGTCCGTCGAGGCCGACGGCGCGCGCGGGCTGGCCGAGGCGCTCGCGGGCGACCACGACGCGCTCGTCGTCGACTGGCGGCTCCCCCGGCTCGACGGCCGGACGCTCGTCGAGCAGTTCCGGGCGGCCGGGCGGACGGCCCCGGTCCTGCTCCTCACCGCGCTCGGCGACGTCGAGCACCGGGTCGCGGGCCTCGACGCCGGGGCCGACGACTACCTCCCCAAGCCGTTCGCCTTCGAGGAGCTGCTCGCCCGGCTCCGGGCGCTCCTCCGCCGCGCGGCCGAGGGCTCCGCAGCCGGGGGTCCGGGCGGGGCGGTCCCGCCGGGGCACCAGGCCGTCCACCTCCGCCTCGGAAAGGTCCACCTCGACGCCGCCCGTCGCGTGGCCGAGGCGGAGGCCGACGGTGGCCCGGTCGACCTCGGCCTCCGCGACAAGGAGCTCCGCCTGCTGGAGCTCCTCATGCGCCACCCCGGCGAGACCGTCTCGCGGACCCGGATCGCCGAGCGCGTGTGGGGCTCGGCGTTCGACGTGACCGACAACGCCATCGACGTCACGGCGTCGGGGCTCCGCCAGCGGCTCGCGGCGGCGGCCTCGGGAGTCCGGCTGGAGACGGTCCGCGGCGTGGGGTACCGGGTCGAGGCCGGGCGGCCAAACGACGGTGCCTAAGCGGCTCCCCATCTCGACCCGGCTCGCGCTGTGGTACGGGCTGAGCCTGACGCTCCTGCTCGGGCTCGTCGTCGCGTTCCTCTACACGGGGTTCCACCTCACGCTCCACCGCGACTTCGACGCCGACCTCGACCGCGAGGCCCGGCGCGTAGCCGAGGCCGTGGGCGGGGCGGCCGACCCCGCCGCCGCGTTCAGGCGGGCCGCCGAGGTCTCCCCCTATGGCGTCCGCCTCATCGCCCCGTCCGGCTCCGTCGTCGCCGCGAACGGCCGCCTCCCCGACGTCGAGGTCCACGCCCCCGACGACGGGGCGGCCGAGCCGCACACGCACGGCCCCGACGACGTGCGGACGCGCTACGCCCCGGTCCCCGGCGGCGGCACCGTCGCCGTGGCCGGGGTCGAGTCCGGGCTCCACCGCGAGACGCACCGGCTCGGGTGGCTCCTCGCCCTCGGGGTCGCGCTCGGCGTGGCCGTCGCCGCCGCCAGTGGGTACGCGCTCGCCCGGCGGGCGCTCCGGCCCGTCGCGGCGCTGACCGAAGCGGCCGGGCGGATCGGCCCGTCCGAGCGGGGCGCGCGGCTCCCGACCGGCCCGGGGCCGCGCGACGAGCTCGGCGACCTGGCGGAGGCGTTCAACGGGATGCTCGCCCGGCTCGACGCGGCGTTCGAGCGTGAGCGCCGGTTCCGCGCCGACGCGGCCCACGAGCTCCTGAGCCCCGTGACGGCGGCCCAGAGTGAGGTCGAGGTCGCTTTGCGCCGCGAGCGCGACCCCGTCGCCTACCGCGAGGCGCTCGGCCGGGTCGGCCGCCACGTCGAGCGGATGTCGGGGCTCGTGACGGGGCTCCTCGCGCTTTCCCGGGCCGAGACCGACGACGCCGGGGGCGAGCCCGAGGCCGTCGACCTCGGCGCGCTGGCGGAGGCCGTCGCCCGCCGGGTGCGGCCCGCGGCCGAGGCGAAAGGCGTCGCGCTCGTCGTCGACGCCGCGCCGGGCACCGCCGCGTGGGCGGCCCCGGGCGACGCCGAGGTGATCCTGGAGAACCTCCTCGACAACGCCGTCAAGTACACGCCGTCGGGCGGACACGTGACGGTCACGGTCCGCGGGGGGGAGGGTGAGGTCGTCGTCGCCGTCGCCGACACGGGCGTCGGGTTCGACGCGGCCGAGGGCGACCGGCTCTTCGAGCGGTTCTTTCGGTCGGACGCACCGGGCGTCCAGGCCGAGCGCGGGCACGGGCTGGGGCTCGCCGTCGCGCAGCAGCTGGCCGAGCGGAACGGGGGGCGGGTCACGGCCGCCAGCGCGGGGCCGGGCACGGGGAGCGCGTTCGCCGTCCGGCTGCCGGTCCCCTCACGCCGCCCGAGCCGCTGACCCCACGTGCGAGCCGTCCAGGTCCTCCCCTACGACCCCCAGTGGCCCGTCCGGTTCGGAGCGACGGCCGCCGAGCTCCGCTCGGCGCTCGGCCCGGCCGCCGTCGCCGTCCACCACGTCGGGAGCACGGCCGTCCCCGGACTCGCGGCCAAGCCCGTCGTCGACGTCTTGGGCCAGCGTCGGGATACGTGTAAAATGTCATCACAGCGCTCTCGAATCGCCCATACTGAGCGGCGTGGCTGTTTTCAGAGTCCCGAACGGGCGCCCTCGGTACCGTCTGTCTCAGAAGGTCCGCCTTCCGGGACGGCGAGCGGTCGGCCCTGAGAGCGCGTAGAAGCCGCTTCCGGCCGGCTCCCGGTGGCCCCCCCCCGGGACAGGTCCGCTAACGTGACATCGAGCACGTATCCCGAAGGTCCCCCAATACGGGTGAACGGTGGTCGCGTGGTCTAGACCACGTCGGGCGCCAGGACCCTGCGATAACGCGGACGCCCACGCTGGCCTAACGTCGCCTTATGCCCCGCCTATCGTACAGTACCGTTCCATTGATTGTCGGACCCCGCGTTGGGGATAGGAGGGGGCGTCCTCTACGCCGTGCTCCGCGACCGCGTCCCCGGGAGCGGCCTCCGCCGGGGGGTCGTCTACGGGGCCGGGTCCTCGCTGGTGGTCGACGAGGGGCTGAGCCCGCTGCTCGCGTTCTCGCCCGGGCCGCTCGCGTTCCCGTGGCAGACGCACGCCCGGGGGTTCATCGGGCACCTCGTGTACGGCGGCGTCGTAGGGGCGGCCATGCGGGTCCAGGACCGGGCGGGGTGAGGGGGGCGTCAGGCCGCAGAGTCAGGGCCTGCGGCCGGGCTCTGAACGCCCCGCGCCTCGCTCGTTCCGGTCGCGGCGTCTCCGGTAGCGGCCAGGATGAGGCGGACCGCCTCCTCCGGGCGGTCCCACTGGGGGAAGTGCCCGCACCGGTCGAGCCACTCGAGCCGCGCGCCGGGGAACCGCGCCGTCGCCCGCTCGGCCTGCGAGGGGAAGCACACCCGGTCCTGACGGCCCCACACGATGAGGACCGGCCCGCGCTGCTCGTCGGCCGGCATCCCCTCCTGCGTCGGCCCCGTGACGAGCGCGCGGAGGGCCGCGTCGAACGAGGGCGCGGCGACGTAGCCCCGGAGCTCGTGGAGGGCGACCCCCGGGTCCAGCGCCCAAGGGCGGGCCGAGAACTGGAGGAGCAGGGCCGTGCGGCCGGCCGGGCTCGCGAGGACGCGCGGGAGCACGGGGTCGAGCACGCGCAAGAGCCGGACCGAGAGGGCGACCGAGGCCCCGAAGACGACCCGCTCGGGGCCGTTCCAGAACCCGCCCGGGTCGAGCGCGACGGCCGCGCCGACGGCCCGCCGCCGCGCCAGCTCCAGCACGAGCCGGGCGCCCATCGACGTGCCGACGGCGTCGACGCCCCGGAGGCCGTGCCCGTCCAGGAACCCCTCGAGGGCGTCGGCGAGCGCGGCGATGGAGACCTCGCCGTCGAGCGGCGGCGTCTCGCCGAAGCCGGGGAGGTCCGGGGCGATCACGTCGCGCTCGGCGGCGAGGGCGTCGAGGACCGTCTCCCAGGAGCGCCACGTGCCGCCGAGCCCGTGGACGAGGAGGAGCGGGGGGCCGGTCCCCTTACGGACGTGGTTCATGTTCATGGGGGTGTCGAGCAGGACCTGAGCTAGAAGTTGTGGCAACAAGCTTTCACGCAGAGGCCGTGCGGACCGTTCCGGGAGGGCGTGAGCGTGCCCCACGCCTCGGCCGGCGTCTCCGGAAAACGGCGCTTTCCCCGGCGCGCCAGGTGAACGAAGTGATCCGGCGCTGGCAGGGCCTCTGTTGTTCGGGAACCCGTCTGGGAAACAGCGCCCTGCAATCCCCCGATAGCCGAACGCTGTAGTCACTCTCGACCGAGCCCACGTCCTGTCGCACGGACGACCCCAGCGACGACGCGGACGCCGACCGTGCCCACCCGAGCGGCGAGCGCACGGGTAGCGCGCCGTGTCCCACGGACGGTACTGCGAGGAGCACCGTGAGCGGCGCGGAGCCCCTCCGGGACGCGACCGATCCGCCCGGCCGCCCGGCTGATCCGGGCGTCGAGGTCACGCAGCCGACGATCCCCCAGCGGCGTGCCGTCCGGCCCCGCGAGCGCCCGCTCCATCCGCCGGAGCCGGACCGCCAGCGCGCGTGCGACGGGATCGCTCGCGTGGCGCCCCGCACCCGCACTCAACGTCCGCGACGCCCCTGCCGCCTCCACGCGGGCCTGGTTCGCGCGGATGTAGCCCGCTCCCGTACGGGCGGCCTCCGAGGCCCCCGACCGCGCGGGGTCCGTCGTCTCGCGTCGGAGCAGGCCGAGCGCGCGTTTCGTCTCCGCCTTTCGGAGCGCGCCGAACGCCTCCGGCCGCTCGGCCATCTTCTGGGCCGCCGCGTCGGGTCCCTCGCGGGCGGCGAGCCCGAGGAACCGTTCACCCGCTGCGGTCGGGTCGGCGTAGACCCGTCCGAGCGCCTGCGAAAACGCCTCGCTCGCTCGGGCGGTCCGCGCCGTCGCCTTCTGAGCTGTGCGAGAGGCGCTCGCCCGGGTCCTGGCGAGCGCGTTTGCCGCGTGCCCGCGCCGGGCTCCGAGGCGGCCGACCCTCTCCCGCTCGGCGACGAGCGCGGCGAGGCGGTCGACCCGCCCGCCCGGCCTGACGTCGCGGTGGGAGGCCCGCTGTGCGAGCGTACGCTCGGCGAGGGACGGCCGGGGCTCCGCTTCCGTTTGACCCTGTGGCCCGCCGACCGCTCGGCGTGACGTGGCGGCCCCGGCCGCGAGGCGCGCGGCGGTGCCCGCAAGCCGGGGGAGCCGCCGCTCGACGTCCGTGTCCGGCTGTCCGCTCGCCCCGAGCGCCGCGAGCCCGCCCCGAGCAAGGCGGGAGGCGAGGACCGCTTTTGTCCTCGGGGCTACCAGCGAGGCCCGGTCCCCGGTGTGCCCAGCCGACGGCGTGCGCCCGAGCGCGCGGCGCCGAGCCCGGACCTGTCGGGACGTCCGGGCTGCCCCGCGCGTCCTGGGCCGCCCCCGGCGGGGCGACCGTGGGCTGTCTGCGCGGCGGGCAGCGTCCCGATCCGACGCCGCATTTCCGGAGTGGCGTGGCCCACCACCCTCCGTCCGTCCCGCCGACTCACGGAGCGGACCGAGCCGGTCCTCCAGCCGCTTTCGGCTCACCGTCCGTGAGACCGACGAGAGCTTCGCCTCTCGCGTCCCGTCGGTCACGACGGCGTCCCGGCCCCGGCGCTCCACGCGGAGTCCACTCGCGGCGAGGCGGGCGTTGAGATCGGCCCACGACTCCGACTCCCGGAGGTCGCCGAGCGACGTGGCCCGGACCTCCACGGCGAAGCCCTTCGAGCCGGCCGCCCCAGGTGAGGCTCCGTCCGGGAGCTCCTGTTCGAGCTCCCGGTTCCGACCCGTCCACCGGACGCCGAGCTCTCGCTCCTGGGCCTCCATCGAGGCCCGGAGCCGGTAGCGGTCGCGCCACGTCGACCACGCCTTCCCGTCTGGCCCCACGCGGTTGACCATGAGGTGGACGTGGGCGTGGGGCTGGTCCGTGTGCCGGACGACGAGGGCCTGGTGGTCCTCCAGCCCGAGGTCCCGGAGCGTCCGGTCGGCCGCCGCCCGGACCTCGGCCTCGGTCGGGTGGTCGTCGGGGTCGAATGCGATGGCGATGTGGTAGACCGGCTTCGCCACGCCGCTCGCGGCGGCCTCGTCCCGCATCTCGGCCGCGACCGCGTCGGGGTCGATCCGGCCCCCGTCCATCCCCTCCATCATGTTCCGCGTCTCGGCCCAGCCCACCCTCCCGTCGTCGCCGACGAGGTAGGTCCCAAGTGCCCCGAAGCTCTGGCCGGATGACGACGCAGCGATCACGACGGCCCCTCCGCTGAGCGGGATTCGCCCGCGTCCACCTCGGCGCGGCGTAGTAGGCGTGCACATATTATCGACACTCCCCGAGAGCGACGGGTAGCCCGCGTCCAGTTCCAGCCTGGTTCGCGGTAGAGGAGGGGTGCTGGTGCGCTCATGGTGTCCCCTCCAGACCGTCGTCCCCCGCCGCCCTTCCGACGCGGGCGACGGCGGCACGGACCTCGGCGATCGCGGCCTGCGCCTTGGCCTCGGTCGCGCCGCCCGCATTCGCCCGCCGGACGAGTTGATTGAGGTTGACGCCGATCCGACGGAGTGCTTTCCGGGCCGCCGCGTCGGCGAGCGGGACCACGGGCCGACCGAGCGCTCGGCGCCGCAGGAACTCCGAGACGGAGAGCCCGGCCTGGGACGCGGCCTCCCTGATCTGGTCGCGCTCGACGGAGGTGACCTGGAACCCGACCTGGACCTTCGGCCCCTCCTCCGGTTTTCGCGGCGGACGCCCCCCGGTCCGCTGGCGGCGTACCTTCGCCAGTGCTCCGCCAGAGACGGCCGGAGCCTGCCGGGTGGCGGGACCGGGCTGGCTCTCCGACCGCTGGGCACCCCCAGGCAGGGCGCCGGAGTCGGGCGAGTTCTTTATGGAAGAAAACCTCACTTGCCGAAAATCGCTTCACCAAAGTCAGGACCCCCAACATAGACGACGGCCCCATCGTCGATCAACCCCCGATTGCTCTGCCGAGGGCCGACCGACGGCAGAGAGCAGCGAGGACCATTCAGAGCCTCACGGGAGCCCCACCGAACCGGCGGAGGCCGGGGAGCGCCGGGACGCGGTAGAGCACCGACGCGACCCCACTCCGAGGCCTGAGTGAGCACTCGACCCCCGGCGTGACCGTCGCTTCGCAGCTCGACCCCGGTGCCCCGAACTCCCCGACACAGCAGGCGCGGATTTGACATCGCAGGAGGGAAGACGCTCGGGCACCGAGGTCGAGGTGTCTGTCGGTCTCCCTCGCCGACGGAGCCACATCGTCAGGCGCGACTCCGTGGGCGGGGCGGGGTGGTCCGAGCGGACGGGGGTCGCCTCCCGCCGGTGGGGGAAGGGAGCCGCCCACGCTGGACCTCGCGGTCTGTCACGATGGAGAGGGCGCGGGTCACGGAGCCGTGCCTCACCCGTCCCCCGTGGACCCTCTCCTTCTGTGATCGTGGGTCTCTCGCACATATGCCCGCCGTCTCGTTTGGGCGTCTGCCCGGCGGGGTCGGGTGGCGGGATCGGACGGCTTCCGACACCTACCAGGGAGAGCCCCCGGCCCGGACCGCGGTCGGGATCGCAGTCCTCACCCGGCCGTGTCCGAGCGCCCCCGTCCGTCCCCTAGGTTCCGCACCGCCGTCGGCCAGTTCGTCCGGGCCGCTGCCGTCCACAACGGGGTGTTCCGACCGGCCCCCGTCGTCCTCGTCCGCGCGCTCGCCGAGGTCGTCAGTGGAGGAGTGGCGACGCACGACGGGGGCGGCGCCGCTGATCGCGAGAGGGAAGGTCCACGTACGGCGACGGGCCGTCGCCGGAGGGGATCAGCGCTCGCCGCGTGGTCCACCCGCGCGGCCCTCTCCGTCGTGACCGTCGGCGCGTGCGTGGGGGCGCTCGCAGGGCCGGTCGTCACGTCCGGCGAAAGGGCTGGCGTGGGCGGCGCGTCGGCGTCGGCGCTGAGCGCTCTGTGGTCGTACGCCGAGGCCTCCCGGTCCGCGGGCGCGGAACTCACCCCCGGCGTGGTGCGGCCCACGTCCACGCCGGTGCCGGACTCCGCCCTAGTCGCCGGGCTCCACCGGCGTGCGGCGACCCTCCGGCGGCGGCCCGCCGTCCCCCCGGGCCTCCCGGTCGGCGCACCCGTCGCAGGTCCCGTCAGCTCGCCGTTCGGTCCCCGGCCACACCCCGTCACGCGCCGGGTCCGGAACCACTGGGGGACCGACTTCGCCGTCCCCCTCCGCACGCCCGTCCGGGCGACGGCCGATGGCCGGGTGCTCTCCGTCGGTCGGCGGCCGGGCTACGGGCTCACGGTCGAGCTGGAGCACCGGGACCGGTCCGGGCTCGAGACGACCACCCTCTACGCCCACCTCGACGCCGCCACCGTCGCCGAGGGCGCGCCCGTCCGGCGGGGCGACGTCGTCGGGCTGAGCGGCGGGGTGGGGCCTGGCGCCGGGCTCTCGACGGGTCCCCACGTCCACTACGAGGTCCGCGAGCGGACGCCCGGTCGGGCGGCCTCCAGCGCGCGGGCCGTCGACCCGGCCGTCCTCTACGACCGCGTCCGGTCGTGGGGGGCCGAGACCGTCCGCCAGCGCCGCGCGCTCATGAGCACAGCCCGAGCGCTGGCGGCCCGCGCCCGGGCGGAGGGCGGCGCTCCCACCACCGTCTCCCGGACGGCTCTCCTCCCGGATCGATGAACCCCACCGCACGCGCTCGAACCGAGCGCTCTACCCGCGCGACGTCCGATCAGCCCGCACCTCGGGACGGCCCCCCCCACGTCGCGACCTCGGCCACCCGGTCCCCGATCCCGCTCACGGATGGCGAGCGGGGCGTGCTCGAAGCCCTCCTCCGCCTCGCGAGAGACGGTGGTTCGGGATCGGTCTCGGTCCCCGTCGCCGACCTCGCCGGAGCGGCCGGGCTGGCCGCGGGCGACACGCAGGGGGCGGCCTCCGTCCTCCGCTCGCTCGCCGGGCGCGTCGCCGAGTGGACGTCCCCGACCCGCCGGACGATCGCGCCGCTGCTCGCGGAGGTCCAGGTGGAGGGGTCCGTGTGCCGGTGCGTCCTGTCCCCCGCCCTACGCCGCCAGCTCTCACCGGACGAGGACGACGCGAGAGGGGGGACCCCGGCGCTGAGGCAGCGGCTCACCGAGTTCGGGCTGACCGGGCGCCAGGTCGAGCGCGCGCTCGAGCTCCCCGCCGAGCACGTCGAGCGGAACCTGGCCTACGTCGAGGGCGAGCTCGCGCGCGGCCGGGAGATCGAGGCGCTCGGGGCGTACACCTACCGGGCGATCCAGGGCGACTGGGGCGGGAGCGCCGAGGCGGCCCGGAAGAAGCGGGCGGCCGTCCGGCAAGAGGCGTCGGCCCGGGCGAAGGAGACGGCCCGCGCTCTGTTCCCGCCCCCGGCGCTCGTCCTCGACCGGGCCGCGCGGCTGGAGGCCGAGGAGGACCGGAGGCTCGACGAGCACGTAGCGGGGCTCACGGACGCCGAGAGGGTCCGGCTCGACGCCGAGGCCGTGCAGCACCTCCGGGCGTCCTCGCACCCCGGCGCGGCCGAGGTCGAGCGGGCCGTCACCGCGGACGCCGAGCCGACGCTCGGGCCGGCCGCGCTCGGCGCGCTCACGGCCGCGCGCCGCGACGTCATGGCCGACTGGCTCCGGCGTGGGGCGTTCGCGGTCCTCGTCGGTCTCTCGGTCTTCGCTGCCGGTTGCACCCGAGGAGAGTCGGCGGTTCCACGGTCCACCTCCGAGGAGCACGCCTTGACGGCAGAGGACCTCCCGCTCCTCGGCGTGTGGGATCTCGCGGACGTGGGCTCGGGGTTCGGAGAGTGCCACGAGGCGTCCATCGGGTTCCGCTCCGACGGCCGGTACATGGCGAAGAGCGGGGACCAGGTCGTCGTCGGACGCTACGTGGCCGAGCCCGCCGTCGTCGACGGGCGAGAGGGGTTCCTCGTCGCCCAACGACCGGAGGCCCACAACGACCGGCCGAACTGCCAGGGGGTGCCCGCCGACGTGTCGTTGGCGACGAGTCCTCCTGCCGCGTTCGTCGAGGTGCACCTCGCTACGGACGACCGCCAGCCCGAGCGCGCGCGGCTGTACTTCGGCGGGCAGTCGGAGCGCCTAGCCGCGCACCTCGTCCGCCGGACGCTCCACGATTGAGACGGGTCCTCCCCGGAACGGACGGGGGCGCCGTCTATCTTTGAACCGCCCCCCACGATTCCGACGTCCCCCCGCCCGGATGACCGCTACGAGAGAGACCGACCCAGACGCCATCGCCGACGACACCGGCGGGAGTGATTCCGCCGACGGCCCACCGTCATGGCTCACCGACGGGCCTGCCGAGACGCGGAGGACGACGACCCGGAGCTTCCGGCTCTCGCCGTCCGAATGCGACCGGATCGACCGGGCCGCGGCCGAGGTGGGGATGACGACCTCGGCCTACCTCCGGTCCCGCGTGCTCGGGCCGGGACCCGACGTGGCCGCGTGGCGGCGGGCGTACGAGCTGGTCAGAGAGCTCGAGGCGGAGGCGGAGCGTGGGCCGGTATCGGCCGAGCGCGTGGGCCGGTTGCGGGCGGCGTTCGAGGAGGTCGCCCTCACCGTCTTCCCCGAGGGTGGGGCCGGAGGTTGATCCCAGCGGACGGGGCCGCCGTCCGTTTCCCAGGATTACGAGTCGGGCTCGGCGCGCCGGTTGAGCCGGTCGAGGAGGAGCCGGTTCCGCTCGCGGACAAAGGTGCGGCGGGCCTCGGCGTCGTCTTCGGCGAGGGCGACGCGGACGGTGGGGGGGAGGGCGGCGTGGACGGTCCCGTTGATCTCGGCCTGCTCGTCGTCGGGGAGCGAGCGGTAGATCTCGGTGCACCACCGCTCGGTCTCGCGGTACGCCTCGGCGATCTCGGCCTCCAGAGCCGGGGGGAGCCGGTAGCCCTCGCCGGAGCGGTAGCGGATGGCCGACTTGATCCACGAGCGGGGGCTCTTGATCTCTTTGCCCCCCGCGACGGCCCAGTGGTAGTGCTCGAGCTGGCGGACGACGAGGTTCCAACCGTACTCGCGGACGAGCGTCTCGGCCTCGGCCGGCTCGACGCCCAGCCCCACGAGGGCGGAGACGATGGCCTGGCGGGACGGGTAGAGCACGCACTGAAACCGGAGCGTCCTCGTGAAGACGAACTTCTTGCCGGAGGCCGTCTTCGAGGGTCGGACCTCCCAGGTGCAGTAGCCGCGGTCGGCGAGCGTGTCGAAGTGGGGACCGAGCTTGGAGATGATCTGGGAGGGGTGCTCGGACCCGATCCGGTAGTTGAGGATGCGGTTGGCGAACTCGACCACGTCCATCTCGACGGTCGACCCCTGGAGGAAGCGCTTGTCGAGCCAGCGGTAGGCCAGCTTGACGGTGTCGTTCGGGAGCGCGTAGTAGAACTGGGTCGAGAGCGTCTTCCCGTAGGTGAGCGAGATGAGCTGGAACATGGTCGGGGCCCAGGCCACGTACGTCTCGCCGACGGGGTTGTCCTCGGACGGGTCCATCGCGTGGGAGTCGAGGACGTTGAACGCGAACTTCCAGTGGGTCTGGGTCTCCGGGTTCCAGAGCGCGTTCGTCTCGATCGTCATCGTCTGGAGCTGGTCGATGACGTGCTCGAGCCGGTCGTAATAGTGTTTGGTCGTGGGCCACCCCATGAGCGTGAGGAGCTCGTACCGGGTCGTCCGCAGGATCCGGTCGGAGAACCCGGTGTCCTCGGAGAGCGAGAGGAGGGCGACCATGACGTCGTTGACGTGGTGCTCAGGGATCCCGTTGGCACAGACGACGGACCGGTAGAACCGCTTGCGGACGGTCTTCCCCTTCTCGGTCACGACGCCCTCCCACTCGGCGCGGTAGCTGGTCTCGGTGATCTCGATGTCGAACTGGCGCTCGCCCTTCTCCCAGGGCGTCCGGATCCCCTCCCCGCTCTTGAGCGCCCGGGTGCGGGGGATGCCCAGGACGAGGTCGACGAGGTTCATGTCGTCGTAGCCCTCGACGGGACCACGGGCGAGGTCCTGGTCGATCACGTCGAACAACGTGAGCTGGTCGTCGGGCTTCGTCTCGGGGGTCGGGTCGGCGGAACGTCGGGCCATGGGGGGGCACTCTTTAAAACAAGAACAAAAGACAGAGTAGCTACAAGTTCTGGAGGGGCCGGGAGGCGGGCTAGACCGTTGGGGCGCAACGCGCTATGGATATCCACATTGGGGCGCCATTTTCCCAGGATTACGACCTTTTTCCCAGCCTTACGACACTCGTTTCCCAGGATTACGATGCCGGTTGCCCAGCCTTACGACACCCCTTTCCCAGGATTACGAGTCGGGTTGCCCAGCCTTACGAGCCCGGTTGCCCAGGATTACGAGGGTGTGGATAAGTCCGACCTGGGAGAGAGGGCGAGGTCGTTTCCCAGGATTACGACACCCCCTTCCAGGTCGGGCCGAGCGCGTGAACCGGGCGTAAACCTCGTTTCCCAGGATTACGATACGGCCTGAGCTACTTGACGAGCCGGGGGGCGATGGGGACGGGCTCGGGCGCGCCGATGGCGATCTCGGGGAACGCGGGGTGGGCCGGGTTGAGGATGAGGTTGGTGTGGTGGGGGAGGAGGACGGAGGGGAGGAGGAGCGCGGGCGTGCGGGCGTCGTGGACCCACGTGTCCCCGAACGACTGCGTCGACCGCGAGGGCGGGGTGGAGCGCCAGTCGCCTGGGAGGTCGGGCTCGGGGGCCGATTCTACGAGGTCGTCGGGGACCTCGACCCGAAAGGCGATGCGCCCGAAGAGCGCGCGGTAGGAGGGGAGGTGAACAGTGACCTCGAGGACGGCGAGCGCGAGGGTGTCAGCCGAGTAGACGACGCGGGTGCCGGGCGAGTTGAACCGCCCGCCGACGCGCTGGGCGCCCTCGCCGTCGAAAGCGGTGGCGGCGTACCGGGCGTGGACGACGCGCCAGGCGACCAGTGGGTCGCTCACGCGAGGACCCCGTGGTCGATCCGGTGGAGGAGGGCCTCGACCTCACGGGCGCCGGGCTCCGTGTGGGCGTAGGCGAGGGGCGTCGAGCCGCCGAGCGCCCACTGGGGGAGGTGGAACCAACGCCGGGCGTCGTCCTCGGCCGCCTCGCGCTCGCCGTCGGCGTCGAAGGTCTCGACCGCTTTCTCGAAGAGCCGGGCGAGGCGGTAGAGCCGGTCGGACTCCTCGGGGGCCAGCCGCCCGGCCTGGCGGCGGCGGGCGAGCGTGCGGGGCGAGGCCCCGGCGGCCCGGGCGAGCTCGGCGGGGGAGAGTGCGAGGCGGTCGGCGAGGCGGTCGGCGGCCGTCGGTGGGAACCCCCGCTCGACGCGGGCGATGGCGTCGGCGGAGGTGGCGGCGCGGAGGCCGAGGGACCAACCGAGCGGGGTCGTGCTCATGGGGACAGGTGGCTTATGTGAACGGCCAGATGGCAAGATACTGACGGGGACCGTGTCGGGTTGCGAGGACCGGCGTGGGGGCGAGGCTCGCTGGGACGTACAGGGAGGACGCGACGGAAGGGGCGGTCTCACGGGCTCAGGCCCGCGGTCGGCAAGCGCGCCTCCGTCAGCCACTCCGTAGACGCTCGCGCATGGCGGCGGCTCGGCACCGTTCGTGGCGTCGTATTCTGGCCGTGCAGAAATTCTGCTCAGCGCCCCTTGTCTACGATCCGAGACCGCGCCGCCGCGAAGAAACGCCCCGCTCGTCGAGCCCCCGGCGTGCGGGGCGCGGCCGTCCAGGTCCGCGACCGCGGGGTCATCACGCTCCCGAAACCGCTCCGCGAGCGGTACGGGCTCGGCACGGGCGACGTCCTCGACATCGTCGACCTCGACGGCGTGTTCGTCCTGAGCCCCCGGGCGTCGGTCGTCCCCGAGCTCGCGGCCGAGATCGAGCGGCTCCGTGTCGAGGCCGGACTCTCGACCGAGGACCTATTGGAGAGCCTGCGCGCCGAGCGCGAGCGGGCCACGCGCGAGCGGTACGGGGACACCCTCGTCGACGGGCTGGCGACGCCCGACGCCGAGGGCTGAGACCGGAGGCCTCTCCTCCGCGTGACGGTCGACGCCGACGTGCTGTTCGCCGGCTAGGCCTCGCCGTCGGATCGCTCGGCGGGCCTGGTCATAGGCCCGCCGACGGTCCGACTCCGGTCGTCCGACCTCGCGCTCATCGACGGGGCCACCAGCGTGGAGGAGGCGCGTGGGTCCCCTCATCGGTTGTCTTGGTGGCATACCGAGTGTACGTTGCCATCGTTCTGAATGCGTCCTGCCCCCACGGCCATGCCTACGATCACTGTCCGGAACGTCCCCGACGCCGTCGTCCGCCGGCTCAAGGCCCGCGCCGAGCGGAACCGCCGGAGCCTCAACGGCGAGGTCGTCACGCTCCTCGAGGAGGCCGCGCTCGCCCCGCCCCAAGACGTCGAGGCCCTGCTGGCCGAGGCCGACTCCTGGTTCACCGGTCCGCTCCCGGACCTCGCGGCCGAGGGGAAGCGGGCGGGTCGGAAGTACGAGACGGCCAGGGAGCCCCACCCGGGGGGGGCGGCGCCCCCAGGGGACCCGTCGTGATCGTCGTCGACACCGACGTCGTCTCGGCGTTCTGGATCCGGGGGGGGCGGACGTCGGTGGCTCGCCAAGCCCGCAAGCGCGACGGGGACTGGGTGGTCCCGCCGCTCTGGCGGTCCGAGTTCCGGAGCGTGCTCCGCCAGTACCTCGTCGGCGGCTACGTCTCGCTGGGCCAGGCGCTGTGGTTCGCCGAGAAGGCCGAGGCCGACCTCCGCGGGCGCGAGCGGGCGACCGGGACGGCCGACGTGCTCCGACTCGTCGAACGGACCGGGCACTCGGCGTACGACTGCGAGTACGTCGCGCTGGCCGAGGCCGAGGGCGCCCGGTTGGTGACGGGCGACCGGACGGTGGCCCGGCTCTTCCCGACGACGGCCGTGCTGCTGGAGGACTTCGCTGCGGGGGGCTGACGGGAGTAGCCATTATTGCAGATTTCCCATACCCCCGATTCACCCCGACGGGAGCGCCAACCGGTCGGGCCGTCTCCCCGACGCGGGCGGGCCGAGCGGAGGGGGCGGGGCGGATAATTTTGACTTATGAGAATCACAGTTCTCAGAAGTCGTATGTTCCACGACGACGACCTCCGGCTACTCGCTTGGATCGGGTAGTGGACGAAGTGAAATTGCAATAACGGAATGAACGAGTCGGCCCTTTCTGTCCCAGCCCTCGCCGTCGTCGAGGTAGGCCACCAACGGCCGGGCCCCAACCCGGCGACGGTCTACTTCGCCCGGCTCGCGCCCGGCAGCCGCCGGACGATGCGCGGGGCGCTCGCGACGGTGGCCGCCATTTGCGTGCCCGACGCGGATCCGGCGCCGGATCCGGAGGCGTTCCCGTGGTGGTCGTTCCGAGCCGAGCACGCCAAGGCTGTCCGGGCCGTGCTCGCTGAGCGGTTCAAGTACACGACCGTCAACAAGACGCTCTCCGCGCTCCGGGGCGTGCTGCGAGAGGCGTGGGAGCTTGGGCTCATGGAGACCGAGCATTACCACCGGGCGGCGGCCGTCCGCGCCGTCAAGGGGTCCTCGGCGGCGGCGGCCACAGGCCGGTCCCTCGCAAGAGGCGAGCTCCGCGCGCTCATCGAGGCGTGCCTGACCCCGGTCTCACCTCGGAAGGGCGTCGCGCCCGTCGTCACCGAGAAGGGCCAGCGGGACGCGGCGCTCGTCGCGCTCGGGTACGGGTGCGGGCTCCGCCGCGACGAGCTGGCATCGCTCGCCGTCGGGGACCTCGACCTCGTGCAGCGGCGGGTCGTCGTGCGCGGCAAGGGCAACAAGGAGCGCGTCGTGCCGATCCCGCCGGGGGCCTTCCACGCGCTCCGCGACTACCTGGAGGTGCGGACCGGGGGGCTCGTCGGCCGGGACGGCGAGGCCTCCCTCCTCTCGCCTCTATATAAGGAGACTCCCCTCTTCGTCCGGGCCAGGCGGGGCGGGGCGCTGGTGGCCGACGCCGACACGCTGACCGGCCAGGCAGTGTACCACGTGCTCAAGACGCGGGCGGCAGAGGCCGGTGTAGAGGCGTTCAGCCCCCACGACCTCCGCCGGACGTACGTCGGCGACCTCCTCGACGAGGGGGCCGACCTCGCCGTCGCCCAGCAGCTCGCGGGGCACGCCAGCCCGACGACGACGGCCGGGTACGACCGGCGCGGGGAGCGCGCGAAGGAGCAGGCGGCCTCCAGGCTCGACGTCCCCTACGACGGATAAGATGCCGCGCTACACGCCCACAGCGAGGGTCCTAAGGTCTCACCACGTACTGCGATAACCAGGCAGCGAAGAACGGGTCCTCAAGGCGATGTCTGACGCTCCCCCTCGCCTCCTCCTCGCGGGCAACGCCGATGCGGACGAGCGCGTCGAGAGCCGTCCGCATCGTGCTCAAGGGCAGGCCGTACTGGCGGAGGATCGGGCGGGAGTACAGCCCGGTTCCGTCTGTGGCGACGACGGCGAGGAGCGACTTCTGTTGGGCGGCTGTGAGTCGGTTCCAGGTCTGGGTGTAGAACGGGTCGTCGCGGCGGACGAGCCGGTCGAGCACATCGCGTACGTCGGCTTCCGTGAGGGGGCCGTCCGCTCCCTCACTCCGAACGGTTGCCCAGCACTCGTGGGCCAGCCGTTGCACGTTGTATGGCACGTCCTCGGCGAGGTCGAGGATGGCCTCAACAGCGTCGTCGCCGAGTGACCTGGGGGCCCCCTCGAAGCCGGCTTGGAGGAACGGGCGGAAGTCGTCTCGTGGGATGGGTCCGACGAAGAGGCGGGAGCCGAGCCGGTAAAACGGGCGAGCGGGGTCGCCCGTCATCTCGGACAGGAGGGCCGTCTTGGAACCGGCGAACACGTAGGCGAGGTGGTCGTGGCTCTGGACGGCCGCGCGGACTTGGCCCTCGGCCTCCACGCCCCCCCGCTCGACGACCTGCTGAAACTCGTCGATGACGACGGCCACACGCTTACCCGAGGCACCAGCGAGCTTGTCGAGCCCGTCGAGCGCCTCGACGAGGAGGACCTCCTCGTCAGTGCTCGCGGCAGCCCCGAGCGAGACGGAGAATGACTGGTCGAGCGGGTTGTACGAGAGTTGGGGGCGGAGGACACCGAAGGCCTCCTGGATCTTCTGCCCCGCCTTCTTGATCGATCCCGTGAGGTGGGTGGCCGCGTCGGCGACGAGGGCGCGGGAGAGGAGTGAGAGTGTCGGGTAAGCCTCGGCGTTGTGGCGGAGGACGACGGCACCGCCCGCGCGGGCGCGCTCGGCCGCCGCACGGAGGATGGAGGTCTTGCCGAAACGGCGCGGGCCGATGAGGAAGAGGCGCCCCCCGTCTTCCATCGTCTGGAGGACGGTGTCGACCTCGTCGGCGCGGTCGACCAACTCGCTGGCGGAGAGCTCTCGGCCGAACTCGAAGGGGTTGGTCAAGACTGCTGCGAGGTTGTGCGCTGCGCTATATTACGAAAGCAGCGTTCCTCTGTGTGCCTCCCGTCCTTCTACGCCCGCGGCCACTGGCTCTGGCACCGCCCTCGATGCCCGACTCCACCGATACATCCGAGACGACCGAGGGGTCCCTTCGATTCGGGGTAGACGCCGGGCTCTTGTTCCAACTGGGCGAGCAGCTCGTCGCCCGTCGCTCCGTCGCGCTCTCGGAGCTTATCAAGAACGCCTACGACGCCGACGCCACGGAGGTCTCAGTCCTCCTCGAGGGCGTGACGAAGCCGAACGGGTCAATCATCGTCCAAGACAATGGAACGGGGATGACGTTCGAGCAGGTGCGGGACCACTGGATGCGGGTGGCGACCGACGCGAAGCGCAGAGAGCCTTACTCCCCCATCGCGAAGCGCCCCAGGACAGGGGAGAAGGGGGTGGGCCGGTTCGCGACCCGGAGGCTCGGGCACAAGCTCACGCTAGTGTCCGTCGCCGAGCGGCCGGAGGGGGACCGGGAGGAGGTGACCGTCGAGTTCGACTGGGCCGGACGGTTCAAGCACGGGCTGTCGCTCGACACGATCGACGTCGACTACTCCCGCCGCCCGGTCCCGAACGACTACCCGACCGGGACCGTCGTGTACGTCGAGGACACCCGGGATCGGTGGACGGAGGACGACATGGCCGCGCTCCGCAAGGACCTTGTCGCCTTGGTCAACCCATTCGCGGGGTCCAAGCTCGTCGGCGACGTGCGACCAGAACCGAAGCAAGACCCTGACGGGTCAGCCGAGCCCGACCAGGGGGGAAGCCCGCCCGAGTCGCTCGGCTTCAAAGTCAAACTGGAGGCCCCGGAGTTCCCAGACTACGAGGGCGAGGTCACCGACTACTTCCTCACGGCGGCATGGGCCACGCTGGCAGGCGTCGTGGAGGCCGACGGGAGCGCCCGGTACCGGATCAAGATCCGCGAGACGGGCGAGGACCTGACGCACGAGACCGACCCTGGGACGTTCTCCAGCATCCCCAAGGCCGAGTTCGTCATCTTCTACTTCGTGTACAAAGGGGACCTGTTCGGCGAGTTCAACTTCGGCTCGAACGACGCCCGTCGGATCGGTCGGTCGGTCGGGGGCGTGCGGATCTACCTCGACGACTTCCGGGTCTTCCCGTACGGAGACCCCCAAGACGACTGGCTCCGCCTGAACGAGATGCGGGCGAGCCGGACCCCCCAGCTCCTGAGGAGGAACATGGGGATGAAGGAGGCCGCCGGTCTCCCCGCATCCGAGCGCCCCGAACTCCTCGTCCCGGGCAACAACCAGTTGTTCGGGGCCGTCGAGATCTCGCGGTTCGACCAGCCCGCCATCGAGGTCAACGTGAGCCGCGAACGGCTGACTGAAAACGATGCGTTCGAGGAGCTCCGGGGGTTCGTGTCGCTGGGGATCTACTGGATGACCGTCCAGTACTCCCGCGTGACCCTCCCTGAGCGGGAGGCCCGCCGCCAGGATCGGCGCGAGAGTGCGGCGGTGAAGGCCGAGGACGCCGAGGGTCTTCTCCGGAAGCTGAAGGACCAGATCGGCGACGACCCCTCGACGGTCATCGAGCAGCTCCCCCAGATCAAGGAGGCAGTCGATGCGCTAGGAGCGCAGATCCGTGACGTCCGAGACTCGGCAGAGTCCGAGCTTAGGGACCGGATTAGCGAGCGAGCCATGCTCCGGGTGCTGGCATCGACGGGAACGGCGGTGAGCGTGGTGACGCACCAGCTCGAGGGCGTCACGGAGGGGGCTGACAGCATCGCGACCGACGTCCGGGAGGCAGTCGAAGCCGGCGGCGAAGACGTACGGGTCGCGTTCGAGCCTATCGTCGGTCGCGTTGAGGGGTGGAAGGAGCTGGTAGAGAAGCAGGTTGGCCTCCTCGGGTTCTTGCTCGGCCGAAATTCGAAAGACCGACGACGGCGCGTCACGCTCCGCCCGTTCGTTGGCAATCTGGCGGACGGGTTCTCAGCCTACCGTCAGAGGCTGTCCGTCGAGTTCACGAACGCGGTCCCCGGCGGCCTCCGGACCCCACCCCTGTACGAGGCCGAGCTCGGAGCCATCCTCCTCAACGCATATACAAACTCCCTCAAGGCACTGAGGGACGTCGACCCCTCACGGAGGCACTTCGGCGTCTCGGCTGAGGCCTCTGACGGAGAGTTCAGACTCTACGTTTTCGACACCGGGCCAGGCATCCCAGAGGCGGACTGGGAGCGGGTGTTCGAGCCGTTCGTTTCAACGAGCGAGCCGGACCCGGTCCTAGGCGCGGGGACCGGGCTCGGACTCATGGTCGTAGCCGACCTCCTGTCCGAGTACGGGGGGCGTGCATCGTTCGTGGACCCACGGGATGTCGCGTCGCTCCCTCCGTGCGCCGTCCCATGGGCGACGGTGCTCCAGGTCTCTTTGCCCCTCGCCTAGCATGTCCGAAACGTCCCCAGTCGACGTCGTTTACATCGACGACCAAGAGAGAGAGCCCGCGCGGTACGCCGAGAGGTTGAGCAGCAGTGGCACGATCTCGTGCCGTGTGATTGATCCGCCAGCCCTCGACGAGCTCCGCGCGTTCATGGTGGAGCACCGAGCCGACCTCTACCTCATCGATCAGGATCTGTCAGACAAACGGGGCTACCTCGGGAGCGGGTTGGCGGCCCACATCCGTTCGGAGGCCCCCGACTACCCCGTAGTACTCGTATCGCGCCGGACGGTCCTGAACGAGGCGAAGTACGGGCGTCCGGCCGAGGGGTTCGACGACGTCCACGTGGTGGACGACCTAATTCTGAAGGCGCGGTTCAACCGAGACCTGGAGAGAGTCGTCCATACACTCGCCGAACTTGCTGAGGGATACGCCTCGCTTCGAGATCGGACCGGGGGGTCTCGGAACGCGGCTCTCCAGTGGGCTCTCGCTGCGACCGACGAAGAGATCGACGCCGTCCGGGAGGCATCGCCCCCCGTCGGGACCGCCCAGTGGCGGCCGTTCCCCGCCGCGAGATGGATTCGTCACACGCTCCTCGCCTACCCCGGGCCGCTTCTCGGGCCGCTCCACGCTGCGGTCTCGCTCGGCATCACCAGGGAAGCGTTCGAGAGCGAGCGTGTTCAGAAAGTGTTTGCAGGCGCGCGATACGCGGGGCTATTCGCGCCCTACGAGGGGCGGTGGTGGCGGGGGCGCCTCCTGTCTATCGCCACGAAACTCGTCGTAGAAGCAGAGCTCCGCGGACCCGTCCGAACCAATCTCCGCATTGCATTGGGGGAGGACGACGCCCCCCTCCCTGCGCCCGTCTGCGTGTGGGATGGGACGGAGGGCGCCGAGGCCGTGTGCTACGTCCTCCACGAGCCCGTGAAGCTCAGCCATAGCCTCCGGTACTACCCGGACGCCCGTCCGAGCGTGATGGACCCCGCCCGCGTCTCGTACCGCGCCATCTACGCCGACGACTCGTTCGACGAGGAGTTGCTCGACTCGTCGGGTCAGGACATGCTGGAGCAGGTCTCGGCGCTGCCCGATCCCATCGCTGACTCCGGGACGCAAGCATGAGCCCGTCACAGATCCGGAAGGGACTCCAAGAGGTACGCCGGTCGATGGGGAGCGTCCTTCGCGATGGCGCCCTCGCGGTCATCGCGGAGGCGGAGGCGAAGACGTATTCGTCGCGCGCGTTCGTCATCTACCCCGAGGCGCCCCTCGCGTTCGCGCCCGTTCCTTACGGCGAACTCGCCCGAGACGTGTGGGTTGACTTGTACTGCGATGTCCGGTGGGAGGGCGACGACCCGCTTCCATCCCAGCAGGACCTGAAGATCAGGGTGTGGACCGACATCGACGAACCGTTCCTTCACCCACACGAGAGGGCCGCTCTGGAAGCGAGTCCATGCGAAGGTGATCCTGTTCTCCTCGACGCCATCGAGACGGCTCGCTACGGGGGCCGGGTCATCCACCGCTGCCACTACGACCGGGCCAACGTCGAGGACGGCCCCACGCCGCGTTCACAACCTGGCCCGCGGTTCCACCTTCAGTTCGGGGGGGAGCCCCGCGATGACGAGTTCCCGTGGCTCACACGGGTGATCTCCATCCCCCGCCTACCTGCGCCTCCCATCGACCTCGTGCTGGCGTGCGACATCGTCGCGTCCAACTTCTACCCGGACCTCCATCAGAAGCTCGTCGGCGACTCGCAGTGGACGGCGGCCGTGAAGAGGAGCGAGGGCGGAGCGTTGAGGTCGTACCTCGAGCGATCACTCCAAGCCATCCAGCGGGATGAGTGCGTGCTCCACTACTGGGACAACCCGGCCCTCACGGAGCGAGAACGTGATGAGTGAGCCGTTGATCGAGATGACCCCCGAGCGCCGCCGAGAGCTCGGCTCGTTCTACACGCCGCTCCCCGTAGCGACGGCGCTCGCTCGGTGGGCCGTCCGCCGCGCGGACGACACGGTGCTCGACCCGAGCTACGGGGGGTGCGCGTTCTTCAACGCGGCGATGGTGGCTCTAGACGAGGCCGGTGCGACGGTCCCCGCTCGCCAGATCTACGGGGTCGACGTCGACCCCGGTGCGAAGGGGTACCTCCCCCCCCTTCTCCGCGCAGGGGCTGAACCGAGCCAATTTGTGGAGAGTGACTTCATGGAGGTCACGCCCTGCGACTTCCCAACCGCACGGTTCTCTACCGTGATCGGGAACCCCCCCTTCATCCGGTACCACTACATCCCGAGAAATGCGAAAGCGGTCGCGATCAAGGCCCTCAACAATCAGGGACTCAGCGTTTCCGGGCGGGCCAGCTACTGGGCGTATTTCCTCCTCTACTCGGCGCATTTCCTAGAGGAGGGCGGACGCCTCGCGATGATTCTGCCGGGGGCGTTCCTCCACACGGATTACGCGGTTGGCGTTCGTGAGCAGCTCTCGCGGCTGTTCAAAACGGTCTACGTTCTCCCGATCCGAGAGCGCCTCTTCGAGCACACGGACGAGGAGGCCGTCGTCGTGTGTGGGGACGGGGCTCACCTCCCAAACGAGGAGGTCCGGGTCGGGGACGTGGAGGGGACAGAGGCGCTCGCCACGGTTCTCTCGGACCTCGACCGGCACACACGTCCATTCGCGGCGAGCGGAGACGTGGGGGGGTGGATGCGCGCCCTCCTGTCGCCGGAGCAAGAACGGCTGTACGACGACTTGGCGAACGCGGACGGCGTCGTCCGCCTCCGAGACGTGGCTGTGCCACGGATTGGGGTCGTCACGGGCAACAACGGGTTCTTCGTCATGTCGCCCGATGAGCGGGACCGCCGTGAGATTCCCGCCGAGTGGTTCAAGCCCGTTGTCCGAAAGCTCGCCCAACTCCCCGGCCTCATCGCGACTGACGACGACATCGACAGTCACCTCTCAGGGGAGACCCGGTCGCTCCTCCTCACCATCGCCAAGGGCGACCACGTCCCAAGTCCGCTTCAGACGTACCTCGATGAGGGCGAGCAGAACGGCGTGGACGGGGCACACAAGTGTCAAATCCGAGACCCGTGGTACTCCGTCCCGCACACCGAGACGCCCCCCGCGTTCATGCACTGCATGTCCGCATCCTGGCCGCGGATCGTGGTGAATCGGTCCCGAGCGACGTGCACCAACAACATCATCCGGCTCGACTGGCCCGAAGCGGGGCGGCACCCTTCTCTCTTTGGCCCAGAGCGGACGAGAGAAGAGGACCCGTGGCTGCCCTTGGCACTGGGGATGCTCTCATCTCTGAGCCAACTCAGTGCCGAACTAGTCGGCCGGAGTTACGGCGGGGGGATTCTCAAGGTGGAGCCAGGCGAGACGTCGAAGCTCCTAGTCCCCCTCCTTCCTGACCGCATCGCCGCCGACCTCGCACCCCGGGTCGACACAATGATGCGCGCTGGTGATGGGCACCTCGCCACCGAAGCCGTCGACCGAGCGCTTTCTGAGCACACGCCGTGGCTGACCGACCGAGCACTCGGTGAGATCCGCGAGGCTCGGAACCTGGTGTTCCTCAGACGCCGGCAGCACCGGGCTGACGCCGCAAGAATATCGGATCTCTATTCGCATTCCCCACCCTCTGAGCCGAGCATCGCTCCTGAGTAGACGCTCATGGGGCCGCCGTTTGCTGGGACAACCAAGTTTCGTTTGTTTCGTTTATTGGCTCCACTCCGAACCGGACCCACTCATGAGCGACCCGACCGTATTCGACCCCCATTCCCTCCCTCAGCGGGCGCTCGCCGCCCTCCACGCCCACCGGGCAGCGCTCACCGAAGCAGCGGACGGCGAGCACGAGGGGTCTACACTGTCTGTTCGGTTCGGTGACGGGGACTCCGTGGACCTCCCCCCCGCCCTCGCGCGCGTGGTGGCGGCGGCGCTGGCGGAGGTCGCGGACGGCCATGCCGTCGAGGTCCGAACGGTGGCCGAGGAGCTCACGACGCAGGAGGCGGCCGACCTTTTGGGCGTCTCGCGCCCGTTCGTGGTCAAGCTCGTCGACGGTGGCGAGCTCCCGGCGCGGCGGGTCGGGACGCACCGGCGACTCCGACGGGCTGACGTGCTCGCTCACAGGGAGCGGATGCGAGCGGCGACGGCCGAGGCGCTACAGGATTTGACCGACGACGCGCAGGCGCTAGGCTTCTATGACGCGGACCCGCGGATGCCGGGGGCCGAGGGGCCGCCGTCGGCGGCACCGGCGTAGCGTGCGGATCGCAGTCCTCGACGCCAGCGTGCTCTACGGCGCGTTCAGCCGCGATGTCCTGCTCCGGCTCGCGGCGGCCGGGCTGTACAGGGTAGCGGGCAGATCGGTGCAAAATGTCGCAGTAGCACCGAGCGCCTCTTGCTACGCGGCGGGGGGTCCCCTACACGAGGGGGCGGGTGGATCACTCCACCCGCCCCCGTCCCGACGCGCTAAGCAGGGTTACCGGGCGACCGTGACCCGGCGGACGAACCGGTCGATGTCCTCGATGTACGGGACGGTCCCCTTCTCGGGCTCGGCGTGGACGAGGTAGGAGAAGACGATGGCCTGCTCCAGCCGGACGCGGAGGAGGGCGTACGCCTCCGTCGTTTGGGCATAGGCCGTGAGGAGGCGGACGGAGTAGCTCGCGTTCAGTGCGTGGAGCATGAGGAGCTGGACGACCCTACCCTCGATCGTCCCCCAGTCTTCGGGCTGCGCGCCCCCCTCGTCCGCCGCGACGACGAAGGCCTGCTCCGAGAACCAGAAGAGGTCGGCGACGTCGTCAAGGTGCGGGAGGAGGGGACCGTACTGCTGGACCAGATTCTTCGGCATCAGAGCTCGGGGTCGCCGGTGAAGGGGTTGACCCGGTCGAGGAGCACTGCGACTCGTTGGAGGGCGTCCTGGCGGGCTTGGTCGTACGCCTCGGTGCCGGGCTCCATCCCTCGGAAGCGGGCGACATCGACCGGGCCGTGGTGGTCAACCGACGCGAAGGCGTCGGCGAGGCGGCCGAGGGCCTCGCGGACGAGGCCGTGGCTCGCGTGCGCGGCGACGGCCGCCGCAAGCCCGTCGAGCCCGGCCGGGTGGTGGCGGAGGAGGAACCACACGTCGTAGGCGTCCTTCGGCTTGTCGCGGAGAGCGAGCGCGGCGGCCTTCGTGACGAGGAACGGGACGGGGCCGGCGACGCGGAGGTGGGCGCGCGCCAAGCGGCCGTCGGGGAGCGCGCCATCCAGGGGGACCTCGACCGAGAGGTCGCGCTCGAAGGCGAGGTCTGCGCCACGGGCCTTGCGGGGGCGCGTGCCCTGGACGGCCTGGGAACGTCGGTTCTTGCCGGTCCCGCCGTACTCAGCCGCGAGGAGGTCGAGCTCGACGACGACGGGGTTGGGCGTGCCGCCGTCGCCGAGGCGGACGTCGCGGTAGAACACGAACTGGCGGGCCGGGTCGGGGTCGTTCCGGTAGCCCGCGCCGTCGAGGAGGTCGCGGAGGCGGGCGTAGCCGGTGTCCGAGAGCGCGACGTGGTCGAGCGCGAGGTCGACGTCGGTGGAGCCGACGTGGCCCGCGCCCGGCGCGAGGAGCTCGGGGACCCACCCTCCGACGAGGACGACGTGGTCGCCGTACTCGCCGAGCACGCGCGCGAGCTCGAGGAGCACGCGGCGCGTGGCCTCGACGGCGCGGGAGGGATAGTCGGCCTCGGTCGTCTTCATCGGCGTGCCGGGCGGAGGTCGGCCCAGGTGGGCGCGAGGGCGTGGCGGCGGAGGTGGTCGGCGGCCTCCTCTCCCCTCCCCTTCTCCCGTGCGAGGTCGAGGACGAGTTGGACTGGGTGGGCGACGGGGAGACCGTCGACGTCCCGCGCTCCGTAGAACGCGCCGTTGTCGTAGGGCTCGTGGAGGCGGACGTTGGCGCCGGTCTCGACGGGCCGGAGCCCCGCGCGCTCCGCGACCTCCTCCAGAGCGTCCGCCTCGACGAGGACGCTCGCGTGGGAGTAGCGGACGTGGGGGGCCACGCGCTCGGCACCCGAGAACGACGTGAGCGCGGCGCGTGCGCCAGAGGCCCGGACGGCGTCGCAGACGCGGCGCTCGGCGTCAGCGACGCCGTCGAGGGAGTAGTAGCCGCGCGGCTTCGGCCGGCGGCGGTCGGCGGCGAGCCAAGCGTCGACGAGGCCGTCGGGGTCGGCGAGGGCGAGGCCATCGGGCGTATCGCGGGCGTACTCGGCGTCGAGGAGCGACTCCTTGGCCTTGGCGACGAGCCCGATGCTCACGTCGACCTCGTCGGCGAGCTCCTGGAGCCGCCAGGCGCGGGCGGGGTGGGCGAGGAGGGCGCGGGCGACGCGGGAGGTCTTCGGCGCGAAGAGCGAGGCGAGCGGGCGGCCCTCCGGGTCGGGGTTCGTGTGCCCGGACCGCTCGACGTAGACGGGGCCGAAGGCGAGGCGGGCGTTCCCGGCGAGGTCGAAGTAGCCCATCCCCTCCTCCGCCGCGACGGCGGCCCCCCGGTCCGAGACGTAGGGAGCGGCGAAGACGGGGTACGGGTTGGGGAGCCCCTCCTCGTACGCGACGGGGAGACGCCGCCCGAACCACGCGGCCGAGAGTCGGCCGTACCGGGGGTGCCCGACGCGCTTGACGTCGACGACGAGCGTGTGGGTCTCGCCACCGGTCAGGCGGACGACGGCGAGGATCTCGGCGTGGAGCGTCCCCCCTCCCTCGAGGGACCGACCCATCCCGGCCCCGTCCAGCACCTCGACGCTCTCGATGGCGGGGACGCCGTCGAGGACGGAGAGGAGGCGGTCCGCCGCGAGGGGAGCGAGCTCGAACTCTTTCACGCCTGCAAGCTACTTCACCGCTCGGTGAAAACGCCTTATGGAGTGAAACCAGCCGTTCCTACGGGACGGTGGCTAGCTGCTCGTCGCCGATGAGCCCTGGGACGTAGACGTCGTGGTCGTGAATCCAGCCGTCCCGCCCCATCCCCCTCGCCCGCTGGCGGATCTCGTCGGCGGACGACACGCCGAGCATCGGCTTCAGGCGCTCGAAGTGCTCCCGCGAGACCGACCGGGCGAAGACGTCGAACGTCCCGTGCCGCCGCGCCTTGTAGACGAGGGTGCTCGGCCACCAGTAACCGAGGTCGCTGCCCGCCGCGCGGAGGGCGAGGACGAGGTCGGCCTGCATGACGGCGTCGAAGGGGACACCGGAGGAGTCGGCCCGGCCGTGGAGCCACGTGCCCTGGTCGCTGATCCACCGCTCGTTCCGGTCCTGGTGGTACCGGCGGAGGGCCTCGGACCCCTGCTGGAGGTACGTGAACGGGACGAGCCCGCTGCCCCGACTGCTCTCGGGGAGCGTGAACGGCTCGGAGAGCATGTACGCCGCGGTCTCGTAGCGGCGGCGCTGGACGAGCAGGGCGAGGGCGTAGAGGAACAGTTCGGGGACGGAGAGGCGGAAGTGGTCGCGATTCCAGGAGTTGGCCCGGTGGTTCACGAACAGCGGTTCGAGAAGCGGGAGGCACCGCTGGAAGAACAGGTGGACCGGCTCCCACCCCTCCGGGGCGGGCCGGTAGCGGACGAGCGCCTTGAGGACACCGAGGGCCTCGTCCCGAACCGGCCGGAGCTGGTCGGCGCGCTCGACGACGGCGGTCTGGATCGGGCGGTCGTCCTCGGGGTCGAGGTCGAACCGGGGCAGGTTCTCGGCCAACGTCTCGAAGTAGTCGTCGACGGCCCCATCGGCCTCGCGACGGCCCTCGCGGAGGGCCTTGATCGCGTAGCGCTGGCGGACGGACGTGCTCGTCGTCGGGGCGTCGCCGTCGGTGACGAACGCGGGCGCCTTGCCACGGGACGGCCGGACGTGGGGCGGCTTGTCGTAGATCCAGCGCGCGAGGCGGGTGAGGGCATCGCCGTAGCCCTCGTCGTCGACCATGTCGATGTGGATGCGCCCGCCGTAGAACGCCGGCGTGGCCCGCCCACCGGGCTCGGGCCGCTCGCGGAGGACGGCGACGAACTTCCGCGTCTCCGCCTTCTGGTGGTCCGGAGCGTCCGGGTCGGTCTGGGCGGCGCGGTAGAGCTCGGTCGTGAGGATCTGGGCCTCGGTGCCGACCCCGCCCTCGCGGGCGTCCGCCTTGCGGACGTACTCGCGGTCGCAGACGAGGACGACCTTCCCCAGCGCGGGGTCGGTCACGATCCGCTCCATGAAGGGGTACGGGTCGTCGCCGTCCTAGAGGTCCCACTTGTCGAGGACGACGTCGAGGTCGAGGTCCACGAGGTCGGTGGCGAGGCGGAGCACCCAGTCCTCGTGCTCGGGGCTGCTCCAGCTGTACAAGAGGAACGTGCGCGGTCCCTGGGGGCGGTCGTCGGCGTCGGCCATCAAGCGGCGAAGGTGTCGGCGTCGGCGCGGCGGGCCTGGCCGAGCGAGGCGAGCGTGTCGAGGAGGTCGGCGACGGCGGCGCGGGGGGCGCGCTTGAACCGGCGGGCGACGGCCTCGACCGTCATCGGCCGGTCGGCCTCGCGGAGCACGCGGCGGAGGGCGAGCGCCCGCGTGGCCGTGTCGGACGGCCACGGCTCGGGCTCGACCGAGCTGGCGACGGCCTCTGGCGTAGCGAGCTCGATCTCGGCCTGCGTCGTCTCGCCGGGGGCCTGGAACGCCGGGCGGAGGTAGCGGACGAGCCCGGCGGCCTCCTCGGCCTGGCGCTCGATGTTGAGCGTGGACAGGCGCCGGACCAGTTCGGCGGGCTCGAGGTCGACGGGCCAGCCGTAGGCGTCGGCGACGGCCCGGTCGAGGTCGTCGTGGATCTGGCGGAGGAGGGTCGCGCCGACGTCGCGGTGGAGCTTCTGCTTCCCCGCGTCCAGCGGCTCCCCCTCCCCTGCCGCCGCGGCCCGGTCGGCCTCGACGGCGTCGTAGACGGCCGTGTAATCGAGGTGAGGGTGGGCGGCGAGCACGCGCGTACGGTGGGCGTCGAGGCGCGTGGCCGCGTCTCGAATCGCCTCCTTTTGCTCGTCCGTGGCGTCGGGGAACGGGAAGCGGTGGAAGACCTCGGTGTGCGTGTAGCGCGGCCGGTCCTCCAACGTCCCCCCCTTCTCGACGGCCCACGTCGTGTGGATCCGGCTCGACAGAACGCCGAAGTGGTACGGGTCCTCGACGGCGAGGACGACGGCCGAGTTGTTCGTGAGCGCGTCGGCGTCGAGGTAGGCGAAGTACCGGTGCTTCGAGGTCTCGACGGTCCCGAGGTAGCGCGCGAGCCCGGCGGTCGCCTTCCGCATCTCGGGGCGCTCCCAGGCGTGGATCCACCAGAGGTCGCGGATCTTGGGCCGGTTGTTCACGTCGCGCTCCGGCTTGACCGTGTCGTAGAGGTGGCCGTAGGCGACGGGGTAGCCGTCGCGGAGCTCGTCGAGCGAGAGGCCGAAGGTGTCGATGACGAGCTTGTCGCGGGGGGCGCCCTTCTTGATCTGGGTCCCGCCCCAGAACGTCTTGAGGAGGGTGTGGCTCGCGCCGTCGGCCTCGAACTCGGCGCGGCGGTCGGGGTCGATCTCGAACCCCGCCCCGTTCGTCTGGACGCCCGTGTGGGAGATGTTCTCGTTGGCCCGGAGCGGGGCGAGGAGCGACGGGTCCACGCCCGCGCGGAGGTCGGAGTAGACCGTCCCGCGCTCGACGACGACCTCGGCGTGGCGGGGCTCCTCCTCCGGCGCGTCCTCGCTGCCCTTCGCCAGCTCGACGGCGACGACGACGCCCTCGGCGGGGCCGCGGACGCCGACGGTCATCGCCACGCGCACGGCGGCGGCGTACACGTCGTCCACCCAGGGGTGGTCGGGGACGGCGACGGCGAGCGCGAGCGGCGGGGGCGCCTTCTTGCCGCCCTCGCCGGCGACGTGGTAGGCGACGACGCGTCGGCTCTGTGTCTGCGAGATCGAGTTGGTCGTGATGAGCCCGAACCGCTCGGCCTCCCCTTCGCGGACCGCCTCGGCGGCGCGGTGCCACCAGTACATCACGTAGTCCGAGCCGTTAGGGAGAGCGGGGTAGGCGTCGCGGAGGGCCTGGGCGTACCCGTCGCCGAGCACGCTCTGCATCCGCTTCGACCCCACGAAGGGCGGGTTGCCGATGATGAAGTCGGCCTGGGGCCAATTGGCGGGGCGGGCACCCTCATAGTCGTAGATCGTCGTGCGCGCGTCGGGGTCCGGGACCTCCTCGCCCGTCGTGGGGTGCGTCTTGGTGGTCCGGCCGTCCCACGTCGTCACCGGCTCGCCGTCGCCCCCGAGGCGGGGCGTCTTGGCGTCGTAGGCCAGGACGGCGTCGCGGCACTCGACGTTGCCGTAGGCCTTGAGGACCGGGTCGGAGAGGCCCTGCGGCCCGTCGTGCGTGCGGAGGTGCCACTGGAGATACCCGATCCAGAGCACGAGGTCGGCGATGGCCGCCGCGCGGGGGTTGACCTCGATGCCGAGGAGCTGCGCCGGCGTCACGGCGGCCCCTTCGAGGTCGAGCCCGGAGACGCCGTAGCGGGCGAGCGCGGCCTGGACCTCGCCCTCGATCCGCTTGAGGTGCTCGAGCGTGACGTAGAGGAAGTTGCCCGAGCCGCAGGCCGGGTCGAGCACGCGGACCGACGTCAGCCGGGTGAGGTAGCGGCGGAGCTCGGCGAGGACGGCGCGGCGGGTGGCCCGGTCGTGGGCGTCGAGGGCCTTCCCGCCCTCGGGCGCGCTCTCGGCGGCCTCAGCCTCGATCTGAGCCACGGCCGCCTGCGCCGCGTCCCACTCCTCCCGGAGCGGGTCGACCACAGCCGGCACGACGAGCCGCTCGACGTAGGCGCGGGGGGTGTAGTGGGCGCCGAGCTTGTGGCGCTCGCGGGGGTCGAGCGCCCGCTCCAGGAGCGTCCCAAAGATGGCCGGCTCGACCTCGCGCCAGTCGGCCTCGGCCGCGGCGAGGAGGAGGTCGAGCTGGTGGGCGTCGAGCGGGAGCGCTTGCGTTTCGGCGAAGAGGCCGCCGTTGAACCGGCGGAGCTTGGCCTTGAGAGCGGCCGAGAACCCGCCGCCGTCCATCGTCGCCCAGAGGTCCGAGAGCGCGTCCGGCAGGACGTCGAGGTGGTCGCGGTACTCGGCGAGGAGCCCGGAGAACGAGCGCTCCGGGATGAGCCGGGCGTCCTCGGCGAACATCGTGAACAGGCTCCGCGAGAGGAACCCGAACACGGCGTCGGGCGCGGCGCCGGACGCCTCCAGGCTCGCCGCCAGCTCGGCGAGCGTGGCCGCGAGCTCGCGCGTGACGGCGGCCTGCCGCCGGGCCGGGTCGAGCGCCTCGGGGTCGGTCCACGCGAGCCGGAGCCGCTCGCGGACGTCGGGGTCGCGGAGGTCGTCGAGCGTGACGCGGTACGTCCGGTTGTCGGGAAACGGGACATAGCGCTGGGGGTGGCCGAAGTTGGCGTAGAGGTCGAGGCAGTACCCGACGTCGCAGGCGATCACGAGCGGCGGGACGGGCTCCTGGTGGCCGTCGAGGTCGAGGTTCCGGGCGTACCGCTCAGCCTGGCGCTTGGCCGCGGCGAGCGTCCGGTCCCAGGCGGGCGTCCCGCGTCGGCCGTGGCCCGCCGACCGGCTCTTCCCCTTCCCCCTGGCGCGGGCCGCGTTCTCGGCGTCGACGCCCTGCTTCGTCTCCAGCACGAAGCACCCCCGTTTGTAGAGGTCGATCCGACCGGTCCCGGCGTCGGCGGCGTCCTGGAAGTCGACGGGCCGCTCGAACACGTACCCGTCGCGGGCCGGGTCCTTCGTCGCGGGCTCGGGGCCGGGCACGCCCAAGAGCGCCGCCAGCTCGATCAGGAACGGCTGGGCGTTGGCGATCTCGGCGGCCTGGGCGGGCCGCCAGCGCTCGATGAACGTGTCGAGCGCCTCGGGGTCTACGTCCTCGTCGGAGTGGGGCGGGCTGTCGGATGTGAGCATCGGCCGGGGGGAATCCAGGGGCAAACCTACCCGCCCTCGGGGTCGGGAGCGCGCGACCGGAAGCGAGAACGTCCGCCTCCGGTCGAAAGCTGGAGCGCGGTGCCCCCTCGCCATCGCTCGGGCGCTACCGGCTGGCGAAGGTTCTTTGCCAATGGGCGGATTCAGAGGCGATCCACGGCCCCGTCTGCCGCGGCCCAGGGTCAGGCGTCGTGCCCCAGCGCTCGCCTGACGAAGTCGATCAGGTGGTCCTCCCCCTGCGTCACACGGCCGTCGGCCGCGGCCACACGGTGGAGGTCGGCGAGGACCCGAGCGCGGGCTGGTCCGTCGAGCCGACGTCCGATCCGTTCGAGGACGGCCCCGAGCCCCACCACCCCGACGTCGACGAGGGCCGCCTCGCGGATGGCGTGATCGACCCCGGCCGGGTCTTGGTCCGGGACCCACGACTCGAGGGCCGCCCGCACGGCGTCGGCCTCCCGCACGTCGAGGTCGCCGTCCACCCCGAACGCGAGCGCCCGGTAGAGCACGGCGAGGTCGAAGAGGAGCGGGGCCATCGGGGAGGGGCGGGAGGGGCGTCAACCTAGCCCCCACGGTGCGCCACGGTCTACGCCGCCCGGTCCGCGCGGAGGAGCGGGATCGAGCCCCCATGGGTGACCCGACGGGTGGGGCGGACGGGCCGCACGAGGCGCCGCGACCGGGTCGGCGGTCGTCCCCACTGGAGGCACGGGGGTCGGAGAGGGCTCAGGAACGGACGGCGAGCCGGCGGACCCAGAGCTTGAAGAACCGGTCGGTGACGACGAAGGCGCCGTCCTCGCGGTCGATCACGTCGAGCTTCAGGAGGCTCTCGGCGGCGCGCTGGGCGTTCGAGGGCGTCCGGAGCCCGTGGGCTTGGACGAACTCGGACGAGAAGGGCTGGACGTCCGGCCCGTCGAGCGCGAGCCCGCGCACGAAGCGCTGCTGGTTCCGGGTGAGCGTCTCCCACCGCGTGGTGAAGGCGTAGCCCTCGCGGCGCAGCAGCACGTCGAGCGCGCCCTCGAGGCCGCCGTCCGCGACGGGCTCGCCGTGGGGCGTCCGCTCCCAGAGGGCGTGGGCGAGGTGCTGGGTGTAGAACGGGTGGCCCTCGGTGAGGGCGCAGAGCGCCTCGACGTGGCGCGGCGCGATGGGCTTGTCGGCCGCGTCGAACCGCTCGGCGACGAACGGGACCCAGTGCTCGGTGGCGATGGGGCCGAGCGGGTAGTGCCCGGCCGAGCGGTAGAGCGGGCGGCGGCTGTCCGAGAACATCCGCTCGATGAGGTGCTTCCGGCTCCCGAGGAAGAACGTGGCGACGCCGTCGTACTGCTGGACGGCCGAGTGGAGGGCGCGCTCGACGTGGTCGTCCTGGTAGAACAGGATCTGCTGGAACTCGTCGAAGACCAGGACGAGCTGGCGGCCCCGCTTCTCGGCGACACGGGGGGGCGCGGCGAGGACCTCGTCGAGGGAGCGGACCTTCTCGGCGGTCGGGCCGCCGAACTGGAGCGAGGGGTTGCCGCCCTGGTCGAGCGAGAGGGTCGGGTTGAGGCGGCTGAACAGCGACTTGCTCGCCTCGAGGAGCTTGTCGGCCCGTGTGGCGGCGGCGGTCGCGAGGGCCTTCGCGGTCGCCTCGACGAAGGCGTCGGCGCCGTCGGTGGGCCAGAGGTCGACGTAGACCGGGACGTAGCGGTCGGAGTCGAGGGCGGCGAGGACCCGCTTGACGAGCGACGTCTTGCCCATGCGCCGCTCGGCGTAGACGAAGAGGCGGTCGCCGTTCTCGGCGGCCCGCGTGAGGTCGGCCTGCTCCTGGTGGCGGTTGCAGAAGGCGTCGGGGCCGACGACGCCGCCGTACTCGAAGGGGTTGACAGGTTGCATGGGAGGGGCTTGGCTCGCTACGCGGCTTGCGTTACGCACGGTGCGTAATATAACATTGACCCCACTAGCATGGGCCTGCGAGTAGCGGCCCGGAGCATTGGTGGGGGCCACGGCGGGGGGCCGGCGAGCCTCTACCTCAGACTAGGTGGAGGCGAAACCCGTAGCCTTAGCGGCCTCCGCTAGCGGAGCGCGGTCGACGGGGACGACGTCCCGCACCCCTCTCCATCGGTGGACAGGCAGGGCGGGTGGCGGGGCCACTTCCTCCTGCGGGCCGGGCGGATCGACCGGTGCGGGTCAGACCGGGGGTTCCCGGAGCCTGCCCGAGTCGATGGCCGGCTTGGAGCTCCCTGAGGGGGCTGTTATAATACATCCGATACTGCGGACGATATACGGACCGCACCCCACCGACCCATGAGCCTCACCCTGACCCCGAACGAGACCGCCTTCGCTGTGGGCCGCGACGTCGACGCCGTCCAGCGCGCCGTCGACAGCGGCGTAGTGGAGAAGCGGACCCGGACGATCCGGGGCCGGACACGGCGCGTGTTCGGGCGCTCCGAGCTCCGGTTCTTCCAAGTGATCACGGGCGTCGAAGAGGACCTGACCCCAAAGGGCCGGAGGAAGCTCTACGAGGCCATCCTTCACCCCCGCGGGAAACGGGTGACCGTCGGCCCGTTCGAGATCGACATCGCAGACGTCGACCGCCAGATCGACGAGCGGTTGGCGGAGCTGAAGCGGATCAAGGAGGTCGTCGAGTCCGGGTCGGCTGGCGAGCCCGTCCTGCGAGGGACGGCGGTCCCGGTCCACGTCGTGGCCGCGCTCGCCGAAGCAGACGGGGTCGAGGGGGCCACGCGGGCGTACCCGTCGCTCTCGCGGGCGGACGTCGAGGCCGCCGTCGCCTACGCCGAGGTGTACCCGAAGAAAGGCCGCCCGTACCCCAAGAAGAGCCTGAAGCGGATGCTCCGCGAGCTGGCGCTCCCGGACGAGGTGTTCGGCGAGCCGGAAGAGGAGAAGGGACCGCGCGTGGTTCGTCTGTAAGCTCGCCAGGACCCATCGAGGACGACACGACGGCGTCGGCGTCATAATGGAGACAGGTACCTGACCCTCGCCCGCGCTCTACCTCCTCGACACCAACGTCTTCCGAGAGATCCAGAGAGGCGACGACGGTCACACGAACGTCCGCGCCTGGCTCGACAGCGTCGATGACTGCGAGGTCCGGCTGAGCGTGATGACCATCCGCGAGGTGAGCCGGGGGATCGAGAGGCTCGCCAAGACCAAACCGGACAAGGCCGCCGAGATCCGCGAGCGGTTCGACGAGCTCATGGCGACCTACGCCAGTCGAGTCGTCGAGATCGGCGTTGAGGCCGCCGAGGAGTGGGGACGTTTGGAGGGCGAGAAAGCCAAGCACCGGGACGACCTCGCGTTCGTCGCGACGGCGCGAGTACGGGAGATGGTCCTCGTGACGCGAAACGTGAAGGACGTCCGGGGCCGGGGGGTCCGCGTGCTCAACCCGTTCACGAAGCCGTGGCGGGTGGTCGATGTCTAGGGGCGACCTTCCGGCGTGAGATCACGCCGCTTTGTCCGAGCCGAGGCGTGGGATCGATTCCCCGTCGAGGTATCGGACGGCCTCCTCCTCCGTCCGGCACGCGACGACCTCCCGCCCGAGCGGCTGGACAAGCTGGGCGTAGAACCGGACGCCGTAGGTGAGGAGCGGCCGGTGGTCCGTCACGAACACGGTCCGCGACCCCGCCAGCCGGTCGCGCGTGTCGGCCTCGAACGCCCGAAACCGTTCGGCGGCCGGGGGCTCGACGACGACCCGGCCCGCGAACCGGAGGTCCCACACCTCGGTGAACCCGGGCTCCCACTCCGGGTGGTCCACGAGGGTCCGGGCGGCCCGGAGCGCGCTCTCAGCGCTCACGTCGCCCCACGGCTGGACGAGCCCGAACCGGCGGTCCGGGAATACGGCGACGGGGTGGTCTTTCTCGGGGGGCATAGCGACCCATTAACCGTCCCTTCACAGAACGGTTGCATCCGCCCAACCGCCGGCCTCTTCTGAAGGCCCGCGTAGGAACGGCTGGCTCAGCGGCTGGAGCCAGCGACAGGGTCGACCGTAGGCCCTTGGAACCGACGAACGGCCCGGACCACGCCACGGGCGTCGCAGAGCGCGAGCTCGACGTCGCCCCCCCACCACACTCCGACCTCGACCTCGGCCGTGGCCTCGAGGTGCCCCGGCTCACCCGGCTCCCCGACCCGGACTAGGAGGGCGGTCCGGCCACCCCCGGCCGGGTGGCCGTCGCCGGTCGAGTCGGGCTCGTCGGCCACCCCGAGCGAGACGGCCCCGACCTCGACCGCGTCGCGCTCGGCCTGACCGGGCTCTCCGAGGGCCACGACGATCTGGATGCCGCCGGGGCCGACCACGGCCCGGGCCTCGCCGGGCCGGGCCGCCAGCGGGCCGTCCGCGCGCGTCGAGGCGAGCTCGCCAACGTGGAACAGGTGGGTCATCGGAGGGCGCGAGCGCTGCGGGTCGTGACCGGCCCGCAGCCGGACGGGGGTCCGACGAAACGGAGACCCCCGTGCCGACGTCGCGTCACAAGAAGGCGGGCCAGTCACTACCCGTTGCCCCCTACGCGGCGCGGCCCACCGACGGCCGGGCCGCCGCGTCGGTCTGGCCCGCGAGCCACGCGGCGACGGCCGCCCGCGAGATCACGGCGCCGTCGTCGGGGACGCGCGAGATGACGTCCGCCTTGAACGCTTGGTAATGGGCGTCGGCCGTCGCCGCGTCAGCCAGGGCGAGGAGGACGGACCGGGCGCAGTCGGCCGGTCCGCTCCCGCCGTACCCCCATTCGGGACCCGACGGCGAGTGACGGACAGCGTGAGGGCACGTCATCCGGGCCGTGCCGTCGCCGTCGCGCCAGAGGCGGACGGCCAGGACCGGCGGGGCCGAACCGGACCGCCCCCCACCGCTGGAACGGTAGGGAACGGTCGTCTCGGCGACCGCTCGGAGCGCCGGTCGGGAAGGGGGTCCCGACGCCCCGTCGAGGCCGGACAGGCGGACGTTGACGCCGAGCGTGACGGGGAGCCCACGCGCCCGCCGGTCGAGGCCCGTGACCGCGTGGAGGTGGACGGCGAGGCCCGTACGGGGTCCAGCGCCGAGGAGCGGGGTCGCCCACGCGACGTGTTTGGGCTGGAGGCGGCCCACGGGCTGGAGCGAGCCGTCAGACCGCACGGCGGAGACGGCGAGGGTCCCGTCGGCCCCGACGGTGACGGCCAACCGGGGCCGACGGCGGACGGGGAGTTGGTCGTAGAGCGCGAGGGCCTCGACGGCGTGCTGGTTCGCCTTCACGCCGACGAGCTTGGTCGGAACGGCCAAGTCGCGGAGCCCGTGGCGGAGCGAGAACGCGACGGCCGTGAGCGCCTTCCGCGTGACGTAGGCGGGGGGGAGCGCGGGGCTCCCGTCGGCCCTCTGGGTGGCGTGGACGAGGTCGGCCCAGCGGGCGGCCTGGTCCGTGAGGGTCTGGGCGGACGCGGCGCTCGGGGAGACGGACTGGGACGCGTCGGATGAGTTGATGGCAGCGAGGTGCATGGCAGGAGAGCGGGGTGGTGACTCGGCACCCCCCACCGCGGGGGGCGCTCGCCACGAGCCGCGCCCCCCACGGCGGGGACCCCGCTCAGGCGCCGCTAGTGAGGCCTAATACTCCGAGGGCAGGAGGACCGTCGTCGCCGAGCGGTCGGCCTCGGTGATGACCCAGAGCCGACCGCCAGCCGTCTCGTAGGCCGAGAGGACCCGGGCCGGACACGCCGGATCGAGGGCGAGGTCGTTGGCGAGCGCGTCGCCCTCGCAGACGTCGCCCCAGTCCCCGGCCCGGTGACGGTGGAGGAGCCCCACGACGTCGAGCCCGTGGGCACGGACGACGTCGAGGGCGCCCGTCGTCGCGACGACGTGGCCGAGCGGGATGCGGGCGGGGCGGTCGGTGGACCGTACGGTCGGGGTAGCGGGCGTGCTCATGGCAGCGGGAGTGACGTGCGAGGGGTCCCCCGGCTCGGGGGGCGTTCGCCGCCCGACGCCCCCCTGGCCGGGAGGACCCGTGCCCTCTCTCGGCTCTGCCCTGGGCCTACATCAGTCCCCTCTCCGCCAGGCTCGTATGCCCGTGGTCGGTGATGATGAGGTGGTCGTGGACCGGGACGCCCATGACCTTCCCCGCCTCGACGAGCTGGCGCGTCACGGCCACGTCCTCCCGGCTCGGCTCCGGGTTGCCGGAGGGGTGGTTGTGGGCCAAAATCACGGCCGCCGCGTTGGCGAGGACGGCCGCCTTGAACACCTGCCTCGGCTCGACGATCGACGCCGCGAGCCCGCCTACGCTAGCCACATGTAAACCCGTAAGGGAGTTTGCAGTATCGAGAAAAACGACTAAAAACTCCTCCCTGTCTCGGTCGGAGAAGTACTCGGCGAGCACGACGGCCGCGTCGGCCGGCGAGCGAACTTGGTCCCTCGTCGGGAACGTGAACGTCCGCTCGCGGACGAGCCGGGTCGTGTAGAGCGGGACGCCGGAGAACAGGGCGTCGCGGTAGGCACCGTGAGCTGTGTTCCCGTGCACGTCGGGCTGGCGGAGCGCAGCGACGGGCTCTCGGACGACGGATTGGGGGTCGGCCCCTCGCGAGCCTGGCACGGAGGGCTCGGGGACCGAGCCGTAGAGCACGGTCCGCCGGGCGAACCACGGCGCGTCGGTCTCCACACGGCGGAGCCGTCCGCGGACGGCGAGACGGCGCGCGTGGTACCGCTCACGACGGGTGAGCGAGGGCTGGGGCACGGCGGGCTCGCCGCCGACGCGGTCTCCGCCCTCGGGCATCTTCGCCTCGATGTCGCGGAGCACGTGGAGGTTGAGGGCCGTCAAGCGGCCCCCTGCGGTCAGGCCGCCGCTCTCTGCGGAGCGACCAGCGTTGGGGTTGTCGATTGGCATGGCACCAGGGGCGGACCGCCAGGTCCGCTAGTCGCCCCGCACGGTCACGCTCGACCGCGGTGGGGGCGCCCCCGCCGGCCGACGCGCCCGGAGCGGCGGGCGGGGGCGCCCCTCCACCACGCTTTCTGCACCGCCACGTCGGCGGACCCGTCACCTCGGCCGACCGAACAGGTCGAGCTTGGGGTACGGCTGGGCCTCGCGCCGCGCGCGGCCGGTGAGGACCCCGCGGCGGAGCCCGAAGAGGTAGCGGTGGTTGCCGGGGTGCCGCATCGGGACCGTCACGCGCGGGACCCAGCGGCCGGCCCACGCCCGGAGAGCGTCCGAGTCCATCGCCCCGGGCGGGTCGGCCCCGGCCGCGACCAACTGGGCCACGGCGTAGGCGTGGCCGCGGTCGGCGGATCGGACCTTCGAGGCGGCCCGGTCGGAGAACACGCGGCCCCGGTCGGGACCGGCCCGGAGGAGCCGGAGCGTCCGCGCCCGGCTCCGCCCGGCGTAGACGGCGTTCGAGGCCTGGTAGATCGTCCCGATGTGACCCCCGAACACGCGACGTCCCTCTACCACGCGAGGCGCAGGGTCGGAGAACGAGACGACGCCCTCGACCCCCTCCCGCCGGAGGTGCCGGAAACACCGGGCGAGCGTCCACGACTCGGCGTTCGCCCGGACGTGGTCGAGGAGGACGAACCGGCCGAGCTCGACGTGCGCGAGCGGGTCGCCGTGGAACCACGCCGTCGTGACCTCGGGCCGGGGCGGGACCGAGAACACGGCGACGCCGACCAACGGACCGTGGTCGGTCCGCCCGCCGACGCGGGCGTAGAGCCCGAACCGGAACCGGGCGGCGGGGTACGACCCGCTGTAGTGGTGGGCCTGGACGAACGCGCGGGCCGTCGTGTCGTCGGGGATCGGGGCGACCTCGTAGGCCTGGGGGTCGAAGGGCTCGCCCGCTGGCCGGTAGAGGTCCCGTCCGGACCGCCAGCGCTGGACGCGGTCGGTCAGCACGGGTCCGACCGGAAGAGGGGAGGTCGAGTCGGCGAGTCGGTCATGGAGGGGAGCGCACGTCGCGCGTCGGGTTCTAGGGCGGCCGGGCGGCGCGCCTCGCCGACGGCGCGCGCCGACCGGACCGCCAGAGCCCACCTCCCCCACCCTCCGTTGCGACAAAAAAGACCGTTGCGGCAAAAAAGAAGCCCGGCGACCCTTCGGGGTCGCCGGGCTGTAGGCCGGTGGGCTCAGGGTCTACTCCTCGGTCTCCGCGTACGGGTCGGTCGCGTAGAGGAGGCTCCCGTAGCTGGACCCCGGCGCGACCGTGTCGCGGTAGCTCGCCCGGTAGGCGTACGGGCTCTCCTCGGCGACGGCGTGGGCCTCGGCCCAGGCCTTCCGGTCGTCGGCCCAGTCGAGCCACGCCTTGGCCGCCTCGTGCGCCCGGCTGATCGCGACGTGGACCTCACCGCCGCCACCGGCGGCGGAGGCCTCGCCGCCGGTCACGTGGTACCGGAGGACCGGGCCGGTCCCGTAGGCGTCGGACTCGAGCCGGATGAGCGGGGCCACCCAGAGGGCGTCCTCCGGCGGGAGCTTGCCCAACGGGTGCTTCTCCGTGATCGTGCCCGTCCGGTCGGCCACTTCGAGGAACAGGTGGACCTCGTCGGCCGCGTGCTCGGCCGGGTCCGTGACGACGACGCGGGCCACGAGCTCCGGGTACCGGTCGCCTCCGGCGGCCCGAGCGGCGAGCCGGGCGAGCCCGGCGGGCACGCAGTCTTGGAGACGGGTCGGGAAGACGAGGCCCCGTGTGCGGAGGCCGAGGCTGGTCCTCAGGGCGTGCTCCTTCATGTGGTACGGGTGGAACGCGGGGCACGACGCCCGGCGGAGCCGGTTCGCGAAGCGGGTCCAGGTCCGGGCCTGAGCGTAGTGCGGACGGGAATACGTGCGGATCATGGCGGTCCTCGTGAGAGGGAGTCGTGACGACCGCCGTGCCCGGGGACCCGAGTGGTCCCCGCCAGCCAGCGGCCACACAGGCAGCAGGCGTAAGGCCGGACTACGGGGTCAAAGGGCCGCTCGCGGCCCGGGTGGAGCGCCCCCGCGCGGAGCGACCGTCGCGAACCCCTCGTTGGGGTTCGTGTCGCAGCGCGAGCACGGGGCGAACGACCTTGACGCTGTCCGGCCGTCGCCTAAACTGCCAGAAACCGCTGCCAACACCCCGCCCCCTCCTGACTCCCTCGCGGAAGCTCTGTGAGCGAGGGGGGCAGGGGCCTATGCCGGAGCCTCAGCGGATCTCCGATCCGCCCTGGCTCCGACGACCCGCTTTCGACAGCGACAGGCCGCACCTCCGGGCTATGGAACCGATTCAGAACGGCAACCCGTCGTCGTCCATGACCACGGAAGACCCCGACGCGATCACCAGCTCCCGCTCGGTTGCCTCGCCCGGCTGCCGGTAAGCGTCGAGCGAGGCCTCGGCTCGCGAGTGGGCCTCGGGGTCGCAGACCGCCGACGGCAGGCCCGCCCCAGCGTCGTCGTAGCCCGCGAGGTACGCCTCCAGGTCGTGCCCGTACTGGCGCCCGAACCACCGAGCGTACGCCCCCGCGCTCGCGTGGCGGTGGCGCCAGGTGAGCTCTTTGAAGTGGAGCGCCGTCATGTGGTGGACGAGCCGCCGCTCGGCGGCGTCCCAGACGCACCGGGAGCCCGTGAGGGTTACCCACTCCGTCATCGGGCGCTCGGAATACCCGTCAGCGAGGCAGGCCTCGTAGCCCGCCTGGTACGCCGTCTCGTAGAACGCTTCGGGGTCCGGTTCAGGGAGGCAGCGGCAGAGGAGCCGGTTGCACCCGTGGCAGAAGTCGCCGGGGCCGGGCATGGATCGCGACATGAGTCTCGGAGCGAGGGGGTCCTGGGCGACCGCCGGCCGGGTGCCGGGGCCGCTCTCCGCCTCCGCGGAGCGGCCCCGGCGTCGGTCTCCCGCCCCTCATGGGGCACCATCTCCCTCAGGCGGCGAGACGAGCGGGGTAGCCCGTCTCCCCTCCTCGGTCCCCGAGGTGGTCCGTTGCCGGACCACTCCGGACCTCGACCACGGGCCGGTGCTCGGTCACCGCCCGGAGGACGCCCGGTGCGCGCTCGCCCGTCGGGACGAAGAACCGCGTCCGCCAGTTGTGGACCTCGGCGAAGACCCCGTCGGCCTCCAGCTCGCGCATGGCCGCGAGGTCCGGCCCCACGAGCTCGATCCGGTGCTCACCGGCGACGCGGCGTCGGAGGAGCCGCCAGCCGTTGGCGAGGTCGGCCTCGGCACCCGCCATGAGCCGCTGGGCCAGCGCCTCGGACGTCGTCTCGACGCGGTCCGCCGCGCCGAGCGCCCGGAGCGTCGCGCTCAGGTGCTCTGCGGCTACCGCCCGGCCGATCATGCGCTCGCCGCCGTCCGTTTGAGCCCGGTAGATCCTCGGGTGCCCGGCGATCCGGTCCCAGATCGGGAGGATCGTCCCGGTCACGAGGTGGACCGGCTCGGTGTAGAACTCGGGTGCCGAGCGGACGCCCTCGGCCCAGAGCCGCTTCGCCTCGTCCGTCGGGACGGGCTGGTGGCCTCCCTCGTCACCGGAGCGGTGGATGTCCGTCTCGTCCATGAGCCGGTTCGAGCGGACGCCGACACGGCGGAGCCGCCCGACGACGCGGCCGGTCTCGGTCGTCCGGCTCCCGGCCCGGAACAGCGCGTACGGCTGCCCGCTCCGGCGGTTGACGACGAACCCGGCCCACGAGCCCGCCCCCTGCGCCTTCCTCGCTCGCGTCCAGACCTCGTCCCAGTCCACGATCTCCGTCCGCCGGGTCAACTCCAACGTGACCACCTGCGTCGTGGCCCCCGAGCGGGGGTGCGTGTAGACGAGCCGCTCGTCGGTCTTGCGCGTGCGCTCGGCCCGGATCGTCTCGACGCCCACGTCGAGCGTCCCCGCCTCGCGCGCGGCCTCCGTCGCCTCCTCCAAGTAGGAGTACCACGAGTCGAAGACGGCGTCCATCGAGCCCGTCTTCAAGGACAGGAGCCGGTTGAGGAACTTCGGGACGTCCGGGATCGCCTCGACGTTCAGCGAGCCCTCAGCGTCGAGCACCCGGATCCCCATCTGGCCCTCGACGAGGGCCGGCGTGACCCCGGCCGCGCCGGCCCGGCCGCCCCCGGTGTAGAGGTCGACGAACCAGTTGAACAGGCTGGCCTTCGAGAGCGGGGTTTCGAGGTTGAACTCCGACGACAAGAGCCCCTGGCTCGCCGTCTGCCGCTGGCCCTTCGTGAGCGCGCCGAGCTGGTCGAGCCGACGGGCGATGGTCGAGAGGAAGCGGCGCTGGGCCTTGAGGTTGGTCGTGACCAAGACGAGCTCGGGCGGGCACGCCTGGTTCGCCCGGTGGACCCGGCCCATCCCCTGCACGCACCGGGCGCTGCTCCAGCCCGGCTCGACGCAGTACAGCACCCGGCGCTGCTGGTTCTCGGCCGCGAGGTCGGCGTGGTAGCTCCGGCCGGTCCCCCCGGCCTGGCTGAACACGAGCACGCGGCGCTTGCCCGCCATGAACTCGTCGGCCTCCGCGTCGCACGTCCGCCGCGTCCGGCGCTCCTCCACGACCTGCTCCACCCCGTCGACGGTCTTGGTCACGAACCGGCGGCCCCGGCCGGTCACCTCGGCCACGGCGTCGGGGCCGAAGTGGGCGACGACCTGGTCGAGCACGCCGTGCGGGACGGACACCGCGCCCACCTCCAGCATGAGCCGGTCTCTCGCGGCCACGGCCTCAGGCGACCGCACGAAGTCCCCGGCCGCACTCCGTACCGGACGGCTCCGGACGCGCCCGTCGTCGTCGAGGTACTCCTCGTAGAGCGTGGTCGGGAACGAGGCCTCGACGAACTGCAGGAGCTGGTCGCGCGGGGTCACGTCGAGGTCCCGTAGATCATCACCATTCGCCACGGCCTTCGCGTAGGCCCGCTCGGTCGCCGCCTCCATCGTGGACACGAGTTGGACGACGCAGCTCTCGCCCGAGGCCAGCCTCGCCTCCATGTCGCGGATGAGGCTCGGCGCGCTCATGGCGACCAAGAGGTGGAGGAAGAACCGCTGGTGGGCGCCCCAGAACTGGCTGTACGCCGTAGCTCTGGCTCTCCCGCACTTGTCGGCCTTCGTGACCTCCAAGGCCGATTCCAAATTCCGGAGGACGACCTGCCACGCCTCGGCGCAGCGGTCGTAGGTCGCCGCCTGGTGGGGCGCGAGGTCGTGGACGAGCGTCCGGTAGTCGACGCCGTCGTAGGAGACGGACCGCGCGAGGTAGAGCCCCATCGACTTGAGGTCCTTCGCCACCAGCTCCATCGCCGCGATGCCACCCGCGCTGACTTTCTCGACGAACGCCTCGACGGTCGGGAACGGGGTGCCCCGGCCCCAGAGCCCGAGGCGGGCGGCGTAGGCGAGGTTGGCGACCTCGGTGGCCCCGGTCGCGCTCGCGTAGACGACGCGGGCGTTGGGGAGACGGTCTTGCAAATCGACCACCGCCAGCGCGCGCTGGGACGCCTTCCTGACCCCGCGGCTCCCCTGAGTGTCCAGGGCGGAAGCGGCGTTGTGCGACTCGTCGTAGACGATGACGCCCTCGAACCCGGCCTCGTCACCACCGGCCGTGAGCCAGGCGACGACCTGCTCCAGTCGGTCGACGCCCGTCACGGTGCCCCCCTTCTCGCGCGGCTTGCCCTTGAGCGTGTCGTAGCTCGCGAAGCAGACGCCCTCGGCGCGGGGGATCGGCCCCTTGCACGCGCCGAGGTCGAAGACGAAGTCGGCCGGGCCGCCGAGGGCGGTCCAGTCGCGGACGGCGTCGCGCATGAGGCTCCGGTTCTCGGACACCCAGAGCGCCCGGCGGCGGCCCTGGAGGACGTTGTCGAGGATGACCCCCGCCGCTTGCCTCCCCTTCCCCACCCCGGTCGCGTCGCCGACGAAGTAGCCCTGACGTGGGCCGACCTCGTCACCGGCGCCCGGGAGGTGCTCCGCGTGCGCGGCGCCCGCTCGGACGATGGTCTCGAGCTGGGCGTCGGAGAGGTGGCCCCCGGTCACGAGGGGCTCGGGCAGCGTCGGGCGGTAGTCGCACTCGGGCGCCGTGGCCGCGGCCATCGCCGCCGACTCCACGAGCTTCGTGGGATGGGGCTGGCTGCCCGGGACACGGACGCTCGGGCGGTAGGCGTCGAACACGCTCGCCGTGAGCGCGCCGGAGGGCACGTCCGCGTCGGCGGCCTCGACCGCCACCGGAGACGTGCTCGCGAAGGGCCACGACGGGACGGCGGCACTCGGCCGAGGCAGGGGCTCCGTCCTGACGGGCGGGGCGAGTGCCCGGACGCGGGGTGCGAGGAGGGCGAAGAGGTCGAGCTGTTCGACGTGGGGCGATACGGCGGACGGGGTAGCCCGCGAAGCGAGAGGAGACATCGGTAGGGTTCGATAGGGGTCGAAGTCGGAGGCCCCGTTCCGGGACACGACCCGGGGGCGCTCCGGCCCGCCGCGTTGACGGGCTCGCCCACCGGCCCGGCACCGCGGGGGGACGGCGAGCCCCGCCGACTCCACCCTCTCCGTCTACACCCTCCCCCCCTCTGACCGACCTGGCTTGTGCCCACAGTGACCGGCTCCTCCCCACCCCGACGACCGACGCTCAACCCACGGGGGCGAGGGCGGGCGACGGCCGGTCCGACCTCCGGGGGGCCAGGCGGCGGCGGACCCACAGGGCCGGGCGCTCGACGGCGGCGTAGAACGCGCCGCCCACGGCAGCGATCAGGACGAGCGCCCCGGCGACGTGGACCGCTGGCGGGACGCCCGGGAGCGCGTCCATCGCAAGGCGCCGGTACACGTCGGCCGCCACCGTGTGCGTCATGTAGACGCTGTACGACGTGAGCGCGACGGCCCGGACGGCCCGGCTCGACGCGAGCGGGAGCGGCCGTCGGTCGGCTGTGGCTACGACGAGCGCGACGAAGGCGAGCGCGACGCCGGTGTAGGCGTACCGGTTGAGGACGTCGAGCGGGAGCCACGGGACCGTGGCCACGAACGCGAGGCCGGGGAGCACGACGAGCCGCCCCGCCCGGCGGAGGCCGGGCCACAGGCCGGGACGGCAGTGGTAGACCCAAGCCGCCGCGACGCCGAGCGCGAGCCCTTCCAGGCGCATGTGGGTGTCCGTGTACTGCGGCCCCCACGGGTCGGCCCCGTCCGGGACGGTCAGGACCCGGGCGACGAGCGAGACGAGCGCGGCGGCCCCGAGCGCGACCGGGACGCCGCCCCGGACCCGGAGCGCGATCCCGAGCACGACCGGGAGCCCGAGGTAGAAGTGCTCCTCGACGCAGAGCGACCAGCTCACGCCCCAGTACGGCATCCCCGTGTAGTTCTGGACGAACACGAGGTAGCGCCAGTCGAACGGGTCCGGGTTGTCCGTGAACGCGGCCCGGAGCCCGTACACCGCGACGAGCGCGACGAGGTAGGGCGGGATCGTCCGGAGCCACCGCCGCGCCCAGAACCGGCCGACCTCGACGTCGCCGTGGCGGCCGAGCTCGCGCCAATAGAGCCCGCCGATGAGCCACCCCGAGAGCACGAAGAAAAGGTCGACGCCCACCCACCCCGACTCGAACACGTGGTTCATCGTGGGTCCGACGTCGATGACGCGCTCGCCAACGAGGTTGACGGGCACGACGAGCGCGATCGCGATCGCACGGAGCAGGTCGAGGTTGGCGACGCGCGAGGCGGGGGCGGCGTCCATGCGCGGTCCGGGGGGAGCGCGGAAGATGGCCATGGCTCCCTGACCTCAACCTGGACGACACCTTAAATTCCTGTCAGGTAGACAGATCCGTACGCCGCGTCGCCCAAGCGGCGAGCGTGGGCAAGACCGTCACCTGGGCGATGGGGAGCAGGCCGACGTCGTGCCCCGCCACCCGAACGGTCGGCATCCGGTCGGTGTAGGACCACAGGTTCAGGCGCTGCGCGGCCCACTCGAGGCCGACGGCGGCGGCGAACCCGACGCCCAGGAGCGCGGCGGTGCCGCTCGGCGTGAGGCGCCGGACGGGCTCGCGGCCGACGAGCTGCTCGGCGACGGCGGCCACCCCGAGGTTGATGGCGACGTCGCCGGCGGTGGCCGCGAGCATGAGCGCGTCGTGCTCGGGCTTCGGCAGGCCCGTCATGTCGTAGTACGGGGGGCACTGGGCGTATTCCCACGCGCCGTGGAGGGCGGCGGACCAGAGGGCGAAGCGGGTACGTCGTTCCATCAGGACGGGGGTGCGTCGGCGCCGATGGTCGCGGCTCCGAAGTAGAAGGAGCGGTCGGCGTCGAGCGGCGCGTGTCGGTGGAGGGGGGAGTCGGAGGTCCAGGAAGGCCATCTCCCACGTTGCCCCGAGCGGCATGGAGGGCGATGACGAGCATGGCGATAAGAAGAGACTACGTGCGATGTCGCGTGGCCCCCCAAACGGCGAGGGCGGGCAGGATCGTGACCTGGACGATGGGCGAGAGCCCGACCGTGTGGCCGAGGACCGTCAGCGTGGGCATGAGAGCGGTGTACCCCCAGAGGTCGAGCGCCTGAGCGCCCCACTCCAGGCCGACCGACGCCACGAACCCGACGCCCAAGAGCGCCGCCCAGCCGACGCTGCCGGGCGGGTCGAGGCGCCGCGCCCCGACGGCGAGGGCGGCGCCGAGGGCGACGCCGAGCGTGATGACGACGTCGCCCGCGATGGCCCCCCACATCCAGACCGTCGCGCGCCAGAAGCCCCAGTCCCACATGTCGTAGAGGACCGTGCACTGGCCGAACTCCCAGAGCGCGTGGAGCCCGAAGCCCCAGAGGGCGATCCGGCGGAGGGGGAGCTGCGTGTAGCCTCGGAGCATGGCGGGTGGCGTGACCCGCACGATACGGGCCGCTGGAGGCGCGCAGTCGTGGGCCCGAACAGATGAAGATCTAGCGAACGCGGAACGTTGGTCTTACCCCCAGGGGCGTTGGCCGCTTGAACCCACCCCACTCCCCCATGTCTACGCCCCGCAAGATCGACGTCTACACCACCGGCTGCCCCCTCTGCGAGGAGGCCGTCACCCTCGTCCGCAGGGTCGCCTGCGACTCGTGCGAGGTCGAGGTCCACGACCTGACCGACGCGGCCGTCGCCGAGCGGGCCGTGGCCCTCGGCGTCCGCTCCGTCCCCGCCGTCGTCGTCGACGGCGAGCTGGCCGGGTGCTGCCGGTCCGGCGGCGTGACCGAGGCGGGCCTCCGCGAGGCCGGCGTCGGGCAGGCCGCGTGACCCCGCTCGGCGCCCACACGCTGGTCACGGTCGGCCTCGTCGGACTGGCGCTCAACGGCGTCTGGGAGGCCGTCCAGCTCCGGCCGCTCTACACGTGCTGGGAGCGGTGGAGCCCGTGGCAGCGCGTGCTCTTCCCGCTCTCGGCGGTCCTCGGCGACGGCGTCGCGGTGGTCGCCGTGGCGTGGGTCGCGGGCCGGCTCGTCGGCGCCGAGGCGCTGACGCCGCCGGGCGTCGCCGGGTGGCTGGTCCTGCTCGGGCTGGCGCTCCCGCTCGCCGTGCTCTTGGAGCGCGCCGCGCTCGCGCTCGACCTCTGGCGCTACCGGCCCGCGATGCCGACGGCCCGCGTGTTCGGCCGCGACGTCGGGCTCGCGCCCGTCGCCCAGATCACCGTCCTCCCCGCCCTGAGCGTCGCCCTCACGACGATGTGACGCTCGCCCGCCGCAACCCTCTTTTCCTTCCTCCCTCATCCCCGTTCCCATGTCCACCCTCTCCGACGACCTCCAAGACTGCATCGACGCCTGCAACGCCTCCATCACGGCCGCCAACGCCTGCCTCTCCGAGCACCTCGGCGAGGAGGCGATGGCGCGGTGCCTCGCGCTGTGCCTCGACTGCACCGACCTCTGCACGGCGTGCGTCCAGATGATGGCGCGCGGCTCGGACTACGTCGCCCGCGTCTGCGCCATCTGCGCCGACCTCTGCGAGGCGTGCGCCGACGAGTGCGCCCGGTTCGACTCCGAGTCCTGCCAGGCGTGCGCCGAGGCGTGCCGCCGCTGCGCCGAGCAGTGCCGTCAGATGGCCGCCTGATCCGATGCCCCGACTCGCCTGCACCCTGCTCCTCGCCGCCGCCCTCCTCGGGGGGACGGCCGCCGCGCAAGGCGGCCACGGCCCCGTCTTCGGGCTCGCCACGCCGACGCTCCCCGAGGGCGCCTGGAACGGCGACGCCACGCTGATGTCGGCCGGCCGCGGCGGCGAGCGCGGGCTGATGGCCCGGCAGACCCTCCGCTACGGGCTCACCGAGGACGTCCAGCTCAACCTCTCGGTCCCCCAGACCCTCGCCGCGCTGCCTAGCCCGTCCCGCACGCGGATCGGGACGATGATGGGCGGGATGGGCGACCTCGAGGCCCTCGCGCTGTGGCGGCTCCAGAAGCACTACCCCGGCGGCGGCCGCCGCGTCGAGTCGACGGCGCTCGCGAGCGTGCTCGTGCCCGTCGTGGCCGAGCGCGGCGGCGTCCGGGCCGCGCCCGGCGCGAACGCGGCCGTCGTGACCGGCTACGCCTCGCGGAGCCTCTACGGGTGGGTCGGGGCCGGGGCGCAGGGCCACCTCGCCCGCGACGGCGACCGCCTGGGGCCGCTCGGCTACGCGAGCGCCGTGGTCGGCTACCGCCCGCCGGTTTTCCAGGGCGACTACCCCAAGCCCGACCTCCGCGTCTTCGTCGAGGCCGTCGCCGAGGTGGCCGGGCGCGACCGGGTCGCGGGCGAGGCCGTCGCCGCGAGCGGGGGCGAGCGCGTGCTCGTCGGCCCGACGGCGCTCGGGCTGTACCGCGCCTGGGGCCTGGGCGCGGGCGTCCTGTTCCCCGTCTACGACCGCTCCAACGGCCCGCAGCCCCGCGAGGACGCCCGCCTCGCCGTCAACCTCTCCTACTGGTTCTAACCGACGACCCCCATGACCCTCCGACTCCTCGCCTTGCTCGGGCTCGCCGCGCTGCTCGCGCCGCCGCCCGCCCACGCCCAGATCCAGCAGGCCCGCCAGGCCGTGTTCGGGATGGACTGCTCGCCGTGCGCCTACGCCCTCGAGCGCCGGCTGGGCCGCCTCGACGGTGTCGAGGGCGTGACCGTCAGCCTCAACGACGCCGAGGCCGTCGTCCGGCTCCGCGGCGCCAACGACGCCCTCCTGGGCGCGCTCCGCGAGGCCGTCCGCGAGGCCGGGTTCGACCCGCGCGCGACGACGCTCCGCGTGGCCGGCACGCTCCGCCAGACCGGCGGGCGTTGGGAGCTAGTGACGCCCGCCGGCGAGCGGTTCCACGTGGCCTCTGCTGCCTCTGGCGCCCGGGAGGCGCTCCAGGCCCAAGACGGCCGCCGCGTGGTCGTGACCGGCCGCGTCGGCGAGGGGCCGCCGTCCGCTCGCGGCTGGGTGCTGACGCGCGCGGCCCTGGCGTCGTGAGCGCGTCCGCCCCCCCGCCCGCGGCCCCCGGCGGCCGGACGTTCCGGCAGAAGCTGTCGAGCGTCCTCGCCCTGTTCACGTCGACGGGCACGCTGTTCTGCTGCGCGCTCCCGTCGGCCATCGCCGCCCTCGCCGGCGGGGCGGCCGTGGCCTCGTTCGTCTCGACGTTCCCGTGGCTCGTCCCGCTCTCGCAGCACAAGGGGTGGATCTTCCTCGGCTCCGGGCTGATGATCGCGCTGAGCGGCGTGCTGATCTACCGGCCGCGCGGGGCCGTCGCCTGCACCATCGCGGGGGGCGAGGGCTGCGCCGTCGCAGGGCGGTTCACGAAGGTGACGTTCTGGCTCTCCGCCGCGATCTTCTCCGTCGGGACTTTCTTCGCCTACGGCCTCGTCCCCGCCCTCCGTTTCCTCGACGCCTGACCATGCGCCTGCCCCTCGTCGCCTTTCTGCTCCTCGCCGCGTGCGGCCCGCCCGACGGGCCGGCCGCCTCGGAGGTCGCCTCCCCGGACCTCACCGTCCACGTGTCGGGCCTCGCGTGTGAGACCTGCGCGGCCAGCCTGACGGCCGCCCTGGAGGCCCTCGACGGCGTCGAGGCCGTGGCCGTCGACCTCGACGAACGGGACCAGCGCGCGGACGTGGCGCTCGCGCCGGGCCACCGCGTAGCGGACGCCGCCGTGCGCGAGGCCGTCACCGACGCCGGGTTTACCATGCGACACGTCGAGCGCCCCACCACCCCTTCCCCCTGATTACATGCCGCTCCGCCTCTCCCTGATCGTGCTCGCCGCCCTCGGCCTCGCCGCCTGCGCCGACGCGGGCGACCCGGCGGCCCCTGCAGACGCGCCCGCGCCGCCCGACGTCCGGACCGTGCTCGACGCCCAGGAGCGGGCCTTCCGCGACGCCGACATGGCCGCGCTCGACGGCCTGTGGTCGGCCGACCCCGACGTGGTGGTCTTCGAGCAAGGCGGCGTCGACAGTTCGTGGGCGGCCTACCGCGACGGCCACCTCGGCCCCGAGCTCGTCGCCCTCGACAGCCTCGACTTCCGCCACCGCGACGTCCACGTCCGGACCGGCGACCGGCTGGCGGTCGCGACGGGCCGCTATACGCTCTCGGCCCAGCACGACGGCGAGCCCGTCGAGAGCGACGGCGTGTTCACGACGGTCTTCGAGCGGGCCGACGACGGCCCCTGGCAGATCGTCCACACGCACCTGAGCCGCCCCCGCCGCTGAGCTCATGAGCACGACCATGACCCGGGGCCAGGTGGCCGACGCCTCCGGCGTGACGTCCGAGACGGTCCGCTACTACGAGGAGCGGGGGCTCATCCCGCCGCCGCGCCGGAGCCCGTCGGGGTACCGGCTCTACGGGCCGGCGTACGTCGAGCGGATCCGGTTCGTGAAGCGGGCGCAGGAGCTCGGGTTCACGCTCTCCGAGGCCGGCGGTCTGCTGGAGGTCGGGCTCGACGCGCCGGAGGGCGGGTGCGGCGACGTCCGCGCGGAGGCGCTGGCGAAGCTGGCCGACGTGGAAGAGAAGCTCCGGGACCTGGCGTCGATCCGCGACGCGCTGCGGGCGCTGGCCGACGCCTGCCCCGGGGCCGGGCCGCGGAGCGCGTGCCCCATCCTCGACACGCTGCGGGGGGCGTAGCGGACGCCAGCTAGCGGCCCGCCCCCGCCACGACGTAGGCCCCACCGCCGTAGAACGAGCGGTCGGCGTCGAGCGCGACGTGCCGGGCGACGACCGGGCGGAGGTCGCGCCGGGCCATCTCCCACGTCTCCCCGAACGGGGCGGCGAGCGCGAAGGCGGCCGTCTGGACGAGGCCGGGCCACGAGCGGGGGATGCGGAAGTCGAGCACGGCGAGGCGCCCGCCGGGGGCGAGCGCGCCCGCGACCCGGGCGACGACGGCCTCGGGGTCCGGCATCATCGAGAGCGAGAACGTGGCGAGGACGCGGTCGGGCGCGCCGAGGTCGGCCGTGAGCGCGTCGGCCTGGACGAGGTCCACCTGCGGGAGGTGGCGCGTGCGGGCGTGGGCCTCCGCGAGGGCGCCCGAGGACACGTCGAGGCCCACCACGCGCCCCGCGTCCCCGACCGCCTGGGCGAGGGGCGGGAGGTTGCGGCCGGTGCCGCAGCCGAGGTCGAGGACGGTGTGGCCGGGCCGGACGTCGAGCGCGCGGAGGGCGTGGCGACGGTAGGCCCCGGCGCGGAAGCCGACGAGCGGGTAGAGCGAGAGGGCGAGGTCGTAGCGCGGGGCCACGCGGTCGTAGACGGCGCGGACGCGCTCGGTCCAGTCCGGGGCGGCAGTGGCGGGGCGGTCGGTCATACGTAGCGGACCTCGCGGGCCATCCCGGCGTGGAGGTGGTAGAGGTTGTGGCAGTGGAAGAACCACCGGCCCGGGTTGTCGGCGACGAACTCGAACGAGGCCCGGCCCATGTGGGGCGCGACCTGGACGGTGTCCTTGAGCACGTTCCCCGTCCGGAAGAAGTGGCCGTGGAGGTGCATCGGGTGGAGCATCATGCTCATGTTCGACATGTCCACTCGGACGCGCTCGCCCTCGCGGACCTCGAGCGGCGCGGCGTCGGGGTACGCCTCCCCGCCCATCGTCCACACGTCGGGGGCCATCATCATCCCCCCCGAGAGTCGGAGGTCGAACGTGCGGTCCGGCGCGCCCTCCGCCGGGAGCGTCTCGACCGACTGGAGGTCGCCGTAGCGGAGCGCCCGGCCGCCCTGGAGGCCCTCGGGGAGCCCGTCGCGGAGGGAGGAGCCGGCGGCGCCGGCGTAGCGGAGCACGGCGCGGGCCGGGGCGCTGTCGCCCTCGACCGTCGCCGCGACGAGGGGCCAGACGCCGGGGTTGTCGGCCTCGACCACGACGTCGTAGCGCTCGCCCATCCCGATCGTGAGGCGGTCGACCGTGACCGGCTCGACGGGCCGCCCGTCCGTGTGGGTCACGGTCATCCGGTGGCCGCCCATGGCGACGCGGTAGGTCGTGGCCCCGCCGGGGTTGATGAGCCGGAGCCGGACGCGCTCGCCGCGCCGGACCTCGAACTCGGCCGGGGCCTCGGGGAGGCGGCCGTTGACGGCCAGGCCGGCGTAGGGCGGGACGACCCCGCCCGTCATGCCGTCCATCATCCCGCCGCCGCGCTCCCGCCCGCCGCCCTGCCCCCGGTCCCGTCCCCTCATGCGGCCCATCATCCCGCCCCGCCCCATCATCCCCATCCCACCGTCGCCGTCCTCGACCAGCTCGCTGAGCGGCCTCGGGGCGTCCATCAGCACGTCGTCGAGGACGAGGACGTGCTCGCGGTCGTACTCGACGTGGGGCGTCGTCTCTTCGACGACGAGCGGACCGAGCAAGCCCCGGTCGAGCTGGAGGCCCTGGTGGCTGTGGTACATGTAGCTCCCGGAGGGCGTCGCCTCGAACTCGTAGACCGTCCGGCCGCCCGGCGGGATCGGCTCCTGCGTCAGGCCGGGCACGCCGTCCATCGGGTTCGGGACGGGGACGCCGTGCCAGTGGACCGTCGTGCCGACTCCGGGGAGGTCGTTCTCGACGGTGACGCGGAGCCGCTCGCCCTCGCGGACGCGGATCTCGGGGCCGGGGTACTGCCCGTTGTAGCCCCAGGTCCGCCAGACGCGGCCGGGGGCGAGCTCGACCTCGACCGGCCCGGCCACCAGGCGGACCTCCCGGGCGGGGCCGTCGGCGACCGGCCGCCGGGCCGGGAGTGCCGCCGCGGCCCGGTCGGCGTCGCGGCACCCGGCGAGGAGGGGTCCGCCGACCGCGAGGCCCGCCAGCGCGGCGGTGCCGCTGCGGAGGAACGTGCGGCGGTCCGTCGTGGACCGTGTCGGCAAGGAGGGGGCCATCGGTGGATCCGTCACGGCGTTGCGGAGCCGGGCGCCGGGCGTGGCGCGTCGAGAAGGGCGCGGAGGAGCGGGCGGAGCTGTTCGTCCGAGGTCAAGCCCCGCAGGCGGTACCGGACGACCCCGTCGCGGTCGACGAGGAGCGTGGTCGGGAGGGCCACCAGGCCGCCGTAGGGCTCGAGGAGCGCCCCGTCGTCCAGGACGAGCGGGTAGGTCACCCCGAACTCCTCGGCGAAGGGCCGGACGTCGTCGAAGCCGCCCTCGTCGAGCGAGACGCCCACGAAGCGGACGCCCTCGTCCCCCAGTTCGTCCTGGAGCGCCACGAACTCCGGCGTCTCGACCCGGCACGGGAGGCACCACGTGGCCCAGAAGTTAACGAGCACGACCTCGCCGCGGTGGTCGGAGAGCCGGAACGGGCCGCCGTCGAGTGCGGGCCGCTCGAAGTCCGGCGCGGGGAAGGCGAGCGTGTCGAGCTCGGCGAGGGCGGCGGGGGGAGGCGCCGCAGCCGAGGAGGGGGGCTCCGGAGGCTCGTCGGCGCACCCCGCCACGACGGCGAGGAGGAGTACGGGGAGGCGGGCGGTCATGGCGATGGGGAGGCCGGGGCCGATCGGGAGGAGGGCGGCGGGCGACGAGCGAGCTCCTGCCAGACGCCTTCGACGTGCTCCAGGAACGGGCCTGGCCCGACGAACCCGACGACGCGGGAGCCCGGGACCTCGTCGCCCCCGGGGCCGAGGAACACGAGCGTCGGGACCCCGGCCACGTCGAACCGCTGGCGGAGGGCCTCGGCCCCTGGGGAATCGAAGTGGGTGAGGTCCACCTTGAGCCGGGCGACCCCCCCGGTCGCCTCGATGACGTCCCCGTCGGTGAAGGTGACCTGGTCGAGCTCGAGGCACGGGATGCACCAGTCGGCCGTGAAGTCGAGGAGGACGGGGCGGCCCTCGGCCCGCGCGTCGCGGAGCGCCGCGTCCGAGTACGGCCTCCAGGCGACGCCGGGCTCGCCAAACTGAACGAACGCCGCGAGGCCCAGGACCACGGCCGTCCCGCCCACGGCCCTCGCGACCCACCGGAACCCGGGGGTCCGCCGGGCCGACGTCTCGGCGAAGCCGAGGTAGAGCCCCCCGGCGACGAGGGCGAGCGGCACCGCGTAGATCGCTCGGGCGGGGGCTACCGCGAGGCCGAGGTAGAAGAGGGCGGCCCCGAGGAGCACGACGCCGAACAGCTTCTTGACCCACACCATCCAGACGCCGGACCGAGGCAGCCGCGAGAGCAGCCCGCTGAACGTGCCCAGCACGAGGTAGGGCAGGCCGAGCCCCAGGGCGAGCACCGACAGCGCGCTCAGCCCGAAGAGGGGGTCGCCCCGGGTCCCGACGAACGCCAGGAGCGCGATGACCGGCGCCCCGATGCAGGGCGCGGCGAACACGCCGACCACGAGCCCCGACAGGTAGAGGCCCAGCGGTCCCGTCGCGCGGTGGGCCGCGCCGAGCCGGGTCGTCAGCGCCGACGGCAGCCGGATCTCGTAGAGCCCGAACGCGCTGAGGGCCAGCCCGAAGAGGAGCGCCCCGATCCCGGCCAGCATCCACGGGCTCTGGAGCCACCCCCCGAAAAGGCTCCCCGTGAGAGCCGCCGCGACGCCGAGGACGCTGTACGTGGTGACGATCCCGAGGAGGTAGAGGAACGCCCGCCCGAACGACCGTCCCAGGCCGACCTCCCCCTGGGTACCGAACAGGGAGACCGTGACGGAGAGCATGGGGTACACGCACGGCGTCAGGTTGAGGGCCAGGCCGATCGCGAAGATGGCCAGGAAGGCCCAGAGCGGCCCGCGCTCGGCGAGCAGGCGCTCGACGCGCCCGCCCCCCGGCGGCGCGTCTGGCGGCGCCCCGGCGCCCCCGGCGGCCCCGGCGGCCCCGTAGGCGGCGGACTCGTAGGCGGCGAAGACGTCGGCGTGGACCGGCCGGGTCTCGGCCCCGGCCGGGACGACCCGGACCGGGACCTCCGCACGGAGCGTGGACGGCGCGAGGCAGACCCGGTCGTTGCAGGCCTGGACGCGAACGGTCACGCCCAGCCCGTAGGCCCCGGGCGCGACGGTGTCCCCCACGCGGATCGAGAGGAGGACGGGCACGGTCCCCTCGTACACGTCGAGGGGCGCGTCCGCGAAAGCGAACGCCACGGGACGGGCGGGGGGGTACCGGGCGTCGGCGAGGAGGAACCCGGGGCGGCCGTCGAGGGAGACCTCCGTCCCGATGAGGTAGTCCTCGCTCGGCCGGTGCGCGTTGACGTGCCACCCGTCCTCGACCGTCAGCACGACGGCGGCCCGGAGCGCCTCGCCGGGGCGCACGCCGTCCGCCTCCAGGGCCGCCTCGACCCCGACCCGCTCCGCGCTGGACCCGGGGGCCGCGCCCGCCTGCGCCCACGCGCGCGCGGGTGCCAGCAGCAGCAGGAAGGCGAGGAGGGCTGAGAGGAGGCGCATGGGCGTCATGGGCCGTCGAGCGGCTCGCTCCGCACGTCCTCGACGAGGCGGCGGACGAGCTCGGGGCGGTCGACGGCGCCCGTCAGGTAGCGCTCGATGAGGAGGCTCGCGATGGGGGCCGCCGCCGTCGAGCCGAACCCGGCGTTCTCGACGAACACGGCGACCGCGACCCGGGCGTCGGCGGGCCGGTCGGAGTAGGGCGCGAAGGCGATGAAGAGGGAGTGGTCCTCGCCCTGGGGGTTCTGCGCCGTCCCCGTCTTGCCCGCCACGGGGACGCCCTCGACGGCGGCCACGCGGGCCGTCCCGTCCGTCACGACGGCCCGCATCGCGGCCCGGACGACGGCGAGGTTCCGGGGGTCAACGCCGAGCCGGGTCGGGCGCGGGAGGCCCGGCCGGACCTCGTCGCCGGTGTCGGGCTGGCGGAGGAGCCGGGCGGCGTGGGGCGCGACGAGCGTGCCGCCGTTGGCGAGCGCGGCCGTGTAGCGGGCGAGCTGCATGGGCGTCACGGCCACGTTCCCCTGCCCGATCCCGAGCGAGACCAGGTACCCCCGCGTCCACCCGTCCTCGCCGTAGGTCCGGTCGAAGTAGGCCGAGTCAGGCCAGAGCCCCGGGCTCTGGTCCGGGAAGTCGGTCGGCATGGGCTCGCCGAACCCGACGCGGCGGCCCCACGCGCTGTAGCGGTCGAGCCCGAGCTCGAGCCCGAGCGCGTAGAAGAACTCGTTGCACGAGACCCGGACGGCGTCCGCGACGTCGAGCGGCCCGTAGTTGCCGTGGCCGCCGAACCGCCGCCCACCGTAGGTGAAGGCCCCCGTGCAGGGGTACGTCGTCTCGGGCGTGATGGCCCCCTCCTCCAGCCCGGCCAGCCCCATGAGCGGCTTGATCGTGGAGCCCAGGGGCTGGGCGCTGAGCAGGGCGCGGTCGAAGAGCGGGCGCTCGGGGTCCGTGTTCAGCGCGCGCCACGCGGCCGGGTCGATGGGCGGGGCGAGGAGGGCGGGGTCGTAGTCGGGCGCCGAGACGAGGGCGAGGACCCCGCCCGTCTGCGGGTCCAGGGCGACGGCCGCGCCGCGCTTGCCGACGAAGAGGCTCTCGGCGAGGGCCTGGAGGCCCGCGTCGAGCGTGAGCGTGAGGTCGTAGCCCGAGACGGGGGCGACGTCCTGCTCCCCGTCGCGCCAGCGGCCCACGGCGCGGCCCCGGACGTCGACGAGGTCGAAGCGCGCGCCGGGCCGTCCGCGGAGGAGCGCGTCGTAGGCCTTCTCCATCCCGGTCTGGCCGACGAGGTCGCCGGGGGCGTAGTCGCCCTGCTCGGCGAGCCGCTCGAGCTGGTCGGGGCCGACCTCGCCGAGCGTGCCGACGGTGTGCGCCGCGCGGACCGGCCCGTAGCGCCGCCGTTGGCCCTCGGCGACGCTGACGCCCGGGAGCCGGAAGAGGGCCTCTTCCAGGCGCGCGACCCCGGCGAGCGGGAGGCCCCGGACGATGGGGCTCGGGCGGTACGGGTTCCACCGCCGGGCGGCGTCGACGCGAGCGGCCACGACGGAGTCGGGGAGCCCGAGGAGCCGGGCGAGCTCGGGCGCGGCGCCCGCCGGGAGGAGGTACGGGAGGACGTCGACGGTGAACGTGGCCTCGTTGCCCACGAGGAGCGTCCCGTGGCGGTCGAACATCCGGCCCCGAGCGGGCTCGGCGCGACGGGCGCGGACGGCGTTGTCGCGGGCGGCCTCGGCGTACCGGTCCTGGTCCACCACTTGGAGCTGGACGAGGCGGGCGCCCAGGACGCCCACGACCCCGATGACGAGCCCCGTGAAGATTCGGAACCGGAGGGTCCGAGTTTGCTTGGGGTCCGCGTCACGCATCGGCAGACGGAGCGGCGCTGCGACCGAGGGCACCGCCCAACGCGGGCGGCGCGCTGGCGGGGTCCCCGACGGCGGGGTAGTCCGGGAGGACGAACGAGGCGAGGCCCCGCCGGGCGAGCATGGACCCGGGTCCCCCGACCGCCCGGCGGGGGAGGACCCCGAGCGGCGACCACGCTGCGGTGGGGGACGTGGGCATGTTGGAGTGGGTGCTGTCCGCGGCCGCTAGCGACCGTGGCCGGCGAACACCGAGGTCTGGCCGTCGGCGACGAGGAGCACGTCGTAGGGCTGGACCGCGTCGCCCTGCTCCATACCGGGCGACCCGACGGGCATCCCGGGCACGGCGAGCCCCGTCGCCTCGGGGGCCTCGCTGAGCAGGCGGGCGACGTCGGCGGCGGGGACGTGGCCCTCCACGACGTAGCCGTCCACCACGGCCGTGTGGCACGACTGGAGGGCGGCGGGGACCCCGTGCTCCGCTTTCACGGCCTGCACGTCGTCCGTCTCCACGGTCTCGGTGGGGAAGCCGTACGCGCGGAGGTGGTCGACCCACGACGCGCAGCACCCGCACGTGGGCGACTTGTACACGGTGACGGTCGGGAGCGACGCGGCCCCGTTCGCGGCCGCCGGGGCGGCGGCGTCCGGGGCGTCGGCGGAACCGGGCCGGGGCGAGCCCGGGGAGCAGGCGGCGAGAGCGACGGCGAGGACCGTGGTGGCGGCGATGGTACGCGCCATGGGCGGGCTGGGGCTGGGGCGGACGGGCCGCACGCTGGGGAGGGCGCCGCCCGCGGAGGCCGCGGGCGGGACGCCCCTGGGGGACCGTACGGGGCTAGGAGACGACGGCGATCGTCCCGCGCTGCATGTCCATGCCGCAGACCCACTCGACCTCGCCCGCCTCGGTCGGCGTGAACTCGATGGCGACCGGCTCGCCGAGCGGGAGGTCGGTGGCCTCGACGCCGTAGGCGGGGAGGGTGACCTGGGACGAGCACTCGTCCTCGACCGTCCGCGTAAAGACGAGCCGGGTGGGGACGCCGGCCTGGAGCCGGATCTCGCGGGGGGCGTAGCCCATCCGCCCGGCCTCGATCTCGACGGTCTGGACGCCGTCGACGACCTCGGCCTCGACCGGGCCGCTCGCGGCCTCCGCGCCCATGCCCGGCATGTCCGGCATGGCGTCGGTCGTCGGGGCGGGGTCGGCGGTCTCCTGGACGGCGTCGCCGTCGCCGCAGGCGGCGAGGGCGAGGGGGGCGACGAGGAGCGCGGTGAAGACGGCGCGGCGGGGGAAAAAGGAGCGGGTCATGGGTGCGGGGGTTTAGGGCTGT
>NZ_MQWD01000004.1 GCF_002283365.1 Rubrivirga marina | reverse complement strand
AACATCGCCGAGGTCACGACGGCCGTCGCCAACGGCGACCTGTCCAAGAAGATCACCGTCGAGGCACAGGGCGAGATCCTCGAGCTCAAGAGCACGATCAACACGATGGTCGACCAGCTCCAGAGCTTCGCCAGCGAGGTGACGCGCGTGGCCCGCGAGGTCGGGACCGAGGGGAAGCTGGGCGGCCAGGCCCGGGTGCCCGGCGTGTCCGGGACGTGGAAGGACCTGACGGACAACGTGAACTCGATGGCCGACAACCTCACGGCCCAGGTCCGGAACATCGCCGAGGTCACGACGGCCGTCGCCAACGGCGACCTGTCCAAGAAGATCACCGTCGAGGCACAGGGCGAGATCCTCGAGCTCAAGAGCACGATCAACACGATGGT
>NZ_MQWD01000003.1 GCF_002283365.1 Rubrivirga marina | reverse complement strand
CTGTAGGCCGACCGGGGGCTTCAGCGTCCCCGTCTCGTCCGAGCGCCGGCGCCTACCTTCGCTCGTCCACCCGCCGCGCCGCCAGCCCCGGCGGCTAAGCGGCCAGCTGTTGGGCCGCCTCACGTTGGGCGCTCTGCTTGGCACTTTACAAGGTTCGTCGTCCGACCTACCGTTGCGGCTCACCTCTGCCCGATCACCGTGCGCTCCGTCCCCGCTCTCGCACTCCTACTCGCTCCGGCGCTCCTCGCTGGGTGCGACGCCTTCGAGTCCGACGACCCGTTCATCCCCGGAGAGGTCGTTGCCTCGGTCCGATACGTCGAGCCGGCCTTTCTTGAGGCGTACGCCCGCGAGCACAGCATCGAGGTCGAGCAGGTCGCGCTCCCCCCGGTGTACCTCGTCCAGACCGTCGTCCGCTCCGGCGCCCCCGAGGACTACCTCGCCGCGCTGTCCGCCGACCCGCTCGTCGACACGGCGCGGGTGTGGCGGGGGGACGGGGTCGAGGTCGTAGTCCGGCGTGCGGCGGACGAGGAGCACGTCCGGGCGCTCATCGCGGCCCAAGGCGGGCTCGACGTCGTCAACGTGTACCGGGGTCAGGACCTCGTCGTCTTCGGGGTCCCGGAGGGGCGCGAGGAGCGGTGGGTGAGCCGACTCGAAGACGAGGTGTTCGTGGTCCATGCAGAGCGGAACCAGATGGTGTACCCGCGCTGAGCCCGGGCGGCCCAACCCGCCG
>NZ_MQWD01000002.1 GCF_002283365.1 Rubrivirga marina | reverse complement strand
GGTCGAGCTCGATGTCCTCGAGCACCTCCTCCTCGATCTCGACGTCGTCCGGGACCTCCTGCGGCGGCGGCGGGGCCGGCGGCGGCGGCGGCGGGGGCTGGATCTGCTGCGTCTGCTCGATGTCCTCGAGCTCGATGATCTCCTGCGCGTCGTCCATCATCACGACGTCGTCGCCGTCCGGGAGCGGCACCGTGAAGGCGGCGATCACCAGACCGAGGGACACGAGGAGCCCGAGCTGCAGGAACAGCGGATACTTCCTCTTGAGGTCGGCTTTGGGGGTTTTGTAGAGGGCCATGTCAGAGAGGGGGGAGGGCGGCCGAATCCGGCCTCGACGGAAGGTAGGGCCGGCGGGGGCGTCGGTGCGAGTCCGTTCGCGAAAACGGTGAAGCGCCGCGATCCGTGCCTCCCGTACAGACACGGGCCCGTCGCAGAAGTTGCTCCGCCTTCAGCGGAGGCGGAAGGTGACGGGGACGGCGAACCGGACCTTCACCGGGCGCCCGCGCTGCTGGCCCGGCGTGAACTGGCTCTCGCGGACGGCCTTGAGCGCGGCCTCCGACAGGAGCTCGTTCGGGGACCGGAGGACGATGGGGTCGACGACGTTCCCCCGCTCGTCGACGACGAACTGGACGACGACCTGGCCCTCGATCCCGACGCGCCGCGCCATCTCCGGGTACTCGATCCGGCCCTGGAGCCCGGCCAGCCCGCCGATCAACTCCGGCTGGACCTCCGCGACGACGTGGACGAGGTCCGAGTCGTCGATTGCGTCCGGCAGGACCGGGGCCTCGGGCGGGTCAGGTGTCGGGATCACGACCACGGGCGGCTCCGGCTTGGGCGGTGTCGAGTCGACGGGCGCGACGTCCTCGAAGGACAGGTCGATGGTGTCGATGATGTCCTCGATGTCGACCTCGTCCGAGACCTCGACTGGCGGGGGTGGGGCCGGCGG
>NZ_MQWD01000001.1:4672414-4711327 GCF_002283365.1 Rubrivirga marina | reverse complement strand
GCGGACGAGGTTCTGGGCGGCGAGGTCGTCGACGGTCACGCCGACGGCGGGGGCCCCGAGGTACCGCATCCCGCGGGCGCCCTCGACCACGATCGAGATCGACCCGTCGTCCTCACCCACCGTGAGCGCGACGGGGATGGTGACCGACGGTGTCACCGGGTCGTTCGACGTGATCACGAGCGAGGCCGTGTACGTCCCCTCCTCAAGCTCGGAGGCGTCGATGTCGACATCGAACCCGCCGCTGGCGCCGGGCGCGACGGACCCGCTCGTCGGCGAGGCGGTGATCCAGACGACCGGCACAGTGAACCGGACGGCCTTGTCCGAGGCGACGTACGCCTCGTTGGCCGCGACCGTCAGGCCAACCGAGGCGTCGGCGTTCTCGATGCCCGCGGCGTTGCTGTTCAGCGTCCCGGTCATCGTCTCGTACTGGAACTCGATCGTCCCGTCCTCCGAGAGGAGGATCTGGAACGTCACCGACGAGCCGGCCTCGTCATACCTCGGAGCGCCGTCCCACTGGACGACGAACCGGCCGTCGCCGAGCGTCCCCGTGTACACGGCCCCGGCTGCGGTGAGGTCAAGGTCGTCCCAGAACGGGGCGATCACGTCGTCGACGTTCGTCGGCCCGCTCGCGCCCGGGAACCCGGTGGGGTTGTTGTACGAGTTGCCGGCGGCCGACGAGAATGTGGCGAACCCGTTGGTGTAGACCCGGATGGTCGACTTGTCGACGCCGTAGAACGGGAACGTGAACGGGAGGACCACGTCGGCGTACCCCTCGTCGTTCGCGCCGAACGTCCCGGCGGGCGTGAACGTCACGGCCGTGCCGGTGCCCGAGATGTCCTGGAAGTCGACGGCCGGGCCGCCCGGCTCGTCGGAGTCGATCCAGACGTACCCGTAGGCGTCAGGGCCGCCCGTGGCCAGCGAGTGGGGCCCGGTCCCGTCGGCGGCCGCCGAGCCCTTCGGGAGGTCGCGCGCCGGGGCCGGCTCGCCCGAGAGGAGCGCGAGGTCGGTCACCACGCTGACGGACCACGTGAGGTCCTGGGAGCCCGCCGAGGCCGTGTTCGAGATCGTTACGGGCTCCGTCGTCGTGCCGCCCGGCGCCAGCGTCTCATTGATCGAGGTCGGGCTGACGGCGATGGCCGGCGGGTCGAGGTCGGTAATCGTGAACGGTTCGGGGTTCACGTTGAAGAAGATGTTCCCGACGGCCCGGACGAGGACCCGCGCCTCGGTGGTCTCGACGGCCGGGAAGGTCACGACCTCGGATCCGTCGTTGGCCGTGCCCAAGGCGATCGGGGCGAACGAGTCGCCGCCGTCGGTCGAGAGGAGGATGTCGACGGTCGGCGTGTTGATCGCGCCGCCGTCGGTGCCGGCCACGTCCCAGGTCACGGTGTTCAGGCCCGAGCTGTAGGACAGGCCCGGCGTCGAGGCGAACGTGACGGCGAACGGGCCGCCCGAAGCGTCCGTGTTGATCGTGATGGTGGCGTCGTCGATGGCGCCGGCCCCGGGCGCGTTGTCCCGCGCCGTGAGGCGGAACGTGAGCGACCGGGTCGTGGTCGGGAGGTCCTCCCCGACGACGGTCGGGAGGCCGGCGACGTAGCGGTCGAACCGCGGGAAGGTCCTCGTGGGCTCCGGCGTCGGGTTGAACGAGCGGAAGAACGGCGCCGTGCCGTTGCCGGGCGGGCCGGCCGGGCCGAGGTCGAACTCCTCCCACGTGTAGGTCAGCGAGCCCGGCGTGTCGTCGGTCGCGCTGCCCGTGAGCGTGAAGGGTGTGCCGGCCGGGATCGTGAAGCCGCCCGTGGCTGAGACGGTCGGGATCGCGTTGCCGGTCGGCGTCGCCGTGCCGCACGTGGATCCCCCGCCCGCCGTGATGAACGACGTCATCTCGTCGAGCGAGATCACGTGGAAGTACGGGTCGCTGTTGCTCTGGAGGTTCGGCGGGCAGATGCCGGCGTACCCCATGATGGTCGAGGCCGAGCCGGGCTCGTAGGCCGCCGAGCTGGCCCGGTTGCAGGCGTTGTTCTGCGTGTGGTTGGCGCCGAACTGGTGGCCCATCTCGTGCGCCACGTAGTCGATGTCGAACGCGTCGCCGACGGGGGCGCTGCCGCCCGTCACACCGCCGGCCTTGATCGAGACGTCGCACACGGAGCCGAGGTAGGCCACGCCGCCGCCTCCCGTCGAGAACACGTGGCCGATGTCGTAGTTGGCCGTGCCGATGACGGCGTCGAGCGTCACCTGGTTCTGCGAGAGCATCGCGCTCCCGTTGTTGTTCGAGTACGGGTCGGTGGTCCCGTTGGTGAAGACGACGTCGTCGGTGTTCGGCACGAGCGAGAACGTCACGGCGATGTCGCGCTCGTAGACGCCGGCCACGCGGTTCATCGACGTCACGATGGCGGCCATGGCGTCGGGGACGGTCCCGCCGTGGAACTGGGTGTACTCGCCGGTGGCCGCGACGGCCAGCCGGTACGTCCGGAGAACGTCGCCGTGAGTGGCGCTCTCGGAGTCCACCGAGGCGTGCGCCCCGCTCTGCTCGACCGCGTCCTCGACGCGACCGCGCAGCCGCGGGTCAACGACGAGGTCCTGGGCGCGGTATACCATGTAGGTGCTGCTGCCGTCGCGGAGGTACGGGTCGACGTAGACGGCGCCGCCGGTGGTGAACAGCATCCCAGCGAAGCCCTTGGGCGTCAGGCTCAGCCGGCCATGGACGCCGCCCGGGCCCTGCGCGAGGTACGTCCGGATCTCGGGGTAGCGGGTCTGGAGCGCCGGGGCCATGATCGAGGACTCGGCCACGCGGACCTCGACCGTGCCGCCCTCGGGGAGCGGGATCGGGATCGCGACGCCGCGCTGCACGTCGGCCGGGGCCGTGGCGACGGGGCTCGACGCGAGCCGGTCGGCCATGGCGTCGCGGTCGAGGTGGACCGTCCGGAAGGACTGCGGGAGGGTCGGGGCGTCGGAGGGCCCGAGGGACGCCGGCGCGACGTCGGTCCAGAGGGACTGGGCTTGGGCCGGTCCGGCCGCCAGCACGACGGCGCCGACCAAGAGGAGAGCAAACAGGCGCATGGGGGATGGGGAAGGGGTGGAGGCGGGCCGAACGATACCCTCGAACCCGTGGGCGCCGCGACATCTCGGTCGCCCGTGCTTCTCCAGTGCGGCCTCGGCTCGGCCCTCCTCGGCTCCGTCCACCTAGGCTCGGCCCGCCTCGGGCGTCGCTCGGGCCGTCGGGCGGATCCGTCTCCCCGCCGTCGGTGGGCGGTTGGTGGAGACCGGTCGAGATCCGGTCCGGACAGACCCTGAAGGGCACTTCGGCGCCGGACGGGCGTGTATCCTCCAGCCCCCTCCGACGCTCGACTTCTTTCCGGACCTCCGCACGACATGGCCGACTCACTCTTCGACGCCCGCGACACGATCGACACCTCCGCCGGCGCCCACACCGTTTACCGCCTCGACCGCGTCGCCGAGGCGACCGGGGCCGACCTCGACCGGCTCCCGTTCTCGATCAAGGTCCTCCTCGAGAACGCCCTCCGCCAGGCCGACCTCCCCGGGCCCGTCGGCGAGGACGACGTCCGCAACCTCGCGACCTACGACCCGGCCGCGCCGGCCGAGGTCGAGATCCCGTTCACGCCGGCCCGCGTGCTCCTGCAGGACTTCACCGGCGTCCCCGCCGTCGTCGACCTCGCCGCGCTCCGCTCCGCGATGGCCCGCAACGGCGGCGACCCCGAGGCCATCAACCCGCGCGTCCCGGTCGACCTCGTGATCGACCACTCGGTCCAGGTCGACAGCTTCGCGCTCCCCCAGGCGTTCCAGATCAACGCCGACATTGAGTTCCAGCGGAACGCCGAGCGCTACGAGTTCCTCCGGTGGGGCTCGAAGGCGTTCGACAACTTCTCGGTCGTCCCGCCGGAGCGCGGGATCTGCCACCAGGTCAACCTCGAGTACATCGCCCGTGCCGTCTGGACGACGCCGGGCGACGACGGCCTGCCGGTCGCCTACCCCGACACGCTGGTCGGGACCGACTCACACACGACCATGATCAACGGCCTCGGCGTGCTCGGGTGGGGCGTCGGCGGCATCGAGGCCGAGGCGGCCATGCTCGGGCAGCCGATCTACATGCTCATGCCGAAGGTCGTCGGCTTCCGCCTGAACGGGAAGCTGAAGGAGGGCGTGACGGCGACCGACCTCACGCTGACGGTCACGCAGATGCTCCGGAAGCACGGCGTCGTCGGCAAGTTCGTCGAGTTCTTCGGGACCGGGCTCTCGTCGATGTCGCTGCCGGACCGCGCGACGATCGCCAACATGGCGCCGGAGTACGGGGCCACGATGGGCTTCTTCCCGATCGACGACGAGACGCTCGACTATCTCCGCCGGACGAACCGCGACGAGGCGACGGTCGAACTGGTCGAGGCCTACTGCAAGGCGCAGGGCCTCTTCCGTACCGACGACACGCCGGACCCGCAGTTCGAGGCCGTCCTCGAGCTCGACCTGTCCGAGGTCGAGCCGTCGATGTCGGGCCCGAAGCGCCCGCAGGACCGGATCGTCCTCGGCGACGTCCAGCGCGAGTTCAAGGCGTCGCTGACACGGCCGGCCAGCCCGCAGGGCTTTGGGCTGAAAGAGGACGCGCTCGACAACACGGGTGCCTACAAGGACGACGAGGGCAACGAGCTCGACCTCAAGCACGGCGACGTCGTGATCGCCGCCATCACGAGCTGCACGAACACCTCGAACCCGAGCGTGATGCTGGCGGCCGGCCTCCTCGCCAAAAAGGCCGTCGAGCGTGGGATGACGGTTCCGCCGTACGTGAAGACGAGCCTCGCGCCGGGCAGCCGCGTCGTGACGGCCTACCTCGAGAAGGCAGGGCTTCAGGACTACCTCGACCAGATCGGGTACAACCTCGTCGGCTACGGGTGCACGACGTGCATCGGCAACTCGGGCCCGCTCCCGGAGCCGGTCGCCGAAGCCATCACCGACGGCGACCTGGTCGTGGCCGGCGTGCTGAGTGGCAACCGGAACTTCGAGGGGCGGATCCACGCGCTCGTCAAGGCCAACTATCTCGCCAGCCCGCCGCTCGTCGTCGCCTATGCCCTCGCGGGTACGGTCGACATCGACCTCCAGAACGACGTGATCGGGCAGGACCAGGACGGCAACGACGTCTACCTCAAGGACCTCTGGCCGTCGCAGCAGGAGATCCTCGACGCCATCAACCAGGCCGTCACACGGGAGCAGTTCGAGGAGCTCTACGAGGGGATCGAGGACTCGAACCCACGCTGGAACGCCATCGACACGTCCGAGGGCGCCGTCTACGACTGGCAGGACGACTCGACCTACATCCAGGAGCCGCCCTTCTTCCTCGACGTCACGCCCGAGGTCCCGACGATCGAGCCGATCCGGGGCGCCAAGACGCTCGTCAAGGCTGGCGACTCGACCACGACCGACCACATCTCGCCGGCGGGCGCGATCCCAAAGAGCGAGCCGGCCGGGCAGTACCTCCAGGACCACGGCGTCGAGCCGAAGGACTTCAACTCGTTCGGCTCCCGCCGCGGCAACGACCGCGTGATGACGCGCGGGACGTTCGGCAACATCCGTCTTCGGAATCAGCTCGCTCCGGGTACGGAAGGCGGCTGGACGATGAAGGACGGCGAGCAGATGTACATCTACGACGCCGCGCAGGAGTATGCCGCCGAGGGCACGCCGCTGCTGGTGTTCGCCGGCGTCGACTACGGGATGGGTTCGTCGCGCGACTGGGCCGCCAAGGGGACGCTCCTCCTCGGCATCGAGGCCGTCGTCGCGAAGAGCTTCGAGCGGATCCACCGGTCGAACCTCGTCGGGATGGGCGTCCTCCCGCTCCTGTTCCAGGACGGCGAGAGCCTCGACACGCACGGCCTCGACGGGACCGAGCAGTTCGACATCCCGGTCGACGACGACGTCCGCCCGGGCCAGACGCTGACGGTCACGGCCACGAAGGGCGACGGATCGACGGTGGCGTTCGACGTGACGGTCGCGCTCAACACGCCGGTCGAGGTCGAGTACTACCGGCACGGCGGGATCCTCAACTACGTCCTCCGGGACTACATGGCCGGCGAGCTGGAGACGGCCTAGCGCCTGCACCCGAACCGACCCCGCCCGCCTCGGCGCCTCCTTCGACGGAGCGCCCGAGGCGGGCGGGGTCGTTTCTTAGCGCCATGCTGTTCGAGACCGAACGCCTCGCCCTCCGCCGCCTCGTGATCGAGGACGCGCCGTTCATCCTGGACCTCGTCAACGAGCCGGGGTGGCTGGAGCACATCGGCGACCGCGGCGTCCGGACGCTCGCCGACGCCGAGGGCTACCTCCGCGACGGGCCGCTCGCGAGCTACGCCGCGAACGGGTTCGGGCTCTACCACGTCGCCCTCCGCGCGACGGGCGATCCGGTCGGAATGTGCGGGGTCCTCCGTCGTGACGGCCTCGACGCACCGGACCTCGGCTACGCCCTCCTCGCCGTCCACGCCGGGCGGGGCTACGCGACGGAGGCGGCCCGGGCCACACTCGCGCACGCCCGCCGCGACCTCGGGCTGGCGCGCGTCCTCGCCATCACGTCGCCTGCGAACGTGGCCTCGCAGCGGGTCCTCGAAAAGGTCGGGATGCGGCGCGAGGGGATGCTCGATCGGCAGGACGGCGTCGGCCCGAGCGTCCTGTTCGCCATTGATCTCGGGGGACGGGGCGATGCCGGGGAGGAGATGTAGGGGGACCTCCGGGCCGGAGTCGGCGTCCCACGACCCATGACGCCGACGCATCACACCCCGCTCGACACGCCCGAGTCGTTCCGCCAACGGGCGCGCTACGTCGTCGCGATCGTCGCGCTCGCCGTCGTCGGACTCTTCGTGTTGTGGACGACGCGGCAGGCGGTCCTGCTCGTGTTCCTCGGCGTCTCGATCGGCGTCCTGTTCTACCGGGCGAGCGCGTGGCTGGCCGAGAAGACCGGCGCCCCGCGCGGGTGGATGCTCGCGCTCGTGGTGCTCCTCGTGCTCGGCGGGTTCGTCGGCGCCGCCTACTTCGGCGGGCCTCGGGTGGCGTCCGAGGCGCAGGGGCTGATGGAGCAGGCGCCGGAGTTGCTGGAGACGGCGCGGGAGCGGCTCGGCCTGCCCGAGAGCGCGCTCTCGGTGCCGTCGGCGATCGGGAACGTCGGGGGCCAGTTGCTCGGGTGGTTCTCGACTGTGGCCGGCATCGTGTCGGGCCTGCTCGTCGTCCTGATCGTGGCGATCTACACGGCGGCCAGCCCGGAGGTCTACACCGCCGCCGTCGTCCGGCTGTTCGACGAGGAGCACCAGCCGTTCGTGCGCGACATGCTCCACGACATGGGCCGCGTGCTGATGGCGTGGATCAAGGGCGTCGCCATCGCCGTCGCGGCGCTCGGGTTGATGGGGGTCGTCGGGCTGACGGCCATCGGGCTGCCGGCGGCCCTCGCGCTAGCGGCGTTCGCGGCGGCGCTGACGGTGATCCCCACGTTCGGCCCGTTCATCGGGTGGGCGCCGGCCGTCGTCGTCGGGTTCGCGCAGGGGACGACGACGGGGCTGTGGACGCTCGCGCTGGCCGTCGCCGCGCAGCAGGTCGAGGGGAGCCTCATCACGCCGAAGGTCCAGGGCGACCTCATCAAGGTCGGGCCGGCGTTCATCGTGGCCGGGCAGATCGTGCTCGGCGGGCTCGCCGGCTTCCTCGGGATCCTGCTCGTGGTCCCGATCCTCGGCGTCGCGCGGATCCTCGTCGAGCGGCTCTACATCGGCCCGTTCGTCAAGGGCGAGCCGGCCGACCCGGACAACGCGGACGATCCGGTCCCCGTCTCGAACCGGGAGCCGACCGTCACCTAGCCCGCCTCGGCGTCGAAGCGGGGCGACCCGACCGTCGGCTGCTTCTCGGTGAGGTACGGCCAGTAGCGCTTCGGGACGTGCCGGAGGTGGAGCGCGAGGTTCCGCCGCTCGGGAATCGTGACGGCCTGGAAGTAGGCCCGCCACATCCGCTGGTAGGCCGCCTCGTCGGGCGCCTCGTCGCCCAGCCCGAGCGTCACGGCCGGCACGATCCGCGTCGGCGGATCGCCCGCGGCCCGGTCCATGGCCGGCGTGTGGACGAGTGCCAGCCCGCGCCGCACGTCGACGATCCGCCAGGCGAGCGTGGGGTAGCGCGCCGCGAAGTGGCCGTGGAGGATGGGGAGGACGTGGTACTCGGGCCGCGCCGTGGCGACCCACGTCTCGGCGCCGTCGGCCACGTGCCGCTCGAAGCGGACGAACGCCTCCATCCGGTGGGCCTCGCGCCCGACGCGGCCGGACCACTGGGCGACCTCTCGGGCCGGCTCGAACGTCCAGTCGTCGGCCGCGGCGGCGCCCTCGGCGCGGACGGTGTCCGCCAGCCGGAGCGCGGCGACCTCGATGCCCGGCCGTTCCCCGAGGATCGCGCGGTGGATCCGCCCGACGAGCCCGGGTACGAGGCGGTCGAGTCCGCGCTCGACGCGGCTCGCGATGGCCGCCTGGGTCTCGACGCGGAGGACGTCGCCGAAGAGCGCGCCGCTCGCGGGCTCGCCGATGAGCCCGACCGACACGGGCAGCACGCCGAGGCGGTACGTCTCGGCGTAGGCGCAGAGGAGGCCGGCCAGCGTCCCGTCGGTCTCGACGGCGAGGTGCGGGTCGACGGGCAGGGCCGGCGGACTGGCGGCGGTCGGCGAGCGCTTCGTGTCCATCATGTCATCCTGGGGAGCAGAGCGACGAAGGATCTCGGGTCGGGGGCGCAGGGTCCGTCGCGGGCGATCCGGTCGAAGCCGACGAGATCCTTCGCTGCGTTCAGGATGACGGGGAGGGGACTACGCGGCCTTCGGGAGCGGCGCCGAGGCGGGCGCGGCCAGCCGGACGGGCGCCGGCGCGAACAGCGACAGCTGCGGCGCCCCGTCGCCGCGCCCGCCCACGATCCGCTGGCGGACGGCGTTGGGGTCTCGGTCGATGAGCTGGGGCCGGTGGTCCGGCGTCGTCAGGAAGAACTGCGCGCGCTTGAGGACGACGCCCATCGTCCGGAGGTCGTCCCAGCGGACGACGCCCCGCCGCCGCGCGGCCACGATCCGCTTCGCGCTCCGGATCCCGAGCCCGGGCACGCGCTGGAGCCACTCGACCGGCGCCGTGTTGACGTCGACGGGGAAGAGGTACGGGAAGCGGAGGGCGTAGGACGTCTTCGGGTCCACCTCGGCGTCGAGGTTGCCGGAGCCGGGCGGGGCGACCTCGTCGAGGTCGAAGCCGTACTTCCGCAGGAGCCAGTCGGCCTGGTAGAGGCGGTGCTCGCGGTGGAGCGGGGCCCGGTAGGTCTCCGGGTCCGGCACGCGGTCGTCCCCGCCGAGCGGGACGAAGCCGGAGTAGTAGACGCGCCGGAGCTTCTGCTCCGAGTACAGCCCGTCGCTGAGCTCGAGGATCTGGCGGTCCGTCTCGGGCGTCGCGCCGATCACGAGCTGCGTGCTCTGGCCGCCGGCCGCGAACCGGGGCGCGCGGCGGTCCTTTTTCCGTTCCTCCTTCGCCTCCGTGATCCCGTCGCGGACGTGGCCCATCGGCCCGAACACCTGGTCGTAGTCCTTCTCGGGCGCGACCTGCTTGAGCCCGGCCTCGCTCGGGATCTCGACGTTCACGCTCAGCCGGTCCGCCAGCCGGCCCGCCTCGGTGAGGAGCTCGGGGCTCGCGCCCGGGATCACCTTGAGGTGGATGTAGCCGTTGAACCCGTGGTCCTGGCGGAGCGACCGCGCGACGGCGACCAGCTTCTCCGTCGTCGTGTCGGCGTCCTTGAAGATGCCCGACGAGAGGAAGAGGCCCTCGATGTAGTTCCGCTTGTAGAACCCCATCGTGAGCTCGACGACCTCGTCGACGGTGAACGCCACGCGGGTGACCTCCTCGTTCGACCGCCGCGACACGCAGTAGGCGCAGTCGTAGATGCAGACGTTCGAGAACAGGACCTTGAGGAGCGAGACGCACCGGCCGTCCTCGGTGTACGAGTGGCAGATGCCGGCGCCCGTGGAGTTGCCGATCCCGGTCGGCGAGTTCTCGCGCTTGCCGCCAGACGAGGCGCAGGACGCGTCGTACTTGGCCGCGTCGGCGAGGATTTCGAGCTTCTCGATGACCTGTCGGCGCATCTGTTCGGGGGCGTGGTGGGAGGCCGCTGGGGCCGGAGGCCCCAAGGTCGCGAGGACGTGTGCCACCACTGTGTCGCCGGCCTGGTAGTGCACCAATCCCATGACCCGCGGGTGGCACCGGCGGGCCGGACCTTCCCGGGTCCACCACTCGCGCCATGGACCTCACCGTCGGCGTCGGGCCGCCGCGCTCGGCGCTTCCCCCCGACCTCTCCGTCGGTCTCCCGCTCGTCAAGGCGGCGCTGCTCTACGGCGACCGCGTGACGCTGTGCAGCCCGGCCGCGAGCCTGCTCCTCCGCCTCGAGGAGCACAATCCCTGCGACGTGCCCGGCCGCCTCGCCGTGCTCGCCGGACTCGCCGACGACCTCGGCCTCGGCGACGGTCCGGCCCGCCTCGCGCACGTCGTTGGGATCGGGCGGCACCTCGACGCCGAGGTGGTCCGGCTGACCGTCGACGCGTGGTGGGGCCGCTACCGGCGGGCGCTGCAGGAGGCCGTCGTCGAGAGCGGACTGGCCGAGCTGGCGCCGGCCGTCGAGGCCCAGCGGCTGACGATCGAGACGCTGGGCGTGGGCGCCGTCGCCCGTCCGTCCGACTTCGCCGAGGCCGCGGCCGAGACGTACGCCGCCGCCGTCGCCGACGCCATCGCTCGCGGCGATGCGACGCCGCTCCTCGACGGGCCCACCGCCGAGGCCCTCCGCGACGCCACCGAGGCGGGCCGGGTCGGCGTGTCGGAGCCTCGCGCCCACCGCGCCCGCGACGGCGGCCTCGCGGCCCACGTCCTCCAACGGCTCCCGCTCTTCGACCGGGCGACGGTTCCCGAGGTCCTCGACGTCCGGGCCGACCTCGACGGGCCGCTCGCCCGGTTCCGCGGCGCCGTCGACGAGTTCGCCGCCGAGGTCGCCTCGGCCGCTTGGGACCCCGACTTCGCCGTCGAGGCCGAACGCGTCTACCGCCAGCGCGTGGCGCCGGCCGTGGCCGAGATCGAGGACGCCGTCGCGTCGGTCGGCTACCTCCGCGAACTCGCCACGCGCTACGCCGAGCGGCCCCAGCAGTTCGTCCCGCTCGCTGTCCCGGCCCTCACGGTGGCCCTCGCTGCGCCCGACGTGCTCGCCCAGACCGTCGCAGCCTCCCTGGCGGGCCTCTCCGTCGTGGCGAACGGCGCGCAGGCCGGTTGGGCCGTGGCCGACGGCCGCCGCGCGGTCCGCGCCCGCCGCCTGTTCTTCGTCTACGCCGCGGGCCGGCGGCTCCAGGGGGACCGGTCCTGGCGAGGTCGCGCGCCTCGGTGACGCCGTGCGCGAGGCCGGCTCAGTCGCAGCCGAATGTGCCGTCGGACGGGGGGGACAGCCGGAGGCGGACGCGGTCGCTGCCGATGGCGCACGTCCCGCTCAGCACGCCGTCGTCGCCGGAGGCGAGGTCGCACGTCATCGCGCGCGGGAGGAACGTGCCGGGCAGGCGGAGGCGGCTCGTCGTGAACCGGAGCCGGCCGCGCTCCCACGTCGCCGGCGCGTCTTCCGGGACCTCCGCCGTCCGGCCGCCGACGTCGAGCGCCATCTTGAACCCGTCGGCGCACCGCTGGATGTCGGTCTCGACGGCGTGGGTGTCCCCGTCGGCGTCGGTGAGCGTGCCGGTCCAGACGCCGGACGGGAGCATCTGCGCCCCGGCCGACGGCACCAGCGCGACGAGGACGAGGAGCGGGAGGAGGCGGAGGGTCATCAGTAGAGGGCTCGGTCGCGGACGACGAGTCGGTAGCGGTCTGTCCCGGCCCGGCAACTCCCCGAGAGGGTCCCGCGGCCGTCGTTGAGAAGGTCGCAGCGGAGCGTCTGCGTCCCGATCCGGGAACCGGGGAAGCTCGGCGCGCGGAAGCAGAGCCGCTCGCCGTCGTACGACACCTCGTCGGCCGTCACGCGCGTCGAGCCGACGGCGAGCTCGACGCGGCCGGGCCCCGTGTAGAGCGTGGCCGGGAGCCTCCGGAGCGCGTCGGCGGCCATCTCCCCGGTCCACGTCTCCGTCGGAATCGGCTCCCCTGCTCGGTCGGGCGCGCCCGACGAGGCGCAGCCGGCGAGGAGCGCGACGAGCAGGACGAGGCGGGCGGGCATGGGGCGAAACTAGAGGGCGCCGAGCCGGTCGGCGAGCCCGTCCGGGACGACCACCGGCTCGGGCTGAACGCGGTCGACGTCGAACGCCGCGGCGACCTCGGATGGTGCCCGCCGTCGCGCGTCGCCTTGCCCGAGCGCGGCCGCCAGCCACCCGACGATCGCCTCGGCCTCGACCCCCGCGTCCCGGAGCTCGCGGACCGTCAGCGCGTCATTCCGTTTCGACTGCTTCACGCCGTCGGGGCGGACGAGGAGCGGGACGTGAGCGGTCGTGGGCGGCTCGCCGCCGAGCGCACGAGTCAGCAGGACCTGCCGGGCCGTCGAGTCGAGCAGGTCCATCCCGCGGACGACTTCCGTCACGCCCATCGCGAGGTCGTCCACCACGACCGCGAGTTGGTAGCCGTAAACCCCGTCGCGCCGTTTCAGCACGAAGTCGCCGACGGATTGGCGCACGTCCTCCTCGACGCGCCCGACGACGCGGTCGTCGAAGGCGACCGTGCCCGCCTCGACGCGGAAGCGGAGCGCGGCGTCGTGGCAGGCGGCCTCGTCGTCGAACCAGCCGGGCGGGAGGTTGTCGGGACGGAGAGAGGGAGGGTAGGGAGGTTGCCCGTCGTGTCCGTGCGGGGCGCTCGCGAGTTCCTGGAGGTCCCGCCGCGAGACGCGGCACGGGAAGAGGTGGCCGCCCTCGGCCAGCTGCCGGAGGGCCGCTTCGTAGATCTCGTCCCGCTCCGACTGGCGGTACGGCCCGTGCGACCCGCCGACCCCGGGTCCCTCGTCCCAGTCGAGCCCGAGCCATCGGACGTCCTCAACCTGCCGCTCGACCGAGCCCGGTACGGCCCGCGGCCCGTCGAGGTCTTCGACGCGGTACACGAACCGCCCGCCCTGCGAGCGCGCGCTGGCCCACGCGGCGAGGGCGGCGAGCGCGCTCCCCACGTGGAGGTCACCCGTCGGGCTCGGGGCAAAGCGACCGACGACGCTCATGCCGCCCCCACCTCTCGAAGCACGCGCTCGTTGAGGCGGTGCTCGCCGGCGAACGAGACCGTCTCAACGGGGACGCCGGCCGCCTTCAGCCGCGCCTCCTGCTCCATCACCCGCGCCGGCGTCGCAAACCCGTCACGGTCGCCGGCGACGAGCGTCACGCCCGCCTCGGCGAGCCAGTCGGCGTGGGCGCCGAGGTCGAGGTCGTGGGGCATCCCGCCGCCCCACAGGATCACGCGAGCCGCGCGCGTCGGCCGGCGCGAGATCAATGGGCTGAGGGCCAGCCACCGGACCACGCTCGCCGTCCCCTGGCTGAACCCGAACGCCGTGAGCGGGACCGTCTGCGGATCGACGTCGGCGCGGGCACAGGCGGCGACGAACACGTCGTCGAGGTAGCGGACGACGTCCTCGATGTCGGCCTCCCGCTCCTCGCGCGTCATCCAGCTCGCGCCCACGCGTCGGTCGCGGGCTCCGATCTCTCCCACGTAGAACCGGTTCAGCGCCTCGGGCACGACCACGAGCCGTCCCGGCCGCTCCAGCGCATGGAAATGCCGGGCCCAGTGCGTCACGAGCTGCCCGTACCCGTGGCACGCCATCCACACCTCGTTCGGGGGGCCGTCCTCCGGACCGAGCACGGCGTACCGGGCGGTCTTGACGGCGGCGATCTGGCGGACGGTCACGGGGAGAGGAGGGGGGGCGAGGCGGTACAGGCGGCCTCGCGAAAAGCTCCGCGGCGCCGGCCGTCCCGTGTCGCCCGCCCGCCGGTGCTCGCCTCGGCGTCGGGGAGGAGGGGCCCGAGATTCCCGCCTTGCGCGTCGCGTCTCTCACCGAACGAAGCGGAGCCCGGAGCGCGGTCGGAGGGTCTCAGGCCGACACGACGCATCATCGCCGATGGCCCACCGGAAGCCTCACCTCCCGACGAAGACGTGTCCCGTCTGCGGGCGGCCGTTCGCCTGGCGCAAGAAGTGGGCGCGCGACTGGGACGCCGTCGTGTACTGCTCCGAGCGGTGCCGGCGGTCGCGCCGTGCCCGGAGCGGGCCCGAGGCGGGAGGGGCTAGTCCACCCGCCGCATCGAGAACTCGTCCTCGTTCGTCGGGCTGAGGACGATCGTGTAGGGCGAGTCGTAGTCCTCGAACACCTCGAACGTGTAGCCGTGGAGGATCTTCGTGGCCTCGAGCCGCGCCCGGTCGCCGACGACCGTGAACGTCCAGATGTCCTTCGGGAAGACGCCCTGGGCCTCGGCCTGCGGGAGGTCGAGCTCGAGCGTCGGCCGGTAGAACGTGCCGTAGACGGGCCACGTCTGGACGAGCTCGTCGTCCCATTCGACCGTCCGCTCGATGACCGTCTGGCCGTCGGTGCCGTCGCGCGGCTCGCGGAGCAAGAACGTGCCCGTGTTGTACTGGTTGAGGTAGCCGATGACCAGGCCGTCCTCGTCCTCGGTCAACTCGAACTCGTACCGCGTCTCGTAGTCGGTGACGATGCGGAAGTTTTGGTCGGCCAGGAGCGAGTCGACCTTGAACTCGGCGGTGCCGGCCCAGACGCCGGAGGTGGCGCTGCCGTCGGGGCCGCCGCCTGCGTCGCAGGCGGAGAGGCCGAGGAGGACGGTGGCGGCGAGGAGGACGCGGAGAGGGTTCATGGGAGGCGCGAGCGGACGTCCCGGCCGGTATCGGCCCTCCGCTCGTCCCCTTAAGCGCTCCCGGGCCGCGTCGTCAGGCGCTGGCGCTCGTCGTGGCGTCCGCCCGGACGATGCCGTAGGGCCCGGCGTGCCCGGCGTAGCGCCCGAGGACCTCGGCGTCCGGGGTGAGGTCGGCCGCGAGCCCGATCGACAGCCGCCCGCCGTCGATGACGACGGCCGTGTCGCCCTCCGCCACGTCGCCCTCCGCCACGAACACGTAACGCGCGTCGCCGAGCTCTCCGGTCCGGTCGGTCCCGGCATCGAGTTCGAGCGCGTGGAAGCCGCTGAGGTCCGGAAAGAGCGACGTCAGCGAGAGCCGATCGGAGGGGGCCGGTTCGATGCGGCCTCCTCGGAGCGCGCCGCGCACGCGGATCGAGCCGTCGCGGGCCGTCTGCTCGACGAGGGCGTAGCCGTTGCGGCCGCGCTGGAGGAACCCCTTTCGCGAGAGGGCCTGGAGGTTCTGCGTGACCGAGTTCGGCGAGCGGTACTCGAAGTGGTCGGCGATCTCGCGGTACGTCGGCCAGACCTTGTGCTGGTCGACGTGGTCGCGGAGGTACTCGAGGAAGGCGTGCTGCTTCTGAGTCAGCTGGCGGCGGCTCATGGGGGGCCTGGTGTCCGCCGCCAAAGTAGGGCAGACGCCCATCACACACAACTCCGCACAGATGGGTAGTCGGCATCGAGGGGCCGCCGTCCGCCATCGGAGGGCCGGTTGCCGCCGGCGGCTCACATATCCTCGTTCCGCCCCAACGCGGCGTCGAGTTGGTCGGCCACCCCGCGGACGCGCTCGGGGTACGTCGTCTCGAAGTGGACGCGGGCGAACGCGTCGACGAGGCCCTCGACCTCGCGGCGGACGTCGGGTGCGAGCCGCATCCGACCGGCCGTGTCGAGCCCAGTCCGCGCGAGGATCGCGAACGCCCGGAGTGCGGCCCGGCTCGCCGGGACCCCGTCGGCCGAGGCCGCCAGGCCGATCGCGCTCGCCTCGGCGCCGGCGGGGAGGACGGTCCCGCTCTGGAGCAGGAGCCGCCCGCCGTCGTCGCCGAGGGCCTCGACGTCCTCCCGTCGGACGTCGGGCGCGAACCCGAGGAGGGCCGCCAGGTGGAGCTGGAACCACGGGACCGCGTTGGCGGCGTTGGCCTCGGCCTCGTCGAGGTGCTCGAGCGTGCGGACGACGAGGTCGAGCGCGAGGGGATGCGCCTCGCCCTCCTCGATGACCGCCCGCGTGACCTCCAGCACGCGGAGCCCGAGCGTGACCCGGTCGATGTCCGACGTGAGCCGCCTGAACCGAACCACGTGCGACGTCTCCTTCAAGGTCTGGAGGCCCCGCCCTGCCCGGTGGTAGTACACGGCCTGGAGATACGACATCGGCTGGAGCGTCGAGCCGAACGTGCTCGTCGGCCGGCGCGCGCCGCGCGCGATCACGCCGATCACGCCGTGCGGCCGTGTCAGGAGGCGGACGATCCGGCTGGTCTCGCCGTAGTCGAAGGCGTGGAGGACGACGGCGTCGGTGCGGACGATCATGTCGGATGTACGCCGCCGCGAGGACAGGGTGCCTGCCCGCGCGGCGGCGTGGTTCTGCGTCCGAGCTCGGGCCGGGTTGTATGGCGAGCCCTGGCGGGTCTAGGTCCGCACGTCCCCGCCCCGCGCCTCCGTCATGACCTGGCTCTACCGCCTTCGGACGCGCCTCGGCCTCTCGGAGGTCGAGGCGACCGCCGCGCTCACCCTGCTCCTCGCCCTCCTCGGCGGGACCGTCGCCCGGCACCTCCAGGCGACTTCGGCACCGATCCCCGCCGACTTCTACGCGGCCTCCGATGCCGCCTTCGCCACGGCCGCGGCCGATACCACGCGCGAGGCCGCGCCCGCGGTCCCGCTGGCTCTCGCCGCGATGCCGGAGGCGCCCGCCTCGGCGGCTCCAGCGGCGGACTCGACCGCCGCCGAGATCGCGGACGCCGCCGTCGAGCGGGCCGCCGCGCCGCGCCGGTCCGGCAAGCCGCCGCCGGCCCCGACGAACCTCAACACAGCCTCCGCCCAGGAACTCCAGCGGCTCCCCCGGATCGGGCCGGCGCTGGCGGGTCGGATCGTCGAGCACCGCCGGACGCACGGGCCGTTCCGCACGCCCGAGCAGATCACCGAGGTCAAGGGGATCGGCGAGAAGACGCTCGAGCGGATGCGCCCCTGGATCCGGCTCTAAGGGGCGACCGGCTCGCCGCCTGGCGGGCCGTCGTCGCGAAGCGGGTCGCTGCCGTCGTCATCCGGGCGGGCGGACTGGCGACGTTGGCGGCGGGCGATGGCCTCCGGTGTCCAGTCGTCGGAGAGGGTCTCTTGGCGCTTCATGAACCGGTACACCGGGAAGAGCAGGATGAAGGCGAGCGCGATGAACCCGAAGAAGGTGCCCGCGATGACGAGGTAGATCGATCCGTCGGCCATGGAGTGTGAACCCCGCCCGCGCGGTTCCGTTCTCTGGGAGTGCCCGTCCTCTCGCTCCACGCCGTCGACGTTTACCCGTACCGGAGAGCAGCCGGTGGGACCGAGTGGCTGATCGCGCGCCGCGCGGCCGGCCACGCCTACGCGGGCTCCTGGCGCATGATCGGCGGGAAGATCGACGGCGACGAGCCGGCGTGGCGAACGGCGCTCCGCGAGCTCGCGGAGGAGACGGGCTGGCGGCTCGGCCGCGGACTCCTCCAACTCTGGGCCCTCCCCTCCGTCAACGCCCACTACGACTGGGCGGCCGACCGCGTCGTTCTCGCTCCGGCCTTCGCCGCCGAGGTCGAGGGCGAGCCGGTGCTCGACGACGAGCACGACATGGCGGCGTGGCTCCCCGCCGAGGCCGCGGCCGACCGGCTGGTGTGGCCCGAGCAGGCTCGCCTCCTCCGCCTTGCCGCGTCCCTCGCTGAGAGCGACCGTCCGGCCGAGTGGACGGTTTCGGCGTTGGGGGCCGAGGGCCGAGAAGAGGTCCCGACCGCGTAGTCAGGAGACGCCCGATCCGGGGTGAAATGCGAATGATCCGCGATCCGCGGCCTCGGTAGCGGGTTAGCCCGATAGCGGACTCCCCGCCCTTTCACCCTCCCCCCTGCCATGACTACCCGCCTCTCCCTTTTCCTTCTCGCCCTCGCCTTGCCTCTCGCGGCCTGCGAGTCTGAGCCCGAGGTCGCCGAGACCGACACGACCATCGTCGAGACCCCCGACCCCATAGTCGACGAGCCGATGATGGACGACACCACGATGGACGACGCGCCTGAGGTGACGCCCCAGGCCACCGTCGACGCTGTCACCGAGGCCGGAGGCCTCACGAGCCTCGCGCCCGCCGCTGCCGTCAGCAACATCGACGCGTGGATCGACCGCCTCGAGGGCAACCCGGACTTCGCGCCGGTCGTCGCCGATCTCGAGACGCTCCGTAGCCAGCTCCAGGCATCGCCGATCGACGGCGCCGCGGTCGGGGCGACGCTCCAGAGCCTCGGCCAGGCCACGACGGCCGCCGCCGCGGGTGATGGCGCCCTCGAGACGCTCGGCACCACGCTGACCGACGCCGGCAACTCCCTCGCGGGCATGTAGGCCCCACCGGTCCGATTCGGCCGCCGACCAACCCCGCGGGGTCCGGTCGGCGGCCTTTTTTTATGCGCCCCGCTTCTCTTTCCCGTCCCATGCGCCCTTCGCTCCTGCTCGCCCTCGTCCTCGCCGTGTCCGCCTGCGGTCCAGACGCGTCCTCCGACGGCGCCCGTGTCGCGCCCTCCGACCCCGACGCGTCGCTCCCCGACACGGCGATGGTCCGGGCCGTCTCCCCGGAGAGCACGCTCGACCTCGTAAGCGGCGACCTCCTGGCCGTCTCGCCGTCCGTCGCCATCCAGACGATCGACCTCTGGATCGCCCGCCTCGACACCGTCTCGGCGGATGGGGCGACCGAGCTCCGGGACGACCTCACGACGCTTCGCAACCAGCTTCAGTCGAGCCCGCTCGACGGTCCGGGCATCGGGCGGACGCTCCGCGACGTCGGCGAACAGACCGGAGCGCTCGCCGAGGCGGGGACGCCACTGGCCGCGCTTGGCGACGTGCTGCGGCGGAGTGGGCAGCGCCTCGCGCCCGACACGACCGCCGCCGATTCGGCCGGCGCCGACGGATGAGAGACGGTGAATGTTGATGGTCGTCCAGAAGATTGGACAGGGTTGTCTAGTGCCGTGGGCAACACAATGGTGGACCTTCCGTTCTAGGACCCGCTCGGCTCCTCACCCCGCCGGGCCCCGGTGATCGCTCCCGGGACACCTTCACCCTACCCAATACCATCATGTTCAAGAACATCGCGCTCTTCGCGCTCGCTCTGTCGCTCCCGCTCGCCGCTTGCGGTGACGACGTCGACACCTACGAGACCGACGACGCCATCGAGGCCGACGCCGCGCAGATCGGCGACGACCTCGACGCCGCGGCCGACGACGCCGCCATGGAGGCCGAGGCCGCCGGCGACGCCATCGAGGCCGAGGCCGACGAGGCCGCCGCCGAGACCGAGGCGGCCCTCGACAACGCTGGCGAGGCCACCGAGGACGCCGTCAACGAGGCGGCCGGTGACGTCGAGGAGGCCACGGACGACGACGGCATGTAAGCCGTCCGGCATCCGCCGTCGCGGGGCGGTCCCTTCCGGGGGGCCGCCCCGCGCTCGTTCAGGGGCTCCCCGTGGATCCCGCCTGGAGCCCGGCCCGTTGGCGCCCCCCACGTCACCCGCCATGCCATGCGCTTTTTCGCCCTTCTCTTCGCGCTCTCGCTCCCGCTTGCCGCCTGCGGGCCCGACCAAGTCGACCCCGCGCCTGACGCAACGCAGGAGCTCCCGGACCCCGACCCCGACACGCCGATGGATGTGGACCCCCTGTCCCGTGACGACGGCCAGTCGTCTGACGAGGCCATGGCCGACTCGGCGGAGACCGGCGACGACCTCTTCAACGCGCCGATCGAGGACGCGACGCCGCCGGTCGACGAGCCCGCTGACACGATGTAGCGTCTGGGGGCGGACTGGGGCGACGTTCGGGCGTCTCCCCACAGCCCCGTGACCGCTCGCCTCTCCGTGCTCCCCACCCTGACCGAGCGCCGTCGGCTCCGGCGGGCGGCGCTCGTGGCGGTGTACGCGGGGCAGGGGATCCCATAAGGCATCCTCGTGGTGGCGACCCCCGCGTTCGTCGTCGCCGCGCTGGCCACCCGGGTGCGTCTCGGCGTGCCGCCCGGCCCGTCCGACGACGTTGCCGAGGTGGACCGGGTCATTCCGGTTGCCTGACGTCTCGCAGAGGGCACCACGCGCCCACGTCCCGCGTTCAGCAGGCTCGGCCGCCGGTTGACTCCCGCTCGCGGTCGATCTATCCTGCCCGCCCCGCTCCGTCGCCCCGATGCGCACGATCGCCCTCGCCGCCCTCCTCGCCTTCGCCGTGCCCGTCCGCGCCCAGCGCGCGGCCGACGTGCCGGCCCGTCCGGCGCCGGTCGTGCTCTCGGAGACGCCGAGCACGCTCGGTCTCGGCCAGCTGTTCAACGCCGAGACGCTGAAGTTCAGCCAGTCGTACGAGGCGAGCTACAGCACGGGCGGCTTCGGGTCGCTCGGCCTCGGCGTGTACACGGCCTCGCTCCGTTGGCAGCCGACCCAGAACCTCGCCGGCCGCGTCGACCTCGGCGTGATGCACGGGCTGTTCGGGTCGGACCAACTCCAGAGCGGCCTCGGGCTCGAGAGCCCCGGCGACACGCGCGTGTTCCTCCGAAACGCCGAGATCGCGTACCGGCCGACGGAGAACGCGACGCTCCACCTCCGCGTGCAGCAGAGCCCGTACGGCGCGTACGCCTCGCCGTACGGCTACGGCGCGCGCTCGGGCTTCGGCGCCGGCCTCTACGGCGGCACCGGCATGACGGGCTTCTCGGCGGGGTTCGACACGGGCGGGGCAGACGACCTGTTCTTCCGCGACGCCGAGTGACGCGGCTTGGCTGAGTCCCGCCTGAGCGACGGCCTACTGAACGCGGCCCTCGTCGTGGGGGCGGTGGTGGTGCTCGTCCTGCTCTACGGGTTCGCCACGCGCGCCTTCACGCCGCGGACCGTGCCCGACCGCGAGGAGGCCGATCACTCCCGGATCCAAGTCGAGGTCCGCAACGGGGCCGGCGTCGACGGGCTGGCGGCGCAGACGACGGCCTTCCTCCGGCGCCGCGGGTTCGACGTCGTCGAGCTGGGGAACGGCGCCTTCCAAGACACCACGACGGTCCTCGTGCGTTCGGGCACGGCCCTCGACGCGCGCCACGTGGCCCAGGCCCTCGGCCTCGGCGTCGAGCGCGTCGTGACCGGCGGCCCGACGACCGATTACTCCCTCGACGTCACCGTCACCGTCGGCGCCGACTACCGCGCGCTGGCCTCGTACGAATCCTCCGACTGACTCCCCACGTTCGACCCGGTCCCTCCGACCCCGTTGAGATCCCTCCTGTCCTGATGTCTTCTGCCTCGACGACCTCCCAACGCACCCGCCGCACCGGCCCCACGCCCGGCCGCGCGCTCGCCCAGATCGCCGTCGAGGCGGCCCTCGACAAGCGGGCCCGCGACGTGACCGTGATGGACCTCCGCGGCATCTCGGGCGAGGTCGACTACTTCGTGATCGCGACGGGCGAGTCGGACCTCCAGATCCGCGCCATCGTCGACGGCGTGGTCGACGCGATCCGTCAGCAGGCCGGTGAGCGGCCCGTGGCCCGCGACGGCCAGCCCGGCACGAGCCGCTGGATCGTCCTCGACTACTTCGACCTCGCCGTCCACGTGTTCGACCCCGAGCTCCGATCGCACTACGACCTCGAGCGGCTCTGGGGCGACGCGCCCACGGAGACCGTCTCCGACGAGGACTCGACGGTCAAGCTCCTCTCGGACCCCGTGCCGGAGGCCCCGGGCGACGGCCCGACGGCCGAGGACGAACTCCCCGACGATGGGGAGCCGGTCGAAGCCGACGGCGACGACGAGGAGGGCGCCTGATGCGCCGGCTCCTCTCCGCCGTCGTCGCGCTCGCGCTGGGCGCCGCGCTCGGTGCCTGCGGTGGCGCGTCCGGCGCCCAAGGCGGCCCCGACCGCGACCGGTTCGGCTACCGCGTCGGGAGCGACCCGAACCGCGAGACGGTCCTGCTCCGGCCGGTGACCGACAGCACCCAGTACATCTTCTACCCGGCCGTCATCGACTCCGTGGCGGTCCGCCCGGCGGGCCGGCCCCTCCCGGGCGACGGCGTGGCCGTCGAGGTCCTCGTCCAGGGCGCCCTCCCCGACGGTTGCGCCGAGCTCAACGACCCGACGCAGGCGCGGGACAGCCACTTCGTGACAGTCGAGCTCCTGATGCGCCAGCCACGCGAGCGCGTGTGCACGGCCGTCGTCCGTCCGTTCCGGTTCTACTTCATGCTGCAGGGCGCGTTCGAGGCCGGGAGCTACACGATGCGCCTCAACGGCTCGGCCGTCCCGTTCCAGGTGTTGCCGGCACGGACGACGGAGGGCGGCGATGCGGGCTGACTGGCGGCTCGCGGCGGTCGCCGCCGGCCTCGGCGCGCTGGCCGTCGCGCTCGGCGCGTTCGGCGCGCATGGGCTGGAGAGCGCGGTCTCGCCCGAGCGCCTGGAGACGTGGCGGACGGGGGCTCAGTACCACCTCGTCCACGCACTTGCGGCCATCGTCGGGTTCGGACTCGCCGCGACCCGGTCGGCCTCGGCGGCGCGGTGGGCGGGCCGGCTGTTCCTGGCCGGCGTCGTCCTGTTCTCGGGAAGCCTCTACGCGCTCGTCCTGTTGGACCTGCCGGTGCTCGGCGCGGTCGCCCCGCTCGGGGGGCTCTCGTTCATGGGCGGCTGGGCGGCCCTCGCCGTCGCGCTCTGGCGTCAGGGGGCGCCGGGCTGACTCCAAACAAGCGCCCGCTCCGGCGGTCGGCCGAGGCGGGCGGAGTCGGACGAGCAGAGGTCGGCTAGGCCTGGTCCTCGTCGAAGAGGATCATGAAGCTCGGCCCGAGGTTGTTGTCGCGCGCGAGGGTCATGAGCACCTCGGCCGCCTCTTCGGGCGTCCCGTAGGTCCCGTACTCCTGGCCGTCGACGGCCAGCGCGTAGTCGACTTCGCCGTCCTCGTCGGCGTCGAGCTCTTCCCACTCGACGGCCTCCTCGATGAGGTACGTGTCGCGGTCGGGGTCGTAGGAGGCGAGGTAGCGCTCGCGGACGCTTTCTTTGTCGATGAGGCTGACGTTGCCGAGCGCCCCATACTCTTCGTCGTAGAAGAGGGCTTCGGCGAGGAGCTGGCGGGCGAACTGGTCGACGTTGAAGGGAGGCATGGGCACAGGGGGGAGGGGGGAGGCCGTCAACGTACCCCGCCCCCCCTCAAGTTGCTTCCGCGCCGAGATTCTCGCGTGTGATCTCCTTGAGGCGCGCCCACGCCGCGTGGCCCGCGTGCTCGGTCACGGCCAGCCCCAGCCGCTCGCCGAGGTGGACGAGGAGCCGATCGGCGACGGCGTCGAAGGGGGCCGGACGGTCGGACTCCCGCTCCAGCGACGTCACGCCGCGGTCGTCGATGCCGCACGGCACGATCCGGTCGAACCACCCCAGGTCCGTCGTCACGTTGAGCGCGAGGCCGTGCATCGTGACCCACCGGCTGCAGCGGACCCCCATCGCGCAGACCTTCCGCTCGTCGCCGTGGCCGTCCGGCCCGACCCAGACGCCCGTTCGCCCGCCGACCCGACCCGCCTCGACGCCCCAGTCAGCGCACGTCCGGATGACGGCCTCCTCCAGTTCCCGCAGGTAGCGGTGGAGGTCGTGGAGCGACTCGCCCTCTGGCGTCGCGAGCCGGTCGAGGTCGAGGATCGGGTACACGACGACCTGGCCAGGCCCGTGGAACGTGATGTCGCCGCCGCGATCGACCGGGACGTACTCGGCCCCGAGGTGGGCCAACTCGTCCTCCGAGGCGAGGAGATTCGCCGGGTCGCCGCTCTTGCCGAGCGTAAAGACCGGCGGGTGCTCGACCACGAGGACCGTGTGCGGGAGCGGCTCGGGAGGCCCGGCTCGCTTGGCGTCCACCAGCCGCTGTTGGAGCACGGCCTGGAAGTCCCACGCCTCTCGGTACGGCACGCGCCCGAGGCGGAGGACGTCGGCGGGCTGGGGCGGGGACATCATGGGCGCTCGGGGTCCGGTCGTCGCCCGGATCAACCCCCGAGCGCCGTCCCTAGTTCGAGAACAGGATGCGGAGGCTGACGCCGCCCGTGAAGCGGTTGGTCGTGCCGGCCTGCTCCGAGGTCGTCTGCTCGTACTGCGCGAGGAGGTTGGCCGTGACCTGGCTCGAGACGGTGTAGCTGATCTGCGGCGAGAGCTGGAGGCGCGACGTCTCGACCGCCGTCTGCTCCGTCAGCGGCTCGCCGTTGAGCGTGAAGAGCACGTCCTGCTGGAGCGGGAGCCCGATGAACGTCTCGTCGTCGGCGACGAGGGCCGTGAGCTGGAACCGAATCTGGTTGTTGAGCCCGCGGATGCCGAAGAGGCTCAGCCCCGTCCGGGCGTAGGAGAGGTCGACGCGCAGGTCGCGCGACGTCTTCTCGAACACCTGGGCCGAGAGCGCCTGGAGCGTGAACAGCGACGTCCGGTTGGTCGAGAGGCTCGCCTGGATGTTCCCCTTGAACGCGAACGAGAGCCCGATGAGCGGCTGGTACCGCTCGTTGACCGTGATCGAGGTCGGTTCGTCGTAGCCCCCGTCGGCGATGGCCGCGGCGCCGCCGTAGACGGCCCCGTCGAACTCGAAGAACCGGGCGTCCTGGTCGAAGATGGTCGCGAACTGCGTCTCCGACGTGGCCGAGTAGCCGTGCTGGAGGCTCACGTTCGAGGCGATCGCCCGGAGGAGCGGGAGCCGCTCGAGCCCCGAGTACGTGATGTTCCAGTTGGGCAGCGGGATCGTGAACAGCCCGTTCGGGCCGAACCCGCCGAGCCCGCGCGAGAGCTCGGCCGTGAAGTCGTCGGCGAAGCCGGTCGGCGAGAGGAACTCGGACTCGATGATGCCCGCCTCGTTCGGCGTGGCGCTCGGGTCGTAGCGGGCCGCGTGGCGCTCGACGAGGCTCTCGTAGCCCCCCCCGAAGGCGAAGATGGTCGCCGTCCCCTGGCCGGCCCGCCGGCCGATCGAGCGGGCCGGGTCGCCGCCGCCCTCCGGGATCTGGAAGTCGACCTCCTCATTCGTCCCGAACGCCGAGCGCATCGAGAGGCCGATCGAGAGGCCGCGGAAGGGCGAGAGCTGCGTCCGGAGGTCGAGGTCGTGGTTGGCCCCGAGGACGTCCGAGAACGTGTTGAACGCGGCGTCGGTGTTGATCCGCTGGTCGAGCCCGATCTCGCGGTCGAGGCCGAGGCGGTAGCCCAGCGACGGCGCCGCGCCGGTGAGGCCGGAGAGGAGGCTGTAGGCTTGGCCGTCGAGGCCGGCCGTGGCCGCCGTCGTCGAGCCCCGGTAGGTCAGCGTCACGTCGTCGATGCCGGTCGCGGCGAGGAACGCGCGGCGCGCGAGGCGGAGCGGGCTGAACCAGGGCGCCCCGCCGCCGGTCGAGTCCGTCGCGGCGACGGCCGGCTGGCGCCCTTCCCAGGACCGGTAGAACGGGAAGAGCCGCCAGAACTCGCGCGGGCGGATCCGGACCGAGCTCTGGACCGAGGCCGTGGCCCCGGCCGAGGCCACCTCGAGCTCGGGCGCCGCCGCGCTCGGCTGGTCGCGCCACGTGTAGTTGGTCGAGACGGCGATGGGCTGGAGCTGGAGCCACGAGAGCCACTTGTAGCGCGACGTGCTCACGCGGAGCGAGGCCGTCGACTGCTGCGTGTACTGGCGCGTCCGGATCCCGCCCGCGAACACGTTGCCGAGGGCCTCGCCGAGCGGGAGGACGTCGAGGTCGCTCCCACCGAGGACCTCGACGCGGCTGTCCGGGAACGCGTCGCCCGCGTTGAACCCGTCGAGCTCGTTGACGAGGTCCTGGTACACGGCGCTCGTGTCGGAGCGGGCCGCCGACGGGCTGAGGCCCTCGTAGACGCGGTAGAACCCGACGGAGTCACCGGAGACGCGCTCGCGGACGAGCGTCCGGAACCGCTCGCGCTGGCCGGCCGCGCCGAGGTCCTGGTCCGTGTCCGAGCCGTAGCTCAGCTGGAGGAACGGGAACGGCGTGTACTGGACGTTGAACTGGCGGCCGTGCTCGAACCGCTGCGTCCGCCGCGTGAGCGCGCGGAAGTCGCGGACCTCCTGGGGCTCCGAGAGGAAGTCGACGCCGAGCCGCTGCTGGCTCGCCGAGAGGCTCCGCGAGGCGTCCGTGTTCATCGTCAGGCTCTGCGGGAGGAGGTTCAGGCGGAGCCCGCCGAACACGCTCCCGAGGACCGGGACCGAGTCGAGCAGCCAGAACGGCCGGACAGCGTACGGGTCGGGCACGGTCAGGCGGTAGTTCACCGTGCCCGTCCACGAGTCCGAGTTGTTGAACGCGGCCGACGGGTTCGACCCCCGCTGCGACGACAGCGAGTACGACGCCGAGAGCCCGTCGACGGTGTAGCGGAGCCACGGCGAGCGGCTGCCGGTCTTCGACGCCTGCACGCGGAGGTTCTGCGACGACGTCTCGGTCCGGGCCCGGGCGAGGATGTCCTGGGCGCGGACGTCGGCCACGGCCGGGTCCTCGCCCGTGCCCACGTCGGCCCGGGCCGCCTCGACGAGGTCGTCGAGGCGGACGTCGCCGTTGTCGGGGTCGAACCGCGGCGTCGAGTTGTTCCGCGTCACGGAGTACGACACGGGGATGCTCCAGCCGAACCGCTCGGGGAGCAGCTTGTGCGCGTTGAACTGGGACGTCAAGGTGAACGCCGACTGCTGGGCGAACGCGCGCCCGCCGAGCGCGCCGCCGAGCTCGCCGAACCCGTCGTCGGTGAAGCTCAGCCGCGCGTTGAGCGAGGCCACGTCGGCGAGCGCGAGCGCGGCCGTGACGAACCCGCTCGCCCCGCCGGCCTCGTCGTAGCCCGTCACCCGGAGCTCGTTGAACCAGATCGAGACCGTGTCGACGATGGCCGCCCCGCCGGCCCCGTTCCGCACGCCGAGCACGACCGTCCGGACGTCCTGGATCGAGGGCTGGCCGCGGACCGTGATCGTCGCGCCCGGCGGGGCGCCCTCGACGTCCGTGAGCGTGAACCGCTCGTCGATGGCGAACTGGCTCTGGTCGCGCTCCAGCTTGGCCCGGTTGAGCTCCGAGAGGACCACGTTGATCGGGTTGAGGTCGCGGGTCTCGCCGCCGCCGACCGGCACGTTCGTCTGCCAGAGGCTGTCCGACTGGGCGCAGTTGAACGGCCGGTCGCTCAGGCACTCGTCGGTGAGCGTCCCGAGGCGGGCGGGGTCGAACGGGTAGACCGGCTGCTCGAGCTCGTAGTAGTTGGCCGTCTCGTCGTCGCCGAACCGGACGAACACGCGCATCGAGTCGCGCCGGTCGAACCCGTCGCCGTGGACGGCGAGGCGGAGGTTCGAGTACTTCGTCAGGTCGAGCGGGCGGGTCGCGTAGGACCGGGCGAGGGCCGCGCGGCGGCCGTCGGCGAGGCCCTCGGCGCGGAAGACGAGCGCCTGCTCGCGCGTGGCCCGGAGCTGCCCGCTCGGCGTCCGCGCCGTGTTCTGGATGGTCCCCTTGGGGACGGCGTAGATCGACCGGTTCTCCTCGTTGTTCACCGACTCGATGAACAGCTGGGGCGGTGTCCCGCCGGTCGCGTCCGGGTCGTCCTCGACGCCCTCCTCGAGGAACCCGACCTCCTCCGACTTGAGCCACTGGCTCCCGACGAGCTCGAACGACGCGATCCGGAGCGTGGCCGGCCGGTCGTGGCCCGTCGTCCAGACGCGGACGCTCTCGATCCGCGAGAAGTCGTCGGGCTCGACGTTGACCTCCGTCTTGGCGTCGCTCTGCGTCCGGACCGGGATCCGGAGGAGGTACCACGTCTGCTCGCCGGCGCCGGGGATGCGGCTCTGCGTCGTGATCGGGTTGACGAAGAACGGGCTCGCGGCGAGGGCGTCCGCTTCCAGCGGGATCTCGTAGCGGTGGAAGGTCTCGGCCGCGTCGAGCGTGTTGTTCCCGTTGACGTCCTCGGAGTTCGGGACCACCGAGATGCCCTGGCCGTCCTTCAGGTTCGACTGGGCCTCGGCCGAGTTGAGCTCGCGGGCCACGCGGTAGTGGGCGAACCGCTCCTGGACCGTCGCCGCGTTGGGGCCGGGGTAGAGCTGGTCGTTGAAGAAGCGCTGGTCGAGGAAGTTGTAGAAGTCGTCGCCGGAGGGGTCGTCGGCGGCCCGGCGGCCCACCGGCGTGTTCGGGTCGAGCGAGTCGAGGAAGGCTCGGAACTGGGTCTGCTCGTCGAGCCCGTAGGGGACCTGCCCCCGGCCGTCTGAGAGGTCGGCCGTGGAGGGGAGCCCGTCGAGGCCGAGGTCCTCGGTCCGCTGGGTGTCCTCGAAGAAGTCGACGAACCCGTTGGTCCGGCCGGTCTGGCGGCGGCTCCACGAGTCGGTGTCGCCGGAGGGCGCGTCGCCGTTCTGGAGGCCGTCCTCGGAGTTGAGGAACCCGTTCGGGATGACGTCCTCGTTGACGCGGCCGAGGTCGATGTAGAGCCGGGCCGTCTCGGCGATCGGCTCCGTCCCGTCCTTCCCGCCCAGCGGGGAGACGAGGAGCTCGATAAACTCGATGTTGTTCTGCCCGTCGAAGTTCGAGTACGAGTTCTCGATGGGCCGGACGAAGCCGCCCCAGACGTCGCGGGGGTTCTGGGCGAAGACGCCGGCGAGGTCGCCGTTGTAGTTGTAGGGCCCGCGGCGGGTCGGGTCGAAGTAGACGTCGAGGAGGTCGACCGGGTACTGGCGCTCCGTCGAGTTCAGCGTCAGGGCCCGCTCGGGGTAGAGGTCCTCGACGGTGATCTTCTCCGTCGCCGGCGTGAGGATCGGGCCGAACCCGCCGGCCTCGTAGACGCTCGACGGGATCGTGTACCAGGCGAAGAGGCCGCGCCAGTTGGACCGGAGAACCGGGTCGGTCACGTCGTCCTCGTTGGCCGAGCCGTCGCGGGAGCCCGGGGGCCCGGCCGTGACCGCCCCCTGGTCCTCGCCCCCGTTCGGCGGCGCCGCGATCTGCCAGCCGTCGGGGAAGCGGAGGGCCGTGTAGGCGTTCTCGCTCCCCTCGAAGTCGTCGACGTAGCTGACGCCGGAGAGCTCGTCCTCGGCGAAGTCGAGGTCGTCTTCGAGGAGCGCGTCGCGGGTCCGCCGGTAGGCGAGCGTCTGGGGGTGGCCGGGCGTGAGCCGGGCGACCTCGCCGCGGATCTCGAACCGCGACGGCGCGCGCGTCTGGATGAACGGGAGCGCGTCGACGGCCCGCGTGAGCCAGCGGGGCTCGGCCCGGAACGCCCCGTCGAGCCCGACGATCGAGTTGTCGAGGGCCTCCTCGCCCACGCGAAACTTGTCGCCGAGCGGGCGCTCCGAGAGCTGCATCCACGTCGCGCCTAGGCCGAAGTCCTCGCTCAGCGTGTAGTCGGCACGGAGGCCGAGGAGCGTCTTCGAGCCGATCGAGAAGAACTTGTTCTGCTCGACCTCGACGGCGACGCGCTGGCCCTCGAGGAGGTACGTCGGGTTCGTGATCTCGACCGTCCCCGCCGTGTAGTTGACGCGGTAGTCGACGCCCTCGGTCAGCTCGAGGTCGCCGGCCGTCACGCGGACGGTCCCCTCGACGAGCTGGAACCCGATGTTGAAGATGGACTGCGTCGCGCTCTTGTACTCGCCGCCGACGCGGTAGTCGGTGAGGCGGGGGAGCCGGCGCCGGGCGTTCTCGGGCTCGAGGTCGTAGAGCGATTGGCCGCGCGCGGTCCCGTCGGCGAGGCGGGGGACGTAGGTCTCGAGGGCCTGGGCCGGCGTGAGCGCGCCGTACGAGACGGCGATCCGGCCGTTGTTCGTCCCGATCGTCCCGACGGTCCAGCCCGTGTCGATGAGGTTGTAGAGGTAGTCGCCGAAGGGCTGGCGGACGGGGAAGATGACGCGGCCGTTGTCGGGGTTGACCGTCACGCCCGAGCTGAAGTCGAAGACGTCGTCGGGCGTGGCGAGGCCCTGCTCGTTGACGCGGTCGAGGCCGAGGACCTCGAGGAACGTCCGCTGCTCGAACGAGAGCTCGTCGGCGGGCGGCGTCGTGCCGGCCGACGAGCCGGCCGGCTCGTAGGTCACGGCGAGCTGGAACGTCGTCGGGTTGAGGCTCCGCCCGCCGATGCGGTAGATGTTCCGCATCGTGAGGTCCCAGAGCGGGGCCACCGGCGTCGGCGACTCGGCGCGGAGGAGCTTGAGGATCGTGCGCGGCCCGTTCTGGGAGGTCGACTGGGCCGGCCGGCCGTAGTCGCCAACGGTGACGAGCCGGCCGTCGGTCGTCTCGTACTGGTAGGCCACGGCGATGAGGTCGCTGTCGGTCAGCGAGGTCGCCAGCGAGATCCAGCCGAGCTGGGCGTCGAACGTGTAATCGATGTTGGCCCGGAGCCGCTTGAACACGTTGTTCGAGAAGGCACCTGTCGCCGGGAGCGGCCGCTGGAGCCCGTTGGCGATGTCGGCCGTGACGGAGGCCCCGTTCTGGCGGACCCCCTCGAGGAGCCCGTCTGGGTACTGGTCTTCCCCCGGGGCCGGGAGCGGGACGACCTCGTTGTCGTAGCGGCCGGTGATCGGGTCGAACTCGCCGAGGTACGACTCGCCGCCGTCGAGGACGGCCGTGGGCTCGCCGAGGTCGGCGAGGGCGACGGCCCACGTCGTCTCGATGTTCTCGTCGGTCGAGTTGATGAGGCCGGGCTCGTGCTTCCACACCTCGATCCCGACGAACCGCCGGAGGTTGGGCGGGAGCTGCGGGTTCTGCGGCCGCTCGTGGGCCCGGTCCCACCAGTTGTGGAAGGCGAAGCCGAGGAAGAGGTGCGTGTCGTCCTCGTAGTCGTACGGGGCGAGCGAGAACTGCTGGGCGTCGGCGCCGCCCTCGAACGTCTTGTTGACGGTCTCGGCGTCCTGCTGGCTCGCCACGGCCGTGACCGCGAGGGGCCCGAACTGGAGGTCGGTCCGGATGCCGAAGAGGCGCTGGCCGCCGCGGATGAGCGTGGCCGGCGTCTGGAGGAACACGTTGCCGGCCTCGACCCGCTGGACGATGTCGTCCTCGTAGCCGGTGTAGACGAGCGAGACCTGGTTCTCGAAGTCGAACTGGCTCTGCGTGTCGTAGTTGACGTTGATGGCCAGCTTGTCGCCGATCGTGCCGGCCACGTTGAGGTTCAGGTCCTGGCCGAAGTCGGGCGCGAACGGCGTCCCGCCCTGCGAGAGCGACTGCTGGAGGCTGTTCTGGTCGTAGCGGACGCCGAGGTTGACGTTCGACGTGCCGTTGACCGTGAGAGCCACCTCGTTCTTGCCGAAGATGGTCGAGAACGCGCTCTCGTTGCCGCCCGGGATGTCGACGGCGAACCCGAACCCGTTGCGGCGGGCCTGCTGGCGGTCGGCGCGCTGGGCGGCCAGGGTCCGGAACTGCTCGCCGACGGCTTCCTGGCGGCGGGCCGCGAGGAACTCGTCGAGCGTGAACGTGGCCGGCGTCCGGACCTCGTCCTCGCCGACGACCTCGCGCACGCGGTAGGCGTAGGCCGTCGTGTCGAGCGTGACCTCGCGCCGCCAGTAGGTCCCGAGCCGCCCGCGGACGCCGGGGAGGTACTGCGGCACGACGGACACGTAGGGGCTGCTGTCGAGCGGCCGCGGGAAGTACGTCCGGGCCCGCTCCGTCGAGTCGGCGTCGGTCGTGCCGGCGTCGGTCGTGCCGGCCGCGGCGACGTCGAGCGTGTCCGACACCGCGATGGTGTCGGGGACGACGAAGCCGAAGTCGTCGTCGGCCGGGCGCGCCGTCGTGTCGGCTGGCGCGGCGCCCGAGGCCGGCGGGGCCGGGGCCTCCGCCTCGACCGTGTCCGTCTCGACGGTGTCCGCCTCGGTCGTGTCGCGGAGGACGGGGAGGCGGTCCGGGGCGGGGACGGCGACGGTGTCCGTGTCCGCAGCGATCCGCCAGGGCCACGCGGCCGGGCTCGCGACCGCCGCCCGGTCGGGCCGGGCGATCAGGGCCAGCAGGCCGCCCAGCGCGAGGACGCTGAGCGTGGCCGCGCGGCGGGGGAGGAAGCGGGTCCGTGGGGACGGCGCGCGCAAGACGATGGCGGTCGGCTACGAGGCGACGCGGCGGGGCCACGAGGTGGCCTCCGGGGCGTCAGGGGAAACGGTCGGAGCGTAGCGAACGCGTCGATAGGGCGCGGGCGGTGGACGGAATGCGGCGGCGCCCGCGACGTGCGGGCGGGGCCCCTCCAGGGACCGCGAAGCTACCCGTGGCCTCGGAGGCGAACAAGGGAGCTTCTGTGTGCCCGGGCCAACGAGCGCCCTCCCGTGCGTAGTCTGTCGGGCCCCGCCACGCTCCCCATGCCCCTCCGTCTGGCCGGACTCGCCGTTCTCACCGTCGCCCTCGCGGGGTGCGCGGCGACGGCCCCGCCCGTGCCCGAGGCCGGCTTCGACGCCGAGGCCGTCGAGGCCGGCGTCCTCGCCACGCTCGACGCCCAGGTCGAGGCCTGGAACGACGGCTCCGTTCGCGGCTTCATGGACGGCTACGCGCGGACCGACACGCTCACGTTCCTCTCGGGCGGGACCGTCCGAAACGGCTGGGAGGAGGCCCTGTACGGCTACGTCCGGGGCTACCCCGACGCCGAGGCCATGGGCCAGCTCACGTTCTCGGACCTCACGGTCCACCCGCTCTCGGCGCGCCGCGCGCTGGCGTGGGGCCGGTGGCGGCTCCAGCGTGCCGGCGACGCGCCGGGCGAGGGACCCGTCGGCCTCTTCACGCTCCTCCTGGCCTCGACGCCCGACGGCTGGCGCGTCGTTCACGACCACACGTCGTCGGAATAGCACCGTGCGGGGTTCGCTCGCGGCACCGGTCCCGTGGGACCCTCTTCCCTGGCTCACCTCCCCTGACGATTCATGCCCGATTCCCATGTCCCTGACCTCTCCGGACGCGTCATCGTCGTCACCGGCGCCGCGGGGCGGCTCGGCCGCGTCGTGGCCGGCCAACTCACCGCGGCCGGCGCGCGGGTGGCGGGGTTCGACCGCGACGCCCATGACGTCGGCGCGCTCTCGCTCGAGGCCGACGTGACCGACGAGGACGCCGTCGCCGACGCGTTCGCCCGCGTCGCTGACGGTCTCGGTGAGCCCGACGGCCTCGTCCACACGGTCGGGATGTGGGCCGGCAAGCCGTTCGCCGAGACCACCCTCGCCGACTGGCATACGGCCCTCGACGTCAACCTGACGAGCACGTTCGTGGTGTTCCGCGCCGCGGTCCGACGGATGTTGGGGGCCGGGCAGGCTGGGCGGCTCGTCGCGCTCGCCTCGGGCCAGGGCGCTGACAAGGGGGTGGCCGAGCAGGCCGCGTACTCGGCCGCGAAGGCCGGCGTGGTCCGCCTCGTCGAGGCCATCGCGGCCGAGTACCGGGCCGAGGACGTCACGGCCGCCGCCGTGGCCCCGTCGATGATCCTGTTCGGCGACGAGCCCGAGGGCACGCGCGGCGTCGAAGTCGACGAGGTCGCCCGGCTGTGCGTCACGCTCTGCGGGTCGGCCGGCGCCGTCCACAGCGGGTCCGTCCTCCGCGCCTACGGCTCGATGCGGTAGAGGCCGCGGCCGGCCGCGGGCGGTCGGGCTCCGCCCGCCTCGGCGTCGCGGCGGGGACGGCTGGCGCTAGGCCGGCGCCCAACTCTCCTGGGCGGCGATGCCGCGGGCCGCCAGGCGCTCGAGGAACGGCTCGACCGGGAGGACCCGGTCGGCCGGGCCGATGCCGCCGCCCGGGAGCGCGCGCTCCCCGAGGAGGACGGCGGCCGTCGAGGCCGGGAAGCCGGTGCACCGCTGCATCGCCGAGAGCCCGCCGGCCGTGTCGCAGCGGTCGACCATCTCGTAGACGAGCGTGCCCTCCTCCCCGTCGCGCGTCCCGTCCACCTCGATGCGGAGGAGGACGGCGTCGTCGTAGTCGCCGCCGAGCCGCTTGCGGAGGCGGCGGACGAGGACGTCGCGGTAGGTCAGGTGCGTCCGGACGTCGAGCGAGGTCCGCTCGGCGAGGCCGAGGTCGAGGACGAACCGCATCCGTTCGGCGTGGCCGGGGTAGCGGATCGTCTTGACGTCGAGGCTCCCGATGCGCCCTTCGAGCGCCTCGGCGAGGCTGCCCAGGCCGGCACCCGCGTAGAACGCCTCCATCGTCCCGAACCCGTCGACCTCGACGGGCTCGATGCCCGTCAGCGGCTCGCGCGTCTCCATGCGGCCGTCGACGAGGACCGGCGCGGGCTCGGTGTAGTCGTCGATGAGCCGCTCGGCCGAGTGGGCGAGCCGGTGGCGGAACGGCTCCGGCGCCGTGAGCGGGACGTCGCCGAACCGGATCCGGACGGCGCGCGCGGCGTCGAGCGCGTCGACGGCCTTCATGGCGAGGACGCCGACGAGGCCCGGCGCCAGCCCGCAGCCCGTCACGATCCACCGCTGGCGCCGCTCGGCGAGCTCCGGCAGGCCCGCGTCGCGGAGCGAGGCCCCGAGGTCGACGAAGTGGGCCCCGAGGCCGAGCGCCAGCCGGGCCAGCCGGTCCGAGTGCTCGGGCCCCACGCACGACACGACGACGGCGCTCCCGTTGGCGATCGGCTCGAGGGCCTGGGCGTCGCGTGCGTCGGCCTCGAACGTCCGGAGGTTCGGGTGCGCGTGGGCCGCGCGGAACGCCCGGAGCGTGGCGGGCTGGGCCTCGCAGACCTGCACGCGCGTCGCGTCGCCGCTCGTGGCGAGGTCGACAGCGACGGCCGTGCCGATGGTGCCGGCTCCGAGGACGGTGACTTTCATGGACGGGCGCCAGAGAGGGGAGTCTGAAAGGTAGGGGCTTCGCTCCGCGAGGTGGAACCGCTCTCATCAAATGACTCCCTCGCCAGCCCGGCTCGGAGGTGACCCAGCCCGCCCGCCTCGGGCGCCGAGGCGGACCGGGTCAGCCGAGCTCTGCCCGCCCGCCGAGCCGCCGGCTGGCGACGACGGCGAGCGCCACGAGCGCCATCAGGAGCACGCTGTACGCCGCGGCCTGCCCGAACGCGAAGATCCGGAGCTGTGCGAACACCTCGACCGAGATCGGCCGGTTGGCGTAGACGTAGAGCATGATCGAGGCGACGAACTCGCCCAGCGCCGTCACGAACGTGAGGAGCCCGCCGGCCACCACGCCCGGCCCGATGACGGGCATCACGACGCGCCGGAACGTCGTCCACCCGCCGGCCCCCAGGTCGGCCGAGGCCTCCGCGAGCCGGTCGTCGAAGCCCTCCAGCGACGCCTGCGTGGAGCGGACCACGAGGGGAATGTGGCGGACGAAGTACGCGAGGGGGAGCAGCCACACGGTCCCGATGAGGACCGCGCCGCCGGAGAGCGCCGTCGGTTCGTCGAACAGGAAGAGGAGGCCGAGCGCGAGGACCGTCCCCGGCACGGCGAACGGCAGGAGCGCGAGCGCCCGGATCAGCCCGCGGCCCGGGACGCGGCCCTTTACCACGACGAGCGCCGTCGCCACGCCGAACACGACGTTCGCGGCCGTCGCGAGCGCGGCCATCCACAACGAACTGGTAATGGGGGCGAGGACGTCGGGCTGGGCGAAGAGCGCCGTGTAGTTGGCGACCGTGAACGTGTCCGGGAGCACCTGCGTGGTCCACGAGCCCTCCTCCACGAACGACAGCAGGACCACCGTGGCGACGGGCAGGAGCACGACGACGAGCATCACCACGGCCAGCACGCCGGCCACGACGCGGGCCGGCCCCCGAAGCGGCCCCGGCCCGCGCCCGACGCCCTTGCTGCTAGTCGACCGCGTCGCCGCGCCCCGGAACTCGACGCCGACGAGGAACAGGAGGCAGAGCCCCGTGAGGACGACCGAGACCGCCGCGGCCCGATCGAGCGCGCCGTTCGTCTTGAACTGGTAGATCTGCGTCGTCAGGAACGGCTCGCCCTCGGCGAAGAGGAGCGGCGCCGTGAACGACGCCATCGACAGCATGAACACGAGCAGCGACGCGCCGAGGAGCGCCGGCCGGAGGAGCGGCAGCACGACGCGCCGGAACGTCGTCCACGGCCCGGCCCCGAGGTCGGCGCTGGCGTCGAGGAGCGACGCGTCGAGGTCGCGGAGGGCGGCGCCGACGAACAGGTAGAAGTAGACGTAGAACACGTAGACGTGGACCGCCAGCACCGCGCCGACGCCGCCGAACGAGAACGGCACGGCGTCGAGCCCGAAGGCAGCCTGGAGCGCGCGCGGCAGCATCCCCGACTCACCGTACAGGAACAGGAACGCGAGGACGCCGACGAGCGGCGGGAGGGCGAGGGGCAGCGCGGCGACGGCTCCGAGCGTCTTGCGGAGCGGCAGGTCGTAGCGCCACAGCGCCCACGCGAGCGCGGTCCCCACGACTCCGCCGCCGAACACCGTCCCCAACGACACGCCGACGGAGTTGACGAGCGCGCGCGTGCCGGCCGCGCGGCCCTGCCCGAACAGATCGGCGAGGAGGCCTGCGTCGAGCCCGAGGCGGGCGGTCTCGACGTTCGGCCACACGACGTAGCCAAGGAGGACGAGGACGACGGGGACGGCGAGCGCCCAGGCGGCGCGGCGGCTCAGCATCAGCCTCCGAGGGGCGGCATCACCGGGGGCGTCCCGAGGAGGCGGGCCAGGAGCGCCTCCGGCGTCGGCTCGACGAGGATCGCGGCCCGGCGGTCTTCGAGCACGAACCCCTCCTCGACGGTGTGATCCAAAAACCGGGCGAGCGGCGCGTAGTAGCCCTCGACGTCCAGGAGCGCGCACGGCTTGGCGTGGATGCCGAGTTGGACCCACGTGAGCGCCTCGGCAATCTCCTCGAGCGTCCCGAGCCCGCCCGGGAGCGCCACGAAGGCGTCGGCGAGCTCGGCCATGAGCGCCTTCCGCTCGTGCATCGACTGGACCACGTAGAGGTCCGTCAGCCCGGTGTGGCCGACCTCGCGGTCGACGAGGGCCTGCGGGATGACGCCGTAGACGTCGCCGCCGGCCTCGAGCGCGGCGTCGGCCACGACGCCCATCAGCCCGACGTGCCCGCCGCCGGTCACGATGCCGACGCCGGCCTCGGCGAGCGAGACGGCCAGCTGGCGCGCGGCCTCGGCGTAGGCCGGGCGGAGCCCCGGGCGGGAGCCGCAGTAGACGCAGACGCGACGGATCTCAGACATGCCCAGAAGCTAGGACCGGCGGGGAACCGCAGCGCGGTCCACCTCGGGCCCGAGGCGGGCCGGGCTAGACGCCCGACCGCCCTTCGAGCGCGCGGCTCAGCGTGGCCTCGTCGGCGAACTCGAGGTCGCCGCCGATGGGGAGGCCCCTCGCGATCCGCGAGACCGTCACGCCGAACGGCTGGAGCATCTGGCTCACGTAGTACGCCGTCGTGTCGCCCTCGACGTTCGGGTTCATGGCGAGGATGACCTCGCTGACCGGCACGCGCTCGGCCTCCTTCGGAGGCGCCTCGGCCCCGTCGTAGCCCTCGGCTGCCTCCGCGACGACCGGGGTGGCGGCCCCCGTCGACGAGGCCACGCGACCGACGAGTTCCGACACGTGGAGGTCATCCGGCCCGATCCCGTCGAGCGGCGAGATCACACCGCCGAGGACGTGGTAGAGCCCGCGGTAGTCGCCCGTCCGCTCCAGTGCGAGGACGTCGCTCGGCTCCTCGACCACGCAGATGATCGACCGGTCGCGCTTCGGCGACTGGCACACGGGGCACGGGTCGACGTCGGTCACGTTGAAGCACACCGAGCACGTCTTGACGCGGTCCTTCGCGGCGACCATCGCCCGGGCGATCTCGACGACCTCCTCACGCGGCATCTTGAGGATGAAGGCCGCCAGCCGCTGCGCCGTCTTCCGCCCGATCGTGGGCAGCTTCGAGAGCTGCTCGACGAGGGCTTCGACGGTCTCGGAGGTCAGGTGCATGGTCGGGAATGGAGGCGCGGGCGAGCGGGTCAGGATGCCACGGGGGGGGCGACAGCGGTGGGTCATACGGACCCCACGGTGGCCGTCCGAGCCGCAGAACTCGCCGGTCCTAAAATTTGGGCAGGCCGCCGCCCAGATTGCCGAGGTCGAGGCCGGGCGGGAGCATCGAGCTCGTGGCCTCCTGGAGCTTCTGGGCCTTGACGGCCTCGGCCTCCTCGATGGCCTTGTTCACGCCGGCCACGACGAGGTCCTCCAGCAGCTCGAGGTCGTCGGGGTCGACGGCGTCGGGCTCGATCTTGATCGAGACGACGCGGCCAGTCCCGTCGGCCGTGACGGCGACCATGCCGCCGCCGGCCTCGGCCGTCACGCGCTCCTCCGCGAGCTTGGCCTGGATGTCGGCCATCCGCTGCTGCATGTCGGCCATCTTGCCGAACAGGTCGGCCATGTTGGGTTGTCCGTCCATCGTTGAGTTCAGAGTGGTGAGTTGGCTGCGCCGGCCTGCGGTCAGGGTTCGGAGTTCGCAGGATGGGGCCGGAGCCAACTCCGACCCCATCCTGCGAACCCGCTACTGCCAGACGATCTCGGCGCCGAACTGCTCGAAGAGGGCGCGGACGACCGGGTGCTCCTGGCGCATCTGCTTGAGCGCCTCGAACGGGTCGGTGGGCGCGGCGGTTTCGACGGCCTCGGCGGGCGCCTCGACCCAGCGGACCGGCGGGGCCTCGCCGCCCAGGACGTCCGCCAGCACGTTGCAGAGCGCCGCGTCGTTGTCGGTCGCGACCGTGACGCCGAACGCGTCGGCCATCCCGATCTCGACGGCCCCGCGTGCCACGCGGACCGGCGCGGCGGCCTTCACGATGGCGCCGACGCGCACACCGACGCGCTCGCGCACGGCGGTCACGAACCGGGGCCACGCGTCTGTGACGCGGGCGAGGGCTGGGCCGAGCGGGTCGGCCGGGGCCTCGGGCGCTGGGCCCGGCTGGCCGTCGCCGGACGGCGCGTTGGTGGGGAGCGCGGCCGAGCCGGCGTGCCCGTCGCCGCCGGCAGAGCGCTTGAGAGCGGGCGAGCCGAACAGGGCCGCCCGTGGCCGGGGTGAGGGGGCCGGGGCAC